>JANMHA010000162.1:0-49296 GCA_031374925.1 Pirellula sp. | reverse complement strand
ACTTGAAATCCTTAAAGCGATTTGGGCCCTTGGACCAAGCAGTGTTCGCGATGTTTGGCAGGTATTGGCTCTTTCGCGCGAGATCGGTCAGACCAGCGTCCTCAAGACCATGCAGATCATGCGAGACAAAGGTTTGCTACTGTGTGATACCGATCAGCGACCGCAGGTGTTTAAAGCAGCCCAGAGCCAGAAGGCAACACTCAAGCAGTTGGCAGGCGATCTAATCGGCCGCGTCTTCGGCGGGTCAACTAGCCTGCTACTGCTTCACGCAATGGAAAGTAAAAAGGCGACACGAGCTGAGTTGGCAGAAATGCGCGCTTTGCTCGATCAATTTGAAAAAAACAAGTAGTTGTTCCGAATCACAGATTCTTCCTGGAGACTATGGATGTTTATTGACTCACAAGGCTTTGTCAATGCTCTTTTGATTCGGCTTTGCTATGCGCTCCTCCATTTCCTTTGGCAAGGGATCCTTATCGCTGGGATCAGCGCTGCCGGACTCCGATTGCTTAGGGCTGCGTCGTCAAACCAACGGTATCTGTTTCTTGCAACCATGTTCGCAGTCATGTCATTCATGCCCCTGCTTACATTTTCTCTAAATGACCGTTCCGTCTTTGTTAAGAGCGAGACATTTCCGCAGACAACGATATCGACGGAGCCATTCCGCGTAAAGCAAGAGAAACAACCAATCGTTCCGTTTGCCCCAATCGCATCTTCAGGCATATCAACGGACGTATCCAGTCGAGCCGATGAGCCGAGGGATGCTAGACAATCCACTTTGCAAGATCCATCTAATGGAAAACCCGATCGAGTACTTGGATTCCTTGTTGTTGGTTGGGCTGCAGGGGTCTGTTTGCTCTCGCTGAGACTGGTCTTCGGCTGGTTCAGCATGATGCGAGTGCGGCGAACGGGACTTTCGGCGATTTCCAACAACATTCAGACCATGTGCACATCGTTGTGTAACTCCATTCCAGTTACGCAGACCGTTCAGGTGTTTGAGTCGGCCCTCGTCCAAGTTCCGGCAGTTGTCGGCTGGTTAAAACCACTCATCCTATTACCGACAAAATTTGTCACGGGTCTATCCGACGAAGAATTGCGAGCAATTCTGGCCCATGAACTCGCCCATATTCGTCGTCATGATTACCTGGTAAATATCGGGCAAATTGCTGTTGAAAATTTGTTGTTCTACCATCCCGTCGTCTGGTGGCTTTCGTCGCGAGTTCGACAAGAGCGTGAACACTGCTGCGATGATATGGCTGCTCAATTTTGCGGTAGTAGAGTGAAGATTGCCCGTGCACTTGCGACCCTCGCTGAGCTCAACGCTCGCGTTCCAATGTTGCTTCCCGCTGCAACAGGCGGCTCGGTGGTTCAGCGAATACGCCGACTTTTGCAGACAGACGCGAAACCGGAACGGATGAGTTGCTCCGGAATTGGATTAGGGATCATTTGCCTGCTGCTGCCACTTGTTGTGGCGTTGGGCCTGGCTGTTGTCTTCTCTGGTTTGTTCAAAACTCTTAATTCGCCGCAGGCCGCCGCACTGTTGAAAAGTCAACAAATGGAAAGCCTTCGAGAATCGCAACGCCAAGTTGCAGAGTTCATCATGAAGCAAAATGCCAAGCAATTGGCTGCGGAGGAGCGGGAGACCGAAGAACAATCAGAGCAGATGGATCTTAGCAAAAACTGGTCGTTGAAGTTCCCCGAAAACGTCCAGGACAAAGAGTTCGCGGGTGTGATTGTTGACGAGAATGGGAAGCCACTGGCAGGCGCGAAAGTCGACCTATTTCCTGCGTTCACAGGCCACGAAACGGCAACAGACCAGCAGGGGATGTTTCGCTACAAACTTGAAATGGCGAATAAAGGCCAAACGACGGAGGTCCGGTTTTCAAAGGACGGCTATTCTCCGATATACCGGCGAAATCAAAGGCTCGATGTGCCCAATTTATGCGTCGTTCTCGATAGCAAGACTTATCTGGAAGGTCAGGTCGTTGACGAAGACAACAAACCAGTACCCAAGGCCACGGTTGTCGCCGCACATCCGTACCATTGGCGCGGAGAATTCATCAGCTTCGATCGTGAGACCGTTACGTTGACAGATGAGAATGGGCGCTACCGACTCTATTTGAATCCGGAGTTGTACGCCATCGCCGCCATCAGCGAAGGTCACGGGGTTGAACGTGTTCAGAATATTGAATTGCACAAGAATGAAGTGCAAACGCTCGATCTGCAACTCCATGCTGGTGTGCACTTACTCGCTAGAGTGCTTGACCAGGAAACGGCCGAGCCCATCGCTGGGTTGACGTTGTATCATCGAACGAATCCCTTGCTACGCGGGGTTTCGAATGCTGACGGGCTGATTGAAATCTCGAATGCACTGCCCGGAGTCGAAGAATTGCAGGTAGGGAGCGGAACTCCGGCGATGGTTCGCGGATACTTCGCTTGCCCGACCGAACCGTTCGGAAGTTGGTCGTCACCGAATGCAAAGAAACCATGGCAACGGACGACGACAACAGAGGTCGCCATCATGTTCGACCTTTCGCCAAAAATGAATCCGATAACGATTTATGTGCAGGCTGGTGTGCTTATTTCCGGGAAAGTCATCGATCCCGACGGCCATCCCGTGGCACAGTCGACCGTTTCTCCAGCCCGAACGGGTACTGGGAATTCGCTGACCGGTGACAATCGCTTTAGTGTCGAAACCAAAGCGGATGGCTCTTACACCCTCTGCATACCGCCAAGCGGGGACGCAGAGTACAACTTGATGGCCCATGATGGCAAGTATTCACAATGGCGAAATTATGCATCGGGAGTAACGGAACCGTTTCGCACCAAGCCGGGCCAGCGGCTTGAAAATGTCGATATTCAACTTCTTCGACCCGCCACCGTTCAGGGCCGAGTGACAACCCGTAACAGTCGAAGCCTCAAAGGCTTGGAAGTTCGAGCTCATGCCGCGGACAAACGCGGGAATCGCTACTACGACCCAACGACGAAAACCAACGACGATGGCACTTTTGAAGTGAGTCACATTCGACCAGGAAAACACTTCATCCAGGTTGAACCGTTCTGGTCGGAGGCAGAAAGTGCACCGAAGGAATCGTCGCTTGTCATTGAGATCCAAGAAGGCGAAACAAAAGGGGGAGTGCTGCTCGAACTCCAGGGCAAAAAGTAAGACGTGGCCGACGCTGCTAGCGTCGGATCGGATGCTGGCAGCATCCGCCACGAGATGGTACGCTTCCTTTTGGCCCAATCCCCTTGTACGGACCAATACGATGAAAGTCTATATGAGCTTTACTAAGTGGATATCCCTTGTTTGCTTGGTTTCGCTGTCGGTTGAAATGCCATACATTTGCGCCCAAGACGCCAACAAAAGACCACCTCTCGTCCAAGTCCTTAGTACGATCGAGGAAAATGGCGGTTTTGGATTCGAACTACATCGAGTGACAATCCTAGGGACAGCGACGAACGATGTTGGCAAACCCATTGCGAACGCCGAGATCTTTGTCGGAGATAGTGGGTCAAGGCGGCCTGGGGGTTTTGTGCCATTGCTCGGCAGCACAATTAGCGACGGCCAAGGTCGGTTCCAATTGGATGACATCCAACTGCTGGTGCTCAAGCAACGTGCCGCCCCATTACCCTATCCGGCTCAAGCCGAGTTCACCTTGTTCGGAGTGGCAACAGGATATGGTATGACGTGGACGTCGTCGCATCGGTATCGAACCTACGCACGCCCCGAAGGTAAAGACCCAGCGGATGTAGACGTAGCCACGACAGAATCCTCGTTCTACGCCCAAGAAATGATCGACATTTCGATTCACTTCGAGTTGGAAGCAAAGCTGGCAGGCAGAATTACCAACGATCACGGTGAACCGATTGCAAATGCCAAAATCCAAATCGGACAAATCGACGATCCTCGCAATCCTAATGGTTATGGAATCTTCAGATGCAGTTATCTTGGCGATGAGGCTCTTGGCAAGAAGCCGTCATCGTTTCAAGCCATCTCCCATTTGCCCAAGGTCTATCGTGAAACGCGATCAGATCAAGATGGATATTACTTTTTGAACGGATTGCGGCGTGACAGTAACTACATCGCCGCGATCGATCCGGGACTTGAATACGAACCATGGAGCTTTGCTTTAGTGACTTCCAAACAGGAAGTCAACGGTCTACAATCCCAGCAAATCGGATACGAAGGAGAAGTAAACCACGCATTTGAAGCCCCACGCGATGTCTTCATCGAGGTGATCGCAGATGACACGGGGGCTCCTGTCAAGGGAGTTACAGTCACAGCTCACCCGAATAGTGGTCTTCTGCGAAGTGAGTCGGTTTGCAGAACCGACGATAATGGAATCGGGCTCCTGAGACTAAGACCTAATCGCTACACACTATTTGCGGAACCCGATGCAAAAGTCCCCTTGGTTACAACCAGGCTTCCATTGCAGGTAAGCGGAGACGCTTCGTCGATAAGGATTGCCCTGCCACAAGCTGCCGAACTGAACATCCGAGTGCTGAATGACCAAGGTGGCAGCGTCCCCGACGTCGGCTTCCTATTGCAATCGTCCGGTTCAGAAATTCCCGTCCCGCTTGCAACCCAGACCGTTTTTTCCAATTACGCGAAAACCGACAGGCTTGGCTCTCTCACTGCGCTGGTTGTTCCCGGAAAATACAAATTGATTCTCGATCCAACATCGCTAAAAAACTATGTCCCTATCCATTCGGAGGTGGATGTAGAACTTGCTCCGGATATGTCCCCTCCGATCGAATTCCGAGTAGACCCTTCTAATCTGAAACCAAACGAGATCAGTCGCTTGCCGGAACTACCCGAGATTTTAGTTCGCCGATGGACGGAGCAATCGCGTCTGGCTCGTTCAGCACGACTTCGCTTTTCAAAACGCAACATGAACCAATACAAACCCAAAATTTCACCCGCGGATCTCTTGAGCATCGCAGAGAATTTCAACGAAAAAGCACCCGATTCGCTTCTGCAACAATTGGAGGACAAGTTGGGACAGAAATTGCGATTGCCCCTAGGCAACATTACGATCGATGGAATAAGGTGTCGCGAAGAGTGGAGCAAGACATCAGCAACTCCACCCGACCGCGATCCATCGTCTGCTCCCGACATCGAGCTAATTAACCTATTTAACGGCAAGGAATCCTTGCAATATTCATCGTCCAATCACCAAATTGATTTGTTTGGTGCCAACAAGAGCCGTAGCGTTTCCGTCACCAGTATCCCTGATCTCGTCCAAATTCACTTTGCAGAACAATTCCTTGCACCACGCGTCGAACTCAACAATGCCAAGATTCGCACAGTCAATGATCGGCTCGTCATTCAATTGAGTGACGAATCGCGTGCCGCAGAATTCGTTTACGATAGCGAGACAGGAATGTTGCTTAAGAGCAGGACGGAAGATTCGAGAAACAAGTCGGCACGCAATGACTTTCTTTTCCTGCCTGAAAAATTGCCGGACGGACTAGTGCTCCCGCGCGCTCGACTACATTGGGACGAAGCACAGGGCCAAGTCACTTCGTTTCGATTCGAGTTGATCGATAGCGTTGAATCATTTGATGAGTTACCACCCGAGACGTTTTCGCTTGAAGCCACTTATGGCGCGATGATTGTTGATTATCGAAATCAAGTAGACAACAGACCTGGTGGAATCGAGCAATCGGAACTGCGATCATCCGTACGTGATGTCATCTCGTATCTCAACCTAACCACAGTCAAAACAGCAACCGTTGAAACTCGTCCCGAGTATGGAAAGCCTGCGCCCAAGATTGAAGTATCGGAATGGTACAGACCCGACGGAGATTCACATGCACCGAGTTGGGCAGGCAACATCCTGTTGATCGAGTTCTGGGGCATGTCTTGCGGGCCTTGCATCGGTAGCATTCCACAGGTTCGCGAAGCAACCAATTTTTTTGCAGACAAAAAAGTGACTGTGCTATCCATCCATGAATCCGGAACCACGATCGAGGAACTTCGCAATTTTTCCGCCAAGCACAAAATCAATTATCCAATTGGAATCGATCGACCATCAATAGAAAGAGGTTGGTTCGGTGAATCCATGAGAAGCTACGGAGTGCGAGGAATCCCAAGCGCCGCAGTTGTCAATGCGGACGGGGAACTCGTGTTCGTGGGGGACCTCATGCAAGCCCTGCAAACCATCGACAACTTGTCCAAGAAGTAAAGCGAGCGGCGGACATGTTTTTACCGGGACGGCGAGGCAAAAAGTATGACGTGCCCGACGCTGCTAGCGTCGGATCGGATGCTGGCAGCATCCGCCACGAAAACCTACGGCACAATACTTAGATTGGGCAACCTCTTTTTGAGGTCTTCAATCGCAGGATTCGACACCGACGTGTTGGTTAGATTCAAGCGGATCAGCGAGCGTAGTTCGTGGAGATGCTCAAGTCCCGCGTCCGAAATCTTCGTCGATGTCAAGTTGATTTCCGATACCGTCTGGGTCTTGGCTACCAGTCTAAGCTGGTCGTCTTCGATGGCGGAGTTCGTCAGATCCAATGAATTGATTTGGCAGATCTCGTAGGGAATCTTATTGGGGTCCAGGCCCAAAACGGCGATTCGGCAAAGCCAAATTCTTATCGCGTGCTTCGCTTGGCCATCGTTGTAACGGCCAGACATCAAAATCTGTCCCGCCGGTGGCGTAAGTTTCATCAACATTTCTAAACACTGTTGTTGCGATTCAACACGTCTTCGCTCAACCCTCGCATCGCCGGAGAGACGAGAAACAGGCCAAGCCACCATGAATGCCAAGAGTAGAAGTGTTCGAGTCGAAAATCGAAATCTACCACCCCGCCGCCATTGCATCCAGACAATCGGGAAAGCCACAATCGCGAACAAAACGACAAACCCACCGAATACTAGTGTCCATGGGATCAGTAGCAGGATTGGGACCAGGTCCAGCCACCGAATCCACTCAGTCACAAGGACGAATCCGAAAACACACGAGAGCATGCGCACGTTCGGCCAACTCAATCGCATCATCAGGCCCCCCGTTTCACTTCGCAATTTCTTCCTATGAACCTCACCGAGAGGCGACCGGAGCCCCTACTACCCGATTCTCCGTCGTGATCTCCTAACGCGAAAAACAGTGAAGCAGAATGGCACAGGCGGCCAAAGTAATAGCGCTGAGCAAGGTACTGCGGTTCGGAGAGCTCGGGCTTCACATACTTGCCTGTCATGAACGTGTCCCCAAGTTCAAAGTGGAAGTCTGGAGAGTCACTAAGTGCGTTTGCAAGCGTCCGAAGATAGACTTCGCCGCCAGTGTTCTCATCGAGATGGGAATCGGAAGTAACCGTAAACACAAAAGTATTACCAGGATCTCGCTTAGTTTGAAACGTATACTCGTCGCTCGATTGATGGTCGCCAGAAACCGCAGTGTAGACCAACTTGTAGTAATAGCAGGGAATCAGTCGCTGCATAGGACTCTATTTCTTTCGCTCATATTGAAAGTCGAAAGTTGTTTCTGCAAGAGTAACAGCCTTTACAGCCTTTAGGAAGCTCGCACGAGTGTCGCTTCCTTTATCCAGCTTCAATTCGGACGACAACGCATAGACGGTAACATGATACTTTTTCATGCCCGGCCCTTTGGAACACATCGGATCGTAGGCTGGCTTCTTTTTGTCGTTTAAGCCAACTGTACCGGTCTTCTTGTCGTTCTTGTCGAGATGATCGACATCGGCGGGAATATTGTAGACCAGCCAATACGACTTTTCTTGATCGGGTGCCGTATGCCAAAGACTAAGCGCAAACGATTTAGTTCCAACCGGTGCATCTTTCCACTGAATCGGTGGTGATGCACTCTGGCCATCACATGTGAACTCGACCGGAAGCATTCCGTCTGCACCGATTGCCGAACTCGACACAGCGAAGCTGGTTTTTGAACTGGACGGTTCGGGTTTTTCTTTGCGAGCTGCGCTCGTCTCTTGCGGTTGCTTGCCGCGCGGTGGATCGTTGCGTGGCGGTGGGTCATTGCGTGGTGGTGGATCGTTACGTGGCGGTCGACCGCCACCCCCACCGAGACGTGGTGTGTAGTTTTCTTTACTAGACTTGCCATTCGGGGCTACAAAAGTAAACTGCGCTGAACCGTCCTTGGCCAAAACGTAACTGACCGTCCCTTTTTTGCCCTGAATCTCATACGTCAGTTGATAACTGTCCGCCTTTAACTCGGCAAAGTCGACGATCTTGGCACCACGCAGAGGAGGCAGAGCTGGCCGAACTCCACCAGCTCTTGGTTGCGGATCAACTTGACCGTCGCGTTCTACGACTTCACCATGGAATCCGCCATTGAGATAGGGATAGGTCTTGGTTGCATGGTAGTGATAACCAAGTCCTGACGTCGCGTGACCATTGAACTGGTCGAGACCCTCAACTTTCGATCCATCCGGCTCAGAGAAACCGTAAATCGCATAGCCATCGAGCGCGTAGGCGACGGGTTTGTCTTTTCCAACGATCTCTTGCAAATGCGTTGGCGCGATGTGGTAGTGGTAGTCATCCGCTCGACCACAATGACCTCCGAATTCGTCTAGTTCACCGGCGAGAAGAGTATCTGTCTTGCCATCATTCTTGATCGGATTGAAAATCGGGACCCCATTTGCCGCCAAGGCAATGGCTCCACGGAAAAAGTGAGACTTGGCCGACAACGGATTCTTTGCAACTACCGGCTCGAGTGGAATTCGCCATGCATTGTTGTCAGAGTACGGTTGCGGCATCGGAACCTGCTGTTGCCAAGCAGTGATTCCGACCATCATCTTGTGATCCGGCATCGAATTCGATTCAACGTAAAAGAATCGAGCGTCTTGTCGGTACTTAAGTGCATTTAGCTTAGCAAATGCCTCAAACGAGTCAGCGATGGCCGGTTTGTTCTCAGCCCGCGTGGCAATAAACTTCGAAAGCAGTGCTGGATTCGGATGCCTTTCATTCAGCGCCCGTATTTGGATAACCTTCTGGTCAATCCATTTCTGGTCGATCGCAGTTAGCTTCGCAATCTCGACTGCAAGAACTTTGCCATCGCTGCGTCGAACTTGAACCTTTCCGTCCGAGCTCGCAACGTAGGCTGCATGGATGTGCGCGCCAGTATCGCTAAATGTCCAAACTCGTACGCTTGACTCTGGGGTCCCATGGTCATGTCCATCATGAGCGAATGCAGTATGTAAGGTGAGCGAATACCACGTTATCAAGGAAAACAACGACAACAGAACATGTTGCCACCTCGAACTTGTTGAGGTCTCAGATTCTTTCATCCAGTTCATTTCTCGTCCGATCATTTTTGGTTTTTCCCTTTGTTACCACCCTTGCCGCCGGCTTTGTCACCACCTCTGCCACCTTGGAGAGGCGCAATCGGTTGCGATGGGTCAAACTCTGTATTCTTGGTTGGAAGCTGCGCGTGGACGTCGATCAAAACCTTATCCAATCGCTCTTTCAGCATCTTTGATTCTCGCGGCATCTGATTTGTAAGATCGTTTCGCTCGCTAATGAACTTGGCCGCACGTTCAGCCATTCCGAAAATGTCGACCGGATTCGGATCCAAAAACTTGAAAGCGTTTTCGTTTCCGGTATCGCTATCATGCTCGTCGTATCCGTGAGCTCCCGGCCCTCCACCTGCGATGTGCCACTTGCCGTAATGAGCCGTTGCATAGCCCGCCTTATTAAGCAGCTCACCCATGGTTGTTTCGTCCTTACTCGTGCTCAGCCCGATGGGGCGGTGCTCGTGTTCGCGCTCGAATAGGCACAATCGATTACGAGAACGAGCACCGTTTCACTGAGCACGAGCATAGTTGTCGGTTTGTGGGTACTGGCGATTGGCGAAGAGTGTCGAATTTTTTCCTGATTTCAGCTTATTGCTCGATTTTTGTGATCGGTCTGTACATATAGCCATGCATCCTGAAAAACCAATTCGAGAATCTCACTGCCAGCTAGCGTAGGAAGCTAGCGCATGAACCAGCTTTGCGGATCTCACGGAGAGACCCCAAAGTGATTCAAGGCGGCGGCGACCCAAGGGGCCAACGTGTCCTTCTTGCCGTGTTTAAGCAACGCGTCATGAGCGCCGTCGATTCCGCTCGAGTATTTCTTGCCGTCCTGCACCAGGTTAAAACGCTTGCTTCCCAGCTTCAGATGACAACCTTTGTCGTAGACATGGACATGAGGTGCATTGGCGTTTCCGCCGTAGTACTCTTCGCCCTTCTTGATTTTGTTGCCCTTCGCGTCTTTGAAAAGTTCGTTCTTGGCGGCGGTGGTGCTCTCCTTGTTGATCCAGCACTTCGAGGTCGCCGCAGTCTCGGTGTCGATGACGATCTTCAATTTATACTCGCCTGAGCGCTTGTCTTCGGCGCCAAATCCGTCTGCCTTGCACTTGGCCTTGAATAGGGCCGCGCTCACCGACTTGTTCTTCTTCTTGACCAGTTCGAGCAGTTTCTTTTGGATTTCCTTGTCTTGGGCATTCTTGCTGTAGTCGAAGACAGTGCGAAGTCCCTTAAACGCCTTTTTGGCATCGTTCAAGTCAACTGGCAGGTCCTTACTCGATGTGTACGCAACGGTGATTGTCGGCATGGTAGACCTCTGTCGTCTCTGGGGAGCGGATCAGTTTCAAATTCAGAACGGAGCAAGAAAGGTTCCCGGTGCCTCTAGTACGCACTACTTCGCCGTATTGTATCGAGGGCGGACGCTGGGATCTAGCCTTTGTCCACAAACAAGCGACCAATTCTGGCTCGATGACATTTTATCGGCGGGTTCATCGGGCGGGTTCATCGGCATCAACCCCTCATAGCTGGGTGACCCCTGCGCCACCCTGCATCACGCCAGCGACCGTTGTTTGTCGCGACTGATGTCATCGACTGATTTCAGATTTTGGTCTGTTTTTGCAAGTCTGCCTTTGCCATTTGCTCTCGCTGTATTTGCTTTTGCTCTTTCAGACGTTTGCGGCATTCGTGACATCGTACAGCATTGGCATAAAGTGGCCCCTTGGCTTCTTCATAGTACCATTTTTGTTGTTCGGCGGTCCAAATTTCTTTTTTGCGGCAATCGCGACAGCGGAATGCGATGTCAAAATAGGCCGTTATAGGCGCCCCCCAAGAGCTGTTTGGGACCTGCTTGCTCATGTCAGCTGCGACACTTCGAACTGGTCCACTCGGTTTCGGTGGTTCGGCTTTTAGTTTCTTTTCGCGGCGACGAGACACGTTGCGCCTCTGTAATTTATAAGTTGTGTTTCGAACAGAACGGCCAGCGATCAGCTAGCGGCTGCAAGTAACGATTCAAAAAATCTGGGAAGACGAACCGCCGCTTAGCTGCAATTTTTGGTTCTGATTTCTTATTGTTTTGTCTGCCCTGATTCGATCTTGTATTGGTTGATCAGGATGTCAGTACGCCGAGTACTGACCCCTAGCATTTTATGGGTTCTGTGATCACGCTGCAACACGATGGCACACGAGGACGGAGGGGTGGCCGCGTAGGCGGCGCACCTGTGTTTATTACCGTGAAACGGTTTGACAACAAAGCCCAGGGTCGCCGCGAAGGCGGCGCACCCTGGGTCCAACGCCAACAGGTGCGCGGGACCCCAACGGGGTCCGACAATTTCGATGGCCATATCCTGCGGATAATTTCCCGCATGTCGAGGGTTCTTCCCGTGCGACGCATGTTCAACCCCGTTGGGGTTGGGGGCATTGCGTTCGATGCGAACCCAGGGTGCGCCGCGTCCGCGGCGACCCTGGGCTTTGCTGTCTAACGCCTTCGGCGTAAGCAATGGTCCGACCGGACGATTGCTCCGGGATATCCCAGTTTCGATTTAGCCAACGCCACTTTTTTAATCCCATTTAATCCAGGACCAATTTGGCTCTTCCCGGTCTATCTTGAAACCGGCGGGCTACTTGACCACAAGCGGAGACACCCATGCCGTTTCTATAGTATAATCCTTGTTCTTCCTTACACTCCATTCTGCATCCCTTCCCTCCCCACCGACGCATGGTCTCCAAAATGAAAGCTCGCTCACCCTTTGAAACCTCCATGTACCGAAGGTGCTTTGCCTTTGCCGCTATTTGCACATGGGCAATGACCTGCAGCACTTTTTCCGTTGCTCAAGAAAAAATCTTGCGGATCGGCATGATCGGGTTGGATACCTCCCATGCGCCAGCTTTTGCAAAACTATGGAACGACCCTGATGCCACAGGACTGCTTGCCAAGCAGCAGGTGGTTGTGGCGTTTCCGGGTGGAAGTCCCGACATTGAAAGCAGCCATACGCGTGTACCGCAATACACCAAGGACCTCGAGGCTCTCGGCGTCAAAATGGTCGGATCGATCGATGAGTTGATCGCTCAGGTGGACGCGGTCGTCATCACCAGCCTCGATGGTCGCCGACATCTCGAACAAGCAATACCCGTGTTCCTCGCCGGCAAGCCGCTTTATATCGACAAGCCACTGGCTGGCTCACTCGTCGATGCCATCGCCATTCAAAAGCTTGCCGAACGATCCAAAGTAAAATGGTTTAGCAGTTCTTCCTTGCGATTCAGTCCAGGAATTTGGAAATACCGAACCGATCCAAAACTGAAGGACCAAGTTCGTGGGGCAATCGCTTGGAGTCCATGTTCGCTGGAAGCAACTCATCCAGACTTGTATTGGTATGGAGTTCACGGTTGCGAGACGCTCTACACGGCAATGGGGATGGGCTGCAAACAAGTAACGCGGGTCACTACCGCAGGCACCGATTCTGCAGTCGGAGTCTGGGATTCGGGACGGATCGGTGAGTTCCGCGGCTTGCGAGATGGCGCCAAGGAGTATGGCTTAGTCGTATTTGGCGAATCGAAAGTCGAGGTCGGGGGAAAGAATGAAGGGTACGCACCGCTCGTAGACGAAATAACTAAGTTTTTCGCTGGGGGGGACGTTCCGATTGCTACCGAGGAGACGATCGAGATGTTCGCCTTTATGGAAGCAGCGGACGAATCGAAACGACAAGGTGGCTCGCCCGTCAAGATTGCGGCGGTCATGGCAAAGGCAACGATAGAGGCTGAAAAGCTAGTGGCCAGCAAGATGGTCGCAACGAAGTCGGCAAAGAAGATTGTGTTGATGGCAGGCAAACCATCGCACCCCGCGCGTATGCACGAGTTCAATGCAGGGGTACAACTGCTCGCCAAATGCTTGAAGGATGTGCCTCAAGTAAAAGCAGAATTCGTACTGAATGGATGGCCTAAGGACGAAAGCGTTTTCGAGGACGCTGCCGCAGTCATTTTCTACATGGACGGAGGCAAAGGACATGAAGCTGTTCAGGAGGACGGGCAGAGGTTGATGAAGATCGACCAGTGGGTACAAAAGGGAGTTGGCATTGGGTGCATGCACTTCGGTGTCGAAATCGTTCCCGATCAAGCGGGGGCCCAGTTCAAGCGTTGGATTGGTGGCTTTTACGAAAACATGTTTTCTTGCAATCCGATTTGGGAGCCAAAATTCAATCAGTTTCCTGATCACCCTATCACCCGCGGCGTCCAACCCTTTCAATCCAAGGACGAATGGTATTTCAATATGCGTTTTGTTTCCGACATCGCAGGGAATGCGCGGGCGGATCTTGAGGGGACTAGGTTTGTTCCCATTCTGGTTGCTTCCCCATCAGATGATGTTCGCGATGGACCCTATGTTTATCCGAAGGGACCTTACGCACATATCGAAGCGAATAAAGGACGTGCAGAAGCCATGATGTGGTCCGTTGAACGAGCCGATGGCGGGCGTGGGTTTGGATTCACAGGCGGCCACTTTCATGACAACTGGGGAGACGACAACTTTCGCAAAGTTGTCTTGAACGCCTTGCTTTGGTCTGCGCATGTCGAGGTTCCCAAGAATGGGGTCGAATCGAAATTGACTGCCGAAGAGCTAGAAGCGAATCTCGATCCGAAAAAGAAGTAGTACTTTTATTTAACCCCGAGCCTTGGAGGTAGTCCAGCTTTTGGGCCAGGGTTTTCCCAATGAAGTCACCCTCCCTCCGCAACGCTGTGCAGCATTTTCGTCCGATCGGAGCTTGCCTCCGACGGACGCCGTTTTGGCGTACTAAAACAGCGGCTCAGACCTTTAATACCGCACTTCGCTCCCGCCTCTACCGCCCTAAGCGGTCGAGGCGGGAGCGATGTGCGGCGGTTACTGGGCCGTTACGTTACGTAGGACGCCAAAACAAGGTTGAGGGGAGGCAAGCTCCCGCCCAACCTTCGCGAATTGTTCTCCCGCTCAACCTTCGCGAATTGTTGGTGAAAATACTTCACAGCGTTGCCGTCGGGGACGCTGTGTAGCCCCTCCTCGAACCAATCCTCGCATTCAGCCGGAGCGAGTCCTGCATCAACCTTTTTTGGCGTCCTAGTGTGCCCAGTGGATGCTAATTCCTTGACAGGATTGGGGTGATTGCAACGATTGCAACGGTTCTTTTGAGTCTACCCATCGACTTTTACCGAGCAGGATTGGAACAACACTCGACGGAGGTCTAGGTTAGAATGGTTAGGCTCAGAACTTTTTGGGTCACCGAATACTTTAACGCGTTTTCCATGTCCAGTTCCGTAGAATCCACTTATGAAAACCACCCTGGGCCTAACGACAGGGCTGAGTTCTCACGACTGGATACGGAGAAAACGGTCATTCGACAGGATGAACTCCTGGAAGCACCGAGCCTCGTTCCCGGCCAAGATCGGCCGTTTTCGCTGGTAGGGTTCCGACAATCCGCCTCGCAATTGATCGGGCAGCAACTCGATCATTTTCTAATCGAGTCCCTGGTGGGCACCGGTGGAATGGGAGCGGTCTTCCGTGGCCGCGACCTTAAATTAGATCGTGAGGTTGCGATCAAAGTTGTGCCGATTGCCGATCGCGGCGCGGAAGCCATGAGGAGATTCCGTGTCGAAGCCCAAAGCGCCGCCAAATTGGATCATCCTAATATCGCTCGTGTCTACTACGTTGGCGAAACAGCGCATTGGAGCTATATCGTTTTCGAGTTTGTTGAAGGTACCAATCTTCGCGAACTCGTAGTCAAGAAAGGCTTGCTTTCGATCGATGATGCCGTCTGCTTGACACGCCAGGTTGCAGAGTCGTTGCAACATGCATTTGAGCGAAAAGTAGTCCATCGCGACATCAAACCTTCGAACATATTAGTAACTCAATCAGGCCAGGCCAAACTGGTAGATATGGGGTTGGCCCGAACCACCGAACTCGACAAGTCCACCAACGATCTTACGGCCAGCGGCGTTACGCTTGGAACTTTTGACTACATTTCGCCTGAGCAAGCGCACGACCCGCGACAGGCGGATGTTCGCAGCGACATCTATTCACTCGGCTGCACGCTTTATTTCTTGCTGACTGGGCAGCCACCATTTCCCGAGGGAACAGCTCTTCAAAAACTCCTGATGCACGGCACCAAGATGCCGGAAGACCCACGCCTGTTCCGAGCGGATATAAGCGATTCCATGATTGCGATCCTGCGCAAGATGATGGCCAAAAAGCCATCGGACCGCTATCAGGTACCGATCGACTTGATTCACGACCTGCGAACACTGGCGGAGATGGAGGGGTTGGTATGGGCTAGCGCCTCGGACAATACTGCGAATCTTCCGGCAGCTGCACAACGTACCTGGTTTGAAGCCACGATCCCGCTTCTGATTTCGCTGGCTGCGATTTTCGGTACGACGCTTTGGCTGCAAAGCAGCAGCTACTTAAGCGCGACATTCCCTATCCCGAAAGTCGACTTTCCTGATGTTGCGTCCGCATCGTCCGATGCCGAGTTGGAGGTCAAGAGAATCGAAGGGCCGCCTATCAAGAACGCGGACAAATTGGTCGAACCCTCTACCAAGACTACGACCACCGGGGAAGCAGTCAGCTCAAATTACCTTCCGAAGACGGTTCCAGTTTCTTCCCCAGACCCTTCGGATCGCGACACCATCGTTGTCGATCCCGATGCCTTGAGCGATCGAAATAAAGGCTCCATGATCGTTCGATCACTTGAACAAGCCATAGAACTCGCTGCCAACCAGTCACAGATCAACAAGATCGTGATCAAAAGCTTGACGATTTCAACTTCGCTGGCCAGTTTGAAGTCGACCATGTCCGTCAATTCCAATCTGACTATTCAAAGCGATGTCGGACAGCGGTGCCAATGGAGTATTGATGGCTCGGAATCTCTAACGGATCCCGTTTCCTCGCTGGCTTGGATTGAGTGCATTGGCAACCAACTCGTGCTTCAAGATATGGACGTGATTTGGCGAGTCAATTCCATGTCACGCCGCCGCTCCTTTTTTTCCGTTCGTTCTAATGCGTTGCTGCAACTGAAAAATTGTTCTATCACGGTTCAATATGATACGAGTCCATATAGCTCCGCGTCGCTGGATGCAACGACGGTACTTCAAGGAGCAACGCTACCATCGATTGTGGTGCTCGATGCTGGATTGCAAGACAATTTCGGAGACCCGATGGCAAGCAGCGCAGGGAAACTCCCGGCGAGGATTACTTGCACTCAACTTTACGTGCGAGGCCAGTGTGATTGGTTGCGAGTCCCAAGTCCGATTCGGACGGAAGTGCAGATGGGAAACTGTTGGCTGGCAATCGCCGGTTCTATGTTGGACATGAATGGGAGCCGAACAGCCGTGCGGACAGGTATGCCATTGAGAATGGATTTGCGCAACGTGACCGCTTATTCGCAGCGAGCCTGGATGAAAGTAAATCTGAGCAATTCGCAACCATTTCCGATCCCGTTCGTTCGCACGGCTAAGGAATGCGTTTTCGCTGGAAGCAAATCCTACATTGAATGGAATGCCTCCGAATGCGATGACTGGGAAATCTGGGACCAGAGCGACAAAGGCAATGAACTCTCGCGTTGGATCGACCTGCGAGGCAAAGACAACGTCTATGACTCGATGACTCTCTCCGACTACTTAACCGTTAGGCTAAACAATGGCAGTCTAGAGCAAATAGGCATTGGAACCGACGCAAATTTGGTAAGCGAAGAACGAGGCTTAGAGACCATGTCGTCTTGGAAGAAAAGACCAGCGTTAGAACCAAGCCGCATCCACGAAACAACCTTCGAAGCCTTGGAATGGAATCGGAATGCGTTCCATCCCGGATACCAATCGTTTAACCCAGAGCCGTAGGCAATGCCTTTGGAACGCCCATTCATTTGAGACACCCTCCCGCTAGAGATCGTCCGGTTGAGTCACCCTCCCGGAGAGCAACGCTGTGAAGTATTTTCACCAACAATTCGCTAAGGTTGAGCGGGAGAACAATTCGCTAAGGTTGGGCGGGAGAGCAATTCGCTAAGGTTGGGCGGGAGAGCAATTCGCTAAGGTTGGGCGGGAGCTTGCCTCCCCTCAACCTTGTTTTGGCGTCCTACGTAACGTAACGGCCCAGTAACCGCCGCACTTCGCTCCCGCCTCGACCGCTTAGGGCGGTCGAGGCGGGAGCGAAGTGCGGTATTTAAGGTCTGAGCCGCTTTTTTAGTACGCCAAAACGGCGTCCGTCGGAGGCAAGCTCCGATCGGACGAAAATGCTACACAGCGTCGCCGACGGGGGGCTAAAACTCAGTGCCGCACCAAAAGCACTACGCAAGTTGCTTGACAGAGCTCCCCTCGTCCAATTTCGCCTACCCCTTCGCCCGTCTTTCCCTTGATCGCGATTTGGTCCGATTCGATCTGAAGAATCTCCGCGATTCGCTTTTTCATCGACTCTTTGAGCCCTGAAAGCTTGGGCCGCTCTAATTGGACAACGCAATCCAAGTTGTTAATGGTCCAGCCGGCGTGGCGTACCGATTTCATGCAAATGGAAAGCATGTCGGCAGAGTCGCGACCGCGGTTTTCCTCCGATGTGTTGGGGAACAACTGACCAATATCCGGCAACCCTGCCGCGCTGAGGATGGCGTCGGTGATCGCATGCAACAGCACGTCTGCATCCGAGTGCCCGACGAAGTGGATATTCTCATCCAGACACATGCCGCCCAAGATCAGCGGTCCGCCCGAAGCAATCCGATGCGAGTCCATGCCTAAACCGATGCGTAAACCTGAAAACGCATTCATGCTTTGGGAGTCCACTACGCGATACCGGCCGGGTTGAAATACACCGGTTCCGAGCCCTCTTTCCACTTGATGTTGCAACCGATACTTGGGCGCTGTTCGCTGGAAACCTGTTTGCCCGCAAGTATGCAATCCAGCGCCATACGGAGATCCTTTCCGGTCAGCGGCTTGTCCGTCTTCGGCCTCGAGTCGTCCAATTGTCCCCGATACACTAGTCGATGGGAGGAATCGAAAACGAAGATATCTGGAGTGCAGGCTGCATGGTAAGCCATCGCAACAGATTGATCTGCGTCATGAAGGTAAGGGAACTTGTAGCCTTGTAGGGCCGCTTCCGCCTTCATCATTTCAGGGCTGTCCTCCGGGTGTGAGACCACGTCGTTGGAGCTGATCCCAATAAAACCAATCCCTTTCGGCATGTACTCGTTCGAAACGCGAGTCAGCTCCGATGCAACGTGCTTTACGAATGGGCAGTGATTGCACATGAAGATAATCACCAGTGCTTTCTTGTCCCGAAAATCGGACAATGCGACACGATTACCATCGGTGTTCGTTAGCGTGAAATCGGGCGCCGGTGTCCCCAAAGGGAGCATGGTGCTGGCGGTTCGAACCATCTGAGTTTTTCCTTTTCGTAATGGGAACAGTTATCGGCCTTTGCCAGTGTAGACCGCGTTTTCAGTAACAATTTTATCCATGTAGATATCATGGCTTTCGGCAGGGATTTTCTCAAACATTTGGCACTCAAAGGCCAAGGCGATCAGGGGAGCATCGAGTCTTGCATGCTGCAAGAGTTTGTCGTAGTAACCTTTTCCGTGGCCGGTCCGTCCGCCGTTTCGGTCAAATGCAACTCCAGGCACCATAACCAAATCGAGATCGGTGGGTTGGAAGTGTTTGGCCGCGACGGTCCGGAGTTCGTTTTTTGGCTCCAGAATGCGGTACATTCCCAATTCCAATTCCTCCGTGTTTTCCAGCCAAAACAGCTCCAATTCACCATCGACGCAGTAAGGGACGACGATGCGTTTTCCGCTGGCAAGGGCGGAGGGTAGTGCTTGTCGGGTTCGCACTTCGTCCCGGACATCCACGTAAAACATGATGGTTTTGGCCGAATCGTATTCCGGTAGCTCCATGAAACGATCCACGATCCTGGTGGATATCGCATCTTTTTCCGGTTGGGCGCGTCGGTTTTCGTGAGCCTGTTTTCGAATCGCCGTCTTCAATTCAAAGAGTTCAGAAACAGCAGCGTCGTCCATCAGTAATGCCTTTGGTTCGATATTTGGGATATTTTTAGTTCGGAGTACCGTGCTAGCATGGTAGCAAGGCCTTTGCATCCTTCCAATCCGCAAGCGATACTGCGTTGGGGAAATCTGAAAAAGTTAGGATTGGAAGGGATGTTAGCCAACTATTTTCCATGTATTTCCGGAAAGGACAACTTCCCGCAAACATAAACCGGGTCAAAACTTGTGCATACTCAACCTGCAAATTACGCTTATAGAGTTGGGTTTTACCGTTGTCCTTCCGAAACCAAGTCTTGTTAGGCCGTCATGTACGAGTTGCTTCCTTATTTTTGGATTCTCTTTATGGTCAGTTTGATCGGAGCAACAATCACGGCTTCAATGATGGGCCGCCCAAAGAGAGCACCCAAAAAGGCCCCAGCCGCGGCCATCGACGTGGTAGCAGATCCATTGGCGGAATCCGAACCCGTTCTCGATTTTGGCGACGAGCTTGCGCAAATGGATAAAAAATAGGTATCCTTTGGGTAGTTAGGCAATCAGCGGAATGAAATATCCCAACCCGAAGCGTAAGCGAGGGACAATTTCGCAGGTCCCTCACTTACGTTTCGGGTTATGATGGGTAGGTTTCACAACGCTGCTCGCCATACAACTGTTTTCCCTTGCGATACGAACGACAAACAACGAGTTGATGCAGAAGTTAGCCAATGGGGTCAATTGGGATTGGACAGTCGATGGTTGGATCATCGTAGCGGGCGCTTTGTGCGCCGTAGCAGCCTCATTGCTTGGTAATTTTTTAGTTCTCCGTCGACTCAGCTTGATGGGTGACGCGATAAGTCACTCGGTTTTGCCCGGCATTGCGGCTGCCTTTTTGTTTAGTGGGACGCGGGGATCGGTAGTTGTCTTGATAGGTGCAGCCAGCATGGGGTTGCTGACTGTATGGTTGACCGAATTGATTCGAAAATACGGTCAAGTGGAAGAAAGCGCTGCGATTGGCGTGGTCTTCACCTCGCTGTTCGCGGTTGGCCTGATCATGATGGTTCGAGCTGGAGACAAAATCGACTTGGACCCGTCGTGTGTGCTCTATGGCAATCTCGAAACAATTATCTTGGATACCATAGAAACGCCACTAGGAGCGGTTCCTAGGGTGGTCATCACCATCAGTCTGGTTTGCATGCTCAATGTTATTTGCATTGCAGTCTTCTTCAAACAATGGCAGGTTTCGACGTTTGACCCACTGCTTTCCCAGGCGCAAGGAATTTCGCCAACTCTGTTTCATTATGTTTTGGCGTCGTTGGTGGCTGTAACTTGCATAGCTAGTTTTGAGGCTGTTGGGAACATTTTGGTCGTGGCCATGCTGGTTGTTCCAGCGGCGACCGCCTTTCTGTTGTGCAGGCGTTTGCAGACTATGATCCTGTTTAGCGTGGTGATTGGATCCGCGTCGGCCATTGTTGGGCACTTGCTGGCGATATCCGTTCCAGTTGCATTTGGATTTCGATCGGTCAATTCTGCTGCGATGATGGCGGTAACAAGCGGACTTTTTTTGGTTTTGGCGGTGGTCGCAAGCCCCAAAGCTGGGGTGTTCATTCGATTGTTAGAACAACGAACAGTTGCCCGAAAAATCGTGGGCGAGGACATTTTGGCGTTGCTTTATCGCCATTCGGAGCGAAAGATTCCTGTGGACATCAATGTCAATAGCGAGGCAATTCCAATAGGTAACATCGCAAATCAACTGAAACTAAGCATCCAAAAGCTGACTTCGGTTGCGTCCGATTTGGTTCGTGAGGGTTGGGTTTCCATGACCCAAACGTCGGTAACACTCACAGACGAAGGGCATCGCGTGGCCCAGAACTTGATTCGTTCGCACCGTTTGTGGGAACAGTACTTGTCGGTTGAAGTGAACGCGAGTGACGCCAGATTGCATGCGCAAGCCGAGTCACTGGAGCACTTTACAAGTTCATCTTTGCGTGGCAAGCTAGATGTAGAAACTGGGCAATCCGCGTTGGATCCGCACGGTCGCAGTATTCCACCGGAGGGATAGGTTCGATGATTCGATTGGTTATGGGGAGGATTGCCCGTGGCGTGTTATTATTGGCCGGGACGATGCTCTGTGTTCCTACCTTTTCTGTTGCCAGTGCCTTACAGATTGTTCCAAACGATGTGGATAATCCGCCGCCAGTTGGTTCACGCAACGACGACGAGCTTGGTGACATGAAAGACAATGCAAAGCCATGGAACTTACCTTTGCCAACTCTTGGAGGCAAGCAATTCTGGACCGATTACCGTTGGTGGCAGGGTTGGCGAATTCAATACAATAGTACTCTAAATCACTGGCGTTTACTCGATCCCAATTCAGTGCGAAGGGCCTGGGGCGGACGGCAGGCAATGCTCGACGAGCTGAGTCAAGTCGCGGCGTCTTCCCTGGCGGAGACAAATCCAACGGAAGTCGTTCTTTTGTTGCATGGCTTGATGCGAACTGCGAGCAGCATGGATCCCATTGAAACGGAGCTTTCACGGGTGGACCGCGACCTGATGATATTGCATCCGGACGTCGCCAAAAAAAGGACTCCCATTTCATTTTCCTATGCTAGCACTCGCGATCCGATCTCCGTCCATTCCGCCGCATTTCGAGAAATGGTCGAAAACTTGCCAGGCCAGCCAAAAATAAGCATGGTAGGGCATAGTCTTGGAAATATCGTTTTTCGACAAGCTATTGGTGAATGGCAACGAAACGGGGATCCAAAAAAAGTACTTCCTCGAATGCATCGTGTTGTTATGCTAGGTCCTCCCAACCAAGGCTCTTCGTTTGCAGCGAAATTGTCGCGTTTGGGGCTCTTTGAAACCATCACAGGAAACTCAGGGATGCAACTTGGGCCATCTTGGGATCAATTTCGAAACGGGCTTGGTACACCACCCTGTCCCTTCGCCATAGTCGCCGGCGATATTTCCAAAGGCCCGATTCAGAATCCCTTGCTCAGCGGCCCAAGCGATGGTGTCGTTACTCTCGAGGAAGCTGCATTGGATGGGATGGCCGAAATTGCAGCGGTACCGGTCGTTCACTCCTTCCTGATGAGTAATTCGTCCGTCGTCCGAGCTACGGTCGCGTTTCTGTCCGGAAGCGGACTCAAGGACGCACTGGATGCCAAGAAATAAGAACTGAAGAATCGATAGTGAGAATCAAATGAAAACGCGATGGAACGAACACGAGGAACCCAGCAGCAAGGATATTCGCGATGAAATCCTCCGCAATTTGCTGATGATGAAGCCTGGGGAGAGCATTTGCCCGTCGGATATCGGTCGTACTTTTGGATCGAAATGGAGAGAGCTGATGACCACGGTCCGGGAAGTCGCTTCCGACATGGTCCGGGACGGGGCGATTGAAGTCACGCAAAACGGGGAAGTCGTCGATATTGACGAAAGAAAGATCGAAACGCTCAAGGGGCCGATTCGCTTGAGATTAGCTAAGCGATCTGAGTAGTGTGGCTCAACACTCCGTGGCGGGAATCACGGCACGGATAGACTGTGAGTTTATTCGCAAGGTGCAGAAGTTTGTCGCCTTTTGCTCCGCAAAAGTGTGTTAACGAGGCGAACTTTCGCGAAGCGAAAAGCGACAATAATAAATTCACAGCCTAGGAGTGCCGTGCCACACTGGGTCGAAAGCAATTGCGTTCAAATTCTGGTTGCATCTTGTAGCATCTTGCATTGCAAGAAGGCATAATAAGTCGCTTGACTAGTCCGCCTAAATGGGTCGGATCACGTGTGTTCATTGATGTTCTTTTGTTTGTCCCAACGAAGTCGAGTTGACGATGCGCAAGAAATTTCGAATTTACAACGCTATTGTCGTGTTGAGCGTTGCTGTTGGTCCGACTCTGTTGGCTCAAGTGCCGGTCGAAAAGATCGACACAGCCACCATCGATAAGATCAAAGAGGAAGGGCTGCAACGATCCCAGGTGATGGAGTCCATCAGTTACTTGACAGATGTACATGGCCCTCGATTGACCGGATCACCGCTAACCAAAATAGCGGGCGAATGGACAAAGGAAAAACTGACTCAATGGGGACTGGAAAACTCGCACCTTGAAAGCTGGGGGCCGTTCGGTCGTGGATGGACACTCGAGTCGTGCACTGTGAATTTGGTAGAGCCGCACTATTCCGGATTGATCGCTTACCCTAAAGCTTGGACGCCGAGTACCTCCAAGACCATCCGAAGCGAACCGATTTACTTGGATGCGTCGACTCCAGAGGAACTCGAAAAGTATCGAGGCAAGTTAGGTCGCGCGATTGTTATGATCAGCCCGCCTCGAGAAGTAAAACCAATATTTGATGCACCAGCAACACGCAAGACCGATGCTGAATTACTGGCGCTTGCTAACGCGGATCCGTCAACGCCACGTCGTCGCGGAGGCCCCGGTGCAGGTGGACCCGGTGCAGGTGGCCCCGGTGCAGGTGGACCCGGTGAAGGCGGGCCTGGCAGATTCGGTGGTCGAGGTGGTCGAGGTGGCCGTGGTGAGCCAGGAGCTCCATCTGCTACTGGCGATGCGACTCCGGCGGCCGACGCGACCGCAGCACCTGCTCCGCGACCAGAGAGCCGAAACATGCAAGCGGACAAATGGCAGTTGGCGTACGATGAGGGTGCATCGGTCGTGATCGAACCAGGCCGTGGAGACGGTGGTACGGTTTTCGTCCAATCTGCAACCATGCCAAGAAAAGCAGATCCCGCTGGCCGAGAGGGCTTCAATCCATTTAGCAGCGGACCTCGTCCGTGGGCGACGAATCCGCCAGACGTATTGCCGCAGTTGGTGATGGCAGCAGAACATTACAATCGCATAGTGCGTATGCTCCAACGGGGCTCGCACCCGAAACTGTCGATCGACATTGAGTCACAATATCACGATGGGGATGTGAACAGCTTCAATATCATCGCCGAGATACCAGGAACGGACTTGAAAGACGAAGTCGTCATGTTAGGCGGTCACTTTGACTCGTGGCATGCGGGGACTGGAGCGACGGACAACGCAATCGGTTGCGGGGTCGCTTTAGAAGCCGTTCGAATCTTAAAAGCCATCGGGGCCAAGCCGAGGCGAACAATTCGGATCGCTTTGTGGACTGGCGAGGAACAAGGGCTACTTGGCTCTCGAGCTTACGTTTCGGACCATTTTGGAAGCCTGAAAACTCCTACGCGTGCCCCTGGCGGCGGTGGCGGCGAAGGACCGCGTGAGCGTCCCAGAGCGACTTACGAACTCAAAGCCGAACACGAAAAGTTTTCCGCATACTTCAATCTGGACAATGGGACTGGAAAGATTCGCGGTATCTACCTGCAAGGAAACGAAGCAGTTCGGCCGATCTTCCGTTCTTGGCTGTCTCCCTTTGCGGATATGGGTGCGACCACGATCACTTCATCGAATACAGGTGGAACAGACCATCAGTCCTTTGATGGGGTCGGTTTGCCTGGATTTCAGTTTATTCAGGACCCTTTGGAATACGACACGCGTACCCATCATTCCAGCATGGACGTTTATGAACGAATTCAGGCGGAAGATGCAAAACAAGCGTCCATCATTATGGCGACGTTCGTATACCAGGCGGCAATTCGGGACGAAAAACTGCCTCGCAAGCTACTCGAAGGCGAAATCGTAACAGCACCCGCGACGACTGCGACATCGGTTAGCGTTCCTCAAGTACCAGCCCCGGCAGTCCAGCTGCAGCCTTCCGGAACCGAATAGCGAACAGATCCTGTATTAGCGATACCCATCCCAAGGTCAGGCTGTGATGTCTTTGTACTTGTATTTAGTCATTCGTGATCGAATATGAGGTCTGGGCTGGAGGTACCTTCCGAAATCCCAGTAAGACTAGAGTCCAGTTGGTCTGATACCCTTGTTGGATTGGAAGCCGTTTGGTTACACTATAGGGGTGGGATGTGCGAGCGACGCACAGGCGGTCCCGCATTTCGATAGTCATCCGAGCCAATTGGCTTGGAACATGCATCCCTGGAGTCCGGAATGAAAAAGATAGAAGCCATTGTTCGACATTTCAAGTTGGAAGACGTCAAGAACGCACTCACCGAACAAGGCATCCATGGAATGACGGTCAGCGAAGTGCGTGGTTACGGCCGCCAAAAAGGACATACTGAAATCTATCGCGGAACGGAATACGCGGTCGATTTCGTTCCCAAGGTTAAGATCGAAGTGGTCTGCGCCGATGGCGAACTTCAAACGGTCATCGACACCATCGTAAAGACTGCTCAAACTGGTCAGATTGGTGACGGTAAGATTTTTGTTTCAGAACTTCAAACTGCCGTGCGAATTCGAACCGGTGAAACCGGTCAAGACGCATTGTAAGTCTTCCTATCAAATTGCCATCCTTACACCTGCAAGTAGTAAAAGCGCGTTCGCAGTTGGCGGACGCGCGTCTAAAGGCTGCTAGTCTTCATCATTCGGGTGCTTCAGGACCGCAGGTCTGCTTCGCGTGGGCAGATCAGGTTGACCAGGTCATTTACGACTTGATCCACGCTGCCGTAGAGGGATTGCCCACACGATTAGACCCGTCTTGCTTTGCATTTGTTGGGTTGGGTGGTTACGGCCGGAGGGACCTTGCGCCTTTTTCGGACATCGATCTGATGTTGCTCTATCGTGGGGTGAGTGAGTCTCAGATCGCGCCGTTGGCTCGCGCCATCGCTCAAATGATAGTGGATTCGGGACTGCAACTCGGTTTTACGATTCGAACCCCCTCCCAAGCTCGACAGGCCGCTTGGACGGACGCGACTGTCTTGACGTCCTTGGTTGAAATGCGATTGGTGGAAGGAAGTCAGCCCCTGTTCGATGGATTTCTCAATACCTTTCGTATTGGCTGCAAGCGTCGTTCACGTCGACTAGCGGCATTGATTGAGAGGGAGCGATTTGTTGAACGCCAGAAATTCGGCGAATTGGTCTACTTGTTGCACCCGAATGTCAAACGCTCGCGTGGTTGTTTGCGCGACGTACAGATTGTTCGATGGATCGGATTCGTATGTTTTGGCGAGAAGGACCCCGAGCAGTTGGTGGAAATGGGATTGCTGGCTCACGAGGATTTTAAAGCGATTCGAGACGGATATCAGTATCTGCTCCGCTTGCGCAATCAATTGCATTTTTTAGCTGGCCGAGCGCAGGATTCGTTGGATCGTCCAAAGCAAATTGAATTGGCCGCTTGGTCGAAATTCACCGGAACGGATGGTGTGCTACCAGTTGAGGAATTCATGCAGCAGTACTTTGAATTCACCAGCGAAGTGCGATACAGTTCCGCCAACTTCGTTGGAATGGCTCAGTCTCGACTGACCTTGGTCGGATACTTATCTCGGTTCATTGCCTGGCCCATTCGAAAAGGAATTCGGTTGGGAGTCAAGGAGATTTGGGCAACTCGGGCTGGGCTTGAGAAGTTGCAATCGGATCCTGCGAAAGTGCTTGAACTCATGCAGGTAGCAAATCGGTATGTACGGCGCATCGAACACAAGACTTGGCGAACGATTCGACAGGCGATGTTAAGGCGTCGGGATGACCGAGTCGGCAGCGAGGCCATCGAGCGATTTTTGCAATTGATTGCGCAGCCGGGTCGTCTTGGAGAGATACTGCGGCGATTGCATGAACTGCGAGTGCTCGAACAGCTTATTCCAGCGATGCGGCATGCGCGATGCCTGTTGCAATTCAACGAGTATCACAAGTACACCGTCGACGCGCATTGCATTCGATCTGTGGAATGCGCCGGGGAGTTTGCCAAATCGGATGACGTTCTTGGACGCGTGTACCGTGGCTTGCAGAACAAGATGATCCTGCACTTGGCACTTCTGTTGCATGATCTAGGAAAAGGGTTTCCCGAGGATCATAGCGAGGTAGGCCGTGAGATCGCGGAGGAGACAGCTCGCTTGTTCAAACTGTCGGACGCCGATCGAGAATTGCTTGTTTTTCTAGTGCATCAGCATCTGCTCATGGCCCACACGGCTTTTCGTTTCGATCTTTCGCAGAAGGATCCGATCATCCATTTCGCCAAACAAGTGGGTTCGATCGAGCGACTCCAAATGCTGATGGTTTTGTCCTGCGCCGATTTGGATGCGGTTGGGCCGGGTGCCCTGAACGACTGGAAACTCAGGCTTATTCTACAACTCTACGATGCCACGGAATCTCAATTCCGCAGCGACAGTCCCGATCAACGTTTTCTCGATATTGTGGCGACTCAGCGAACTGCTGTCATGGCTCATCGGACAGCCGAGGAACGAGAGAACAGTTGGTGCACCGAACAAATCGAAGCCATCCCATCCGGATACTTGTTGTCCATTAAGCCGAAAGACTTGATGGACGAACTACGCCGCATACGCCAATTGACCCCGGAAAAACCCGTGCAAGCTTGGGGCAATTTCTTGCCCAAGCAAGATGCCACCGAGTACGTGACCGCAGTTCGACAAGAGCAGTCCACCGGATTGTTTCACACTATTGCGGGTGCGTTGTCCAGTCAAGGGCTGAGTGTGTTGTCTGCAGAAATCCACACCCAACCAGGGCGTATCGCATGGGATCGATTCGTGGTTCAGGATGCCGACTACGAAGGTACACCACCACCCTACCGAATCGAACAAGTCTGCAAGCACTTGGTGCAAGCCGTGGATTCCAAGGATTCTAAGCCCCCTGTTTTTCGTCGAATCTGGAAATCTCAATCCACCTTCGATGCAGCCAACGCGAGAGTACAACCAACCCAAATTCGATTTGACAACAGCACGTCGGAGAGCAATACCATCATTTCGGTCTTTGCCTACGACCGAATTGGTTTGCTTTACGATATTTCCAAAACGCTCTTTGACCTAAAGCTGGATTTGCAAGTAGCCAAAGTCAGTACGCACCTAGACCAGGTCGTTGACGTGTTCTACGTTACCGACCTTGACGGTCAAAAGATCACAGAACCCACTCGACTTTATACGCTTCGACACAGCTTATTGAGAGCCATCGAATCCGATGAACTGCAGATGGAAAAACCCCAAACGTAGGCGTGGTTCTATTATTGTCGCCTTTCGCTCCGCGAAAGTGCGCTTCGAAAACGCACTTTTGCGGAGCAAAAGGCGACATACCAAACCGACTACGACTGTGTCGATGGTTGCGTCGTCAGTTTGACCAGTGCCTGCCTTAACTCGCGGACTTTGAGTGGCAAGGCTATCAACACATGGTTTGGACTGGTCTTGGCCCCGCGTACGATGTACTGCTGCTTTGGATCCACCAACATGACAATCGGAACATGCTTGGTGTGTTCCTGTTCTGAAAACTGATTGAAGGCCTCGAGCGCCAGGTTGCCGAGATCCGGAGCACACAAAACGACACAATCCGCAGGTGGAGTTTCGTCGGGAGTGAATTTGCTCAGCGCCCGTTCAGGATCGCCAAAAATGAGAACGCGGTAACCGCGTTTCTTTAGTTTCTCTCGCAAGATATTTTGCAGCTCTGGTTTGCTCTCGACAACGATCAAAGTCTTACCTTGCCCCTCTTTCGCCTCCTCTTCATTAATCGTTTGGATGGCGTGTTGTGACGCTTTCTTTTCGTCAATCCCTCCATCGGCATTGTCTAAGCGTTTGATGGCGGCTTGAACATCACTCAGAATGGCCCCCGGTGTCTGATACCTTTTCTCTGGATCGAATTCTAAGGCTTTGTTGCAGATCGCGTAGATTGAATCGGGTAAGCCTTGGATCCGTTCGCTGAGCGGAGGGAAATCGGTAAACCGGGAAATGCTGAGCCGCTGCATCCGATCGCGTGTTTCTATGAGTGCGGGTTTGCCGCAAACAACATTGTAAAAAATAACCCCAACAAAGAACAAATCGCTACGCGGATCTCCCTTGCGAACTCCCGTTCCTCGTTCCAGTGCAGCGTAGTCGATTGCTCGAGCGCTCGGGCAGTCTGCGATCGCTTCTGGCGACGAAACGTCCGCCATGGCAGCCAACCCAAAGTCTACGAGTTTGCATCGACCACTCGCGTGAACCAAGACGTTGGTTAGTTTCAAATCGCGGTGCGTTATCCCCTTGGAACTAGCAAAATCAAGTCCCGCACAAATATCTTGCATCATGTTCAGGGCATCAGCCGGCCCAAAACTCCCTCGAATCTTGAGGATCTCTCGGAGCGTTTCGCCCTCAACAAATTCCATTACCAAGTAGGGTGAGCGGGCATCATTTTCGATTTCATGAATCGTAACAATATTAGGGTGCCGAAGTTGCAATCCCATTCGACCTTCGCGTAGGAATTGCTCGACCGAAGCCACCTGATCGCGGTGCCTACGACGCAATACCTTGATGGCCACAACGCGACCAGTCTCGCGGTGCACACAGCGAAATACACGCGCAAACGTACCTGCCCCAATCATGTAAAGAACACGGTATGGTCCATAAAAGAATCCTAGCCGCTCCCCCGTACACATTCGATCCAGTTGGAAATTCGTGAGAATTCCTTTTCGAAGGAGGAGGTTCTTGACGTCCTCTAGTTTGACATCGCTGGTACGCAGCTCTCCCCAAAACCTATCTATCTGTTCGGAAGTGGTAAGCTCCAAATCGATTGCGCGCTGAGTTAGGGACCTTGGCGTAAATTCCATCGAAGCGTCTGACCGACGAAGAGTGAAGTGGAGGAAAGGAGTACAGTCAACTCAACTAGACTAAGCCAAATCATCACAGCAAGCAAACCATTAAACAAAGAGGCGAGTCGATTCAGGCTCATTTTGCCCAAGTCGACTCGCCCATAACTAGCTCGAACGCACTTTGCTTTGTCCTGTCGGAGAAATTTTTGGGTTGGAAAGTGGCGACTTTCGGCCCCCAATGACACAAGCTTTTGCATTCGCAGAAATCAACTAGTCTTGGTTTTCTTCTGGGGAATTTCCTTCAGACTCGCCCTGGTCACCCATCAGTTCCTGAATCTGGCGTTGGTAAGCGTCTCGCTCTCGACGAGTCGCTTCCAAATCAAACACCAAGTACTTCATGTCCAGACGGAGTTGGCCAATGGAATCCTGCACTAATTGCAAAATCTTGCGCCGACGATTGGTGCTTTCAACCACCCGTTGAAAGGATGGCTGAATCGTCAATCGTTGTGCGGGGGGCAGCATTTCAATGACTTTTTGAAGATCCACCAGTTCGCTGGGCGTGTCGTTCAGGAGATTTTCGGTCGATTGGGCTGCTTGGCTCATGCGGAGGCTCCTCAAGGTAGCGATTAGTAATTGTTTGCCGGTAGTTTGCGGGCGATTATGAAATTAAAGAAATGCAGCTCTCGTGCCGACACTCTCTGTCTGGAGAACTAACATGAACGGTAAACCCATGCTAGTCAAGCACTTAGGAAAGTCGACGCTTTCGTTGCAATTTCGTTAACCCTAAAGGTCCGTGGGTTTTTTGCAACACCAAACGACCTGGAAACGCACCGTAAGTCATGCTACAAGCTAGACTTACGAACTTGCCAATCAGGTTACCGCCTATGTTTCTTTTTCTCCACTATTCATTCGCAATTTGTTGCAAAAAGTCAACCCATTGGCCGCATAGCGCAATTGGGCAGTTCTTGCGTTGGCGCATCCCAACCCTTTTGATTTTCATCGTCATCGTTTCGCCGCAGATCGCGTCTTCGCAAATCTTCGATTCGTTCGACGACACAAGACAAAAATTCCGTCTTTGGGAAAACGACGCAAAAGCCCAGCTTGCGCCGTTCAAGCGAACGGAACCTGGCGTTGAGATTATCGAGCCCTCATTCGGAAAAGGGAGCAAGGTCTACCTCATCTATCCGATCGACCGTTGCGCTATTATCGACGACCTGAACGCTTCCATCAAAATCCTCTCTGCTCAAAGCGGGTTGAGAATCGGCTTCCGAGTGGTTTTTCCTCGCAGTGCCCATCCAGTAACGCATGATCCACTTACCGAAGTCGTCCTGGGTACTCCCAGCGAAGGGGGTGGGCGTTGGTCTATCTCCCGAATTGACTCTGTCCCGCAGCAATTCGACGATCGTAAACGTTATCTTCGAACTCTATTCGGACCCAGCGTCGATTTGCAGGGCGCGTACATCGATGCGGTAGTGCTCAGCGTCTATTCCGATCCCGGCACTATCAAACTGAAGGTGGACGACCTGCAAGTCGAAGGTATCGTTGGAACAACCGCGAGCGGTATCAACGACAGAACATCCAACAGTGGTCTTCAAAACCCAGCGACTCTTTCGGTTCAAGAGCAACTTCGCAATCTTCAAGCGACTGTTCCAAGATGGATTCTCTATCGAGGAGAGAGCTTAGACTATCTCAAGTCGCTTGGCTTCAACGCAATCATCACCAACAACCCAAATGACCCGCTGGTCATCGAACAAGCAACTCGGTCACAAATGGGAGTTATCGCCCGACCTCCGGACTTCGTTCCAACGGAGAGTATCTCCAAGGACTATCGACACGTGACTGGCTGGCTGATCGGCACCACGCTGGATCAATCTCATTTGCCACAAACCCGAAGTCTCGTCTCTAAGCTTGCTCGCTTTCCACAATCACTTGCACGCCCGACGGTAGGTGAAGCTATGGAGATGTACGGTCCGTATAGTCGTCTAAGCGATTGGCTAGCGGTGCCGCTGCCGCTCCCAACACGCATACGTTCGGCTAGCGAAGAGGCGGCGATCATGCAGTCAGACCTTCGCCCGTTGGCGGGTCGATCGATTCCCTTGACTTCGATTGTTACGCAAATGCCCAATGAATGGATCGTCCAAAAAGCCATTGCAAGCCGCGGCCTTGGGAGAGAAGATGGCGGCCCCATCGATTACGATCTGCTTCAAGTTCGTTTGCAATTTTATCGAAGCATGATGCAAGGATCACGCGGCTTCATTTTTCGATCCGGAGCGCCACTCGACTCAGGCGATCCAACTTCGTTAGCGCGCCGCGACAGCTATACGCACATCAACCAAGAGATCGAGTTGTTCAAACCATGGATTCAAGCCGGACAATCCTCTTGGCGTAACCTAACAACAGATTCACCAAATCATACGGCCTCGGTCTTGGAAACACCCAAAAGTCAACTGGCGATCATTGTGGCGTCCGGGCCCATGGATCAAATCTGTTCGGTGGCGCCAGAAACCGAACGCATCAGGATAACGTTGCCTTTGGCAGGCCAGGCGCGCGATGTATTTCGCATCACGTACGGTGTCCTGGAAACGATTCGTGGTGAACCGACACCAAACGGCCTGGTAGTCGCAATCGATCGCCCTGGCCTCATCGAACAAATTGTTACCGTCGTCGATCCGATGCCAGCCGCCTACCTACGAGACAATCTTTTGCGACTTGCACCAAGTCTCGTAGACTCTCGAATGGACATCACCGAACAAGTCATTGCCATCGGCCAAACATTGTTGGTGGCTCAGGCTGTCCCAAGAGAGGATCCACGTTGGGAAGAGATGAACCTCGCGAGATCTTTGCAGCGTGATTCGACCCAGCACTTGGCTGCCTCAAATATTCCACAAGCATTGAAGGCTTCGGATCAAGCGTTGGTGGCTGCCCAACGCGTCGTACGCAGGTCGTGGGATGAAGCGGCATCTCAGTTGGGTGCCTTTCAAAGCAGCCCCCTATTGGCCTCACCACTCTCGTTGCCCCTCCATTGGGAATACCGTCGATTGTTGGCTGGACGTGGCTGGCAATCCATCCCAATGCCAGGAATTCCATTTACCAACACGGCTCAGCTATACCAGTCGCTTTGGCAAGTGGACCGTCGACTTACCGAGAACGTGGCAAGCGACTGCGATGTTTATTCCCAAGGGCCTGACGGCAAACCAGCACTGATACTTGCAACCAAACCTATCAACAACCAGCCTATCCCATCGGGCTACGCCGGCGCAGTGATGCGAGTATCATCGCCTCCGATCACCGTTCCGGCTGGCGCGATGGTTCATGTCGAGGGTCTGGTACGTATCCATTCGCCTCCAGGCGAAACACAGAGCGGGCTCTTGGTATGCGATAGCATCGGCGGCGAGTCTCTTGGCCAATTGATCTCGACGGCGGATGTATCGGATTACGCATGGCGTCGATTCAGCCTCATTCGATTTGTGACCAATGACCGAAGCATTCGACTCCACTTCGAAACAAGAGGGGAGATGCGGGCCGAGATCGCCAATCTCGAGGCAGAAATGATCATGCCAACTCGACCCTCCGACTTGCTAACACGACCCTACTCGCCCGACGAAAGTTTGAATGACGTTGAAAATACGTTTCCGGTTTCCACCTCTAACCGTCGGTAACCCAAACGTGTGGGTGTACGGCGACCGATCCATTTCTTGTTAGAATGAAGGAGTCGTCTTCTGCGTTTTGACTTGAAATATCTAGTAAGGCACTTCCCTTTTGTCGTCCAAGCTTCGTACCGAAACACCAACGACCGTCACTCGACTAACCTCCGCCGTTCCAGCGGCTATTGCGGTGCTCGAAATCAACGGGCCATCCGCTTTGGAAATTGCAAAGCGCTGTTGGCGCCCCAACCAAGGGGACAACAACCTGCCAATCAATTCGATTCGATTCGGGTTTACTCGGTGCGTTGGGGTGGATCAGGCTGAGTCGATCGTCGTTTGCAGAACTGCGGATTCACGCGTTGAAATCCATTGCCACGGCGGCCGTATGGCATCCAACGCTATCCTTCGAAACCTGGTCAATTGCGGAGCCATCGAAATACCTGGGAGCCTCCGACTTGACATGGTCAGCAACGACGAGATATCGTCCGAAGCACAACAGGATCTAATTCTTGCTACCACGCTACGAACCACATCCATTCTGCTGGACCAATTCCGGGGATCGCTCGGCCGTGAACTCGACAGGATCAAGACCATGGTGATCGCTGGTAATACTGCCGAAGCGGAAAAGCGACTAACTCAGCTTAACGATCGATCGGAACTCGGACGCCATCTGATTGAGCCTTGGCGAGTGGTGCTAGCAGGCCCTCCCAACTCAGGCAAAAGCAGTCTGCTCAATATGTTACTGGGTTACTCGCGAGCCATCGTACATGAACAAGCCGGAACCACCCGCGACTTGCTGGAAGAGCGTTCCAGTTTCGAAGGTTGGCCAATCGAACTCGTCGACGGAGCCGGTATCCGAATGGCAACGGACGCCATTGAAACAATTGGCATCGAGCAGACCTTACAGCGCATTGCCACCTCGGATTGCGCGCTGCTGCTGGTGGATCGAACCACTGGCTGGACACACGCCCACGATCAAATACTGGATCAATGCTCCGGGAGAGTGGTTCTGGTCAACACCAAATCGGACTTGAAGAGGGTTGGTGCCGATGTGCAACTCAGGCATATTCCCGAGTCCATTACCAGGCGAGTCGACACCAGCAGTGTTACCGGGTTCGGCTTAAAGGAACTGATGAACACCGTCGTCTCGATCTTGGTGCCCCAAACCCTTCTCCCTGGCGATCCTGTTCCGTTCCGCCAACGCCATCGCGACATCATCAAAGATCTAATAGCGGCTGTTCAGTAACGGCTGTACCAAAGCAGTCCTGTTATAATCGCTTTGCTCAAACAGGCCCTCATCCCCAGCCCTCTTAGGTTGAGAGGGAGCTTGCCTCCCCTCAACCTTGTTTTGGCGTCCTACCTAACAGCCTGCGGTACTTTAAGGTCTGAGCCGCACTTTTAGTACGCCAAAACGGCGTCCGTCGGAGGCAAGCTCCGGTCGGACGAAAATGCTTCACAGCGTTGCCCAGCCCTTTCCCAACAGGCCCAACAGAAGAGGGGAGCATGTAAGGCAAAAGGGGATGGAAGCAAGTCGTAGCGAGAAAACTTAACGCGATAGACGAAAGCCTAACGGTAATGACTCGCCAACAATCGAATCCTCGCTGGCTTGATCCAGTCCACCTCCGCGGAGAATCAAATCGATATGCAATGCGGGCGAACTCAACTCAGTTAATCGGGCGGCAACCCGTTCTCGCAACGACGATGGAACATCGCGGTATCGATCGTCGGTCCGGCGAGTCATCTGCATCATGCACAGCGAGACCATGCCTGCATTTTTCGCAATCCAAGCTTGGTCCAGCTTCAACAGCTTTTCCACCCAGGACTGGACCCGCGAGGCGCTGACCACGTGCTGTAGCGTTGCATAGACGGGGGTCCGACTGCCCAGTCGTCCGAGTGTCCAAAGCAACGGCCCGTGGACCGAATCGAGCTTCTTCCTGCCGAGCGACTGAAGTATTTGTTCGGCGACCGTCGACTTTTCGTCCATGGTCAGCCATTCTAATGATCCTACCAGTCGCATCAACTCGATAACGACATTCGTATTGGATGTCTGCGATTGAGCGCCACCCGCAAGTACCGGCCTGACTCTGGCCCAGCAATCTTGGAACAGGGCTCTCTGCTGGCCCGACGTGAATCCACCCGCGATGCGTCGCCACAGCACAATCGTTTCGGACGCGTTCGTGGTTGTTCGGTGCAACAATTTGTTATGCACGCTCCGCCATGTCGAATTCACCCGCCAATCATCGGCGGCTAAGCCAAATCCTGGCCTCAAACACCAACCGACCATATTGAGCCATCGCGATTCATGCTCCGCCGAGATCTTGCGGTACGCTTGGTGGTCCATCAAGAATCGCCACATCTCCCTCAAAAGCGTTGGGCTCCAATCTCGCCTCGCAATTCCGAGTCCTTCCGTGAGGTAAGTTACCCCCAGCTTAGGCAAAATCGAAGGCGAATCGCCAAATACACTCTCCATAGCTTCGATGGCAACTTGGACTTGTGTCGACAGTGCGGTTTCGATCCATCCCGTTTGGGGACCATTTGACGACGCGTTATCGGAGGTGGACATCCGCACGTCAAACTCTAGCTTCCAGCTTGTTTTCGGATCCAGGTTCTTGGTCATAGGCTCCGATTCCGAATGAGGGGCAAACACCAAGTTCATGGCGAGAGTTCCGATTTCAGTCAATTCGGATTCGAGGACGACCGGGACCAACTGCTGCCGTTTTCGATTCCCCATTTCTAGCACGGTCCGAATGGGTGGCATGGAGGTCATCGACTCAATGTCGACGGGAACAATTTGTCCAATTTCATGGATGAGATTGGTGCTGCTATGAAACAAAGGAAACTGCACTGGTTGTCCGACCATCAAATGAAATGGATGTTCTTCTATTCGAAAGCGGTCTAGTGGCATCGCATTGGCAGGCATTACGCACATGGCTCGCGGCGGCGATTGTTCTATGAGTAGGTAGTACGCTCGAGCTAGTCTTGCGTCGATGCGAACCCCCTCACCGCGACGCACTTGTCCGAAATAAGCGGCTCCCTGGGCCACCGCTAAGTCCAAGCGATTCCCCTCGAGCAATCCTGGTTTCCATGAACCTGTCGCAGGTTGGGTGGAATCGGCTGAGCAGGTGGCATGAAACCAATCAGCAATTTGATCGAGGATGGCTTGTCGAATTTGTGTGGATTCGAGCACGCCACCGTTGAAGAGAACCCAGTCGGGTCTCGCCGCCTTCAGATTGGTCATATGCTCATGGGCAGTCTCGTCGCGGCCCGCCCAACGATGCTCCCATAGGAACGCCGCTAAATGCTTGTTGACATTGGGGTCGGCTGCGTATGGCAATCCGAATTCCTGAAATCCTTCGCCAGTCTTATCTGGGCGTTCCTTTAGAGCGACTCGACCAAAGAAACCATCTACCAAAAGTTGCCGTGCCCATTTCAGTTCGATCGAAAGCGAACGCGTGCTCTCGATCAGTTTGGAACCGCTACCCGGCAGCGACATCTTATATATTGCTGGCGGTTCTGGGCCCAGCAGTACCTCTTTGGCGGTTCGGCAATGTGCTTTGAGCGCATCCCACTGCCTGGGCCGCAGTCGATCTTGGCCAGGGGAGTCTGCAAGCAGCTGTTGTTCAAGCGATCGGGCCAAGGCCAGGTCCAAATTGTCGCCCCCCAACATTAAGTGCTCGCCTACTGCTACGCGATGCAAGCCAAAAGTTGCTTGCAACGAATGGTTGACAAACTGGCTTAAATCGATCGATTCAGTCGAATCAGGCGCCGTTGCTTTTGGCTTTGTTGCAAGCGGCTCGGGAACCGACGCTTTGGTTTCGACGACTCGGATTAGCGTAAAGTCGGTGGTGCCTCCACCGATATCGCAAACGAGGATGCTCTGCCCTGGATGCATGCTATTTGTCCACGTGTTTTGATGGCGATGGAGCCACGCGTAGAACGCCGCCTGGGGTTCTTCGATTAAGATGACGTTGGTCAATCCCGCTTCCGTTGCGGCTTGGATGGTCAGTCGCCTCGCAACTTCATCGAACGACGCCGGCAAAGTTACGATAACATCTTGCTGTGCCAATGGATCGCCGGGATGATCTCGGTCCCACATGCGACGGATATGCTCCAGGTATCGTCGGCTAGCTTGCACTGGCGAGAGCATTTGCACTCCGTCGTCGGCACTCCAAGGGAGCAAGTTGGAAGTTCGGTCCACCAGCGAGTGGCAAAGCCAACTCTTCGCCGACGCAATACAACGGCCCGGCATTTGTACGCCGCGTTGCCGAGCAAAGACTCCGACAACGCTTAAATGTTTGCCATCGGAAAATTGGAAGCGGGAGTTGATTTGCGAAGATTCGGATTCTGTTAGTTCATAATGAAACGAAGGTAGGGTATCAGAGAATTGGCTCGTTTGGAAATCCACCATTTGCTCGATGCGAAAGATCTCCAACATCGGTTTGCTTCTCTGCGTATCCATGAACGCAACGGCGCAGTTGGTGGTTCCAAGGTCGATACCAACAACGTATCGACTAATTCGTCGTTCGAAGGCGGCATCGAGTTGCGAAAGCGGTTCCAGTAGGTCTTCAGTCACTATTTGAGAATTCACGAAAGAGGGGCGGTCGGCTTGCGAGCGAGAGTCATGGCTGCGGGCAACATTTCATGCAGCAGGACAGGGCCAATGAGTTCTGTATTGTTGAGGTAGCCGCACCAAACACGAAGCTGCGGTGCAAACTCATGTACGAATTGTCGGCAGACTCCGCACATGGTAACTCGCTCTGGCGAGACAACGACCATTGAATCCCATTCGAGGTCGCCATGAAGGATGGCTTGGGATGCGGCAACACGTTCCGCGCAGATGGTAACCGAGTACGATGCGTTTTCGATATTGCATCCGCAGTAAATTTTGCCGCTTTTCGATAGTAGGGCACATCCGACGGCGAAGTTGCTGTAAGGGTTATATGCAGACAGAGCAGCGTTTTGAGCGGCAGCCACCAGTTCCTGCAATTTCGCTTCGTCGAGCGGTCCTGAGTCCATCGGTAGTTTCATGGTTTGTGTGCTTTCGATCGATTAGGGTGTCGTTTTTGAAGCTGCGTTCGCCAGAACGTTTGGATTTGTTGGAGCCTCGTTCGCTCGGACGAGCGGAGTTAGCCATCATGGAAATTTGCAAGAAACATTATGAGTTCCGAATGTACTTTTTCAGGATCCAATCGGCGAGGTGGGGCAATAGACTGCTGACGGCAGCCAACCATGTGGCTTTGATTGGAATTACCAGTTCCTTCCTACGGCGATGGGCTGCCTCGAAGATTTTTTGACACAGGACCTTGGCATCGATCTTTCGGAGTTTGACTCCACCTCCTGGTGCCGTTGCGGATGCATTTGCGAGCCCACGTTGCTCCGCGAGCTTTTGGTAACGAGATCCGCTATCTTTCCTTGCGATGGGGCCAGGGCAAACGAGCAAAACATGAACACCGCAGCTTGCGAGCTCGACTCGCAACTGGCGAGACATGGCCGTTAGTGCAGACTTGGCAATCGAGTAGCCGCCCATGCCTGGCGCAGGGACAAGGCCAGCAAGTGACCCGATGTTGACAATCGTGCCGCGCGCTCGCTTGAGCGAATCGAGCGCCATGCGAGTCATGTTCCAAGTGCAGATGAGATTGTCGTTGAGCATCGCGGCAAGCTCGAAATCGCTCAATTGTTCCAATGGTCCACGGTCCGATCGGCCGATCGCATTAAGGAGCAATTCTGTTTTGTTGGAGGCGAACCATTCCCGTAATTTGGTCTCGTCGCTGGATTCGAGATGTGCCGACGACTTCAAACTCAGGTCGACCGAAAAGATAGTCGCCGAACTTGCACCCTGTTCCATCGCGATCCCTTTGGCGTTTTCCAGTCGGGAAATGTCGCGACCCACGATAAGTATATTTGCCTTTTGCTGAGCGGCGGCGATTACCAATTGCAGTCCCAGCCCGGACGTACCGCCGCAAACAACGATCCAACGCCCAGTCCACGGCCCAACATTATCCATTCAAAAACTTCCAATTGGAGCAATAAAGTTCACTTCAACTCAGTTCCAAACTCGCGATTTTCGGCCTTGCGGCGAGCGGCGACTGGTGTATCTCAACCCGAAGCGTAAGCGAGGGACAATTTCGCAGGTCCCTCACTTACGGTTCGGGTTAGGATTGGCAGTTTTCACATCGCCGCTCGCCCAAAGAAGCAAACCTGCGAGCAAATCGCACATTCGGTTGAGTTGCAATCCATAGTTTACCATTCCCCGTCATAATTCAAATCGCCGACCTGCCATAGCCAAAAGGATCGGAAATCTAGACAATACCTCGAAGAGTCTGCGAATGGATCGCAGTACCCACCTTCTTTTTCAGGTTCGATTCCAAATGCCAAGAAACACGTTAAGCGAAGCTCGAACCAAAATTGTTGCCACGGTTGGCCCAGCTTGCGAGGACGAAGCGACTCTGGCTGAGTTAGTTACTCACGGGGTCGACATTTTTCGAATCAATGCAGCTCACGGAAGTCAAACGGACTTTGCCCGGGTCATGGGCAAGATCCAGCGAGTCCGCGAAGTTACCGGATTCCCGGTTGGCGTCCTGCTCGATTTGGCTGGCCCCAAGATCCGGCTCGGAAAACTGCTCCAAGATCCGCTTGAAGTAGATGTTGGAACCGAACTGACCTTTATTCGCGGCGACGTTTCTGGTTCACCCACCGAACTGACAAGCAATTACGCAAAATTGGTGGACGAACTGAAGCTTGGGGATCCTGTCATGTTGGCTGACGGCATGATATCCATGCAGGTCGTGGACAAGCAAAGAGATCGAGTACGTTGTTTGGTCTCAGTGCGTGGAACTATCCGGTCCAAGCAAGGAATCAATTTACCAGGTACGTCCCTTTCTGTTTCTTCCATGCGTCCGGAGGATATTTCCAACGCGTTGTGGGCGGCTAAGAACGAGGTCGACTTTATCAGTCTGTCTTTTGTACGTTCTGCTCAGGATGTTTCGTCCCTCAAAAATCTGCTGGCATCGATGGATGCTCAAGCGTTGGTCATTGCCAAGATCGAGAAGCGAGAAGCTTTGGAGTGTTTGGAAGACATTGTCGATGCTGCCGATGGCGTGATGGTTGCGCGCGGTGACTTGGGGGTTGAAATCGATGTGGCAGACACCCCCGTTGCCCAAAAGAGGATAATCCAAGTCTGCCGCGAGCGACTGAAACCCGTCATCGTTGCGACTCAAATGCTAGAGAGCATGCATCACAATCGGCGGCCAACGCGTGCCGAGGCCAGCGACGTGGCGAATGCGATTTTAGATGGGGCTGATGCCTGCATGCTCAGTGGCGAGACGGCGATCGGTGATTTTCCGGTGATTACTGTCGACACCATGAATCGGATCATGCTCAGCACGGAAAAGATGCTCAAGACGCAACCGCAGGACTCCAAGACTCGCTTTTTTTCACGAGTCCACCCTATCACGGCGGCGGTCACGCACAACGCCGCCAACATTGCAGAGGCTATCGATGCTAGGCTGGTCGTCGTTGCAAGCCGAACGGGTGGGACGGCCTGGGTCAAATCGAAACAACGCAATTACATTCCTACGCTTGGCGTCAGCGACTCCGACCATACACTCCGGCGCATGTGCTTGTTCTGGGGCATTATGCCGCACAAGGTTGCAAACCTGGATAATCCCGAGGCGTTGTTCGACGAAGTGACGAAATGGGCGGTCGAACGAGGCATGCTCGAACCCGGCGACCGAGTCGTTTATGTCACAGGGACAGGGCTAATCAACAACACGCACAATCTGCTGGTGGTGCACGAAGTTCCGAAAGGACATTCGTCTACGTAGGCGACGTCGCTCCGCGACTCGCGGTCCGTGTAGGTGGAACCTGATTTGTTCATAACTTTTCAGATCCCGATTGCGAGCTGCGATCCGCAGGGGAAAGCATGCGATTCGAATGGGCATGAATACTCATTTGCCAGTGCGTTCTTTGACAGGGAGGACATCCGTCGGCGGAGCGACGGATCTACGTAGGCGACGTCGCTCCGCGACTCGCGGTCCGTGTAGGTGGAACCTGATTTGTTCTTCACTTTTCAGATTCCGATTGCACTCTGCGATCCGCAGGGGAAAGCGTGCGATTCGAATGGGCATGAATACTTATTAGCCAGTGCGTTCTTTGCAGGGAGGACATCCGTCGGCGGAGCGACGGATCTACGTAGGCGACGTCGCTCCGCGACTCGCGGTCCGTAGGTGGAACCTGATTTGTTCTTCACTTTTCAGATTCCGATTGCACTCTGCGATTCGCAGGGAAAAGCGTGCGATTCGAAAGGGCATGAATACTTGTTAGCCAGTGCGTTCTTTGCAGGGAGGACATCCGTCGGCGGAGCGACGGATCTACGTGTCTCACGGCTTCGATCCGGCAGCGTGGTTGTCCTTGCCCAGCCAACGGCAGGCATTGGCTAAGACTTGAATCATCTCCGTTTGTTTGAAAACAGGGAACTCCTCGTGTCCAGGTCGGAAATAAAAGACCTTCCCTTTGTCGATCTGCCAAACCATTCCGCTTCGAAATCGTTCTCCAAGTTCCCAAGTCTCTTCGAAGATGACTTCATCGGGTTCGGGAACATGAAACGGTTCGTTGTACATTTCAGTCTGGCGAACTTCGAACTTCGCCGGTAAACCCTTGGCGATTGGGTGCTGCGGAGCTTTGACCGTGATGGTACTTGGTTTTCCATCTGGCCGATAATCCGGAAAGCAACACCAGGGCAGATGAACAACTCCGGTTATCGAATTCTTGTTCGTCTTGTACGAGAAGTAGGCCGGAGTGATAACGCTGCCATGTGTTGGAACGGTTTGCGGACGGGGGGGAGCAACCGTCTCGATCGATATTTTTTCGCCCGGTGCAATCTTTTCGAAGTGCTTTCGACCATCCTCGATGCTTCGCCAATTCATGGCCGCGACAAAGGGCCTCGCCCAATGGGCGGAATGCAACGCGATCAGGTCCAGTTCACCGCGCTTGATATACTCCAAGATGCGCTGCGATGTTTCTTCTTTGATTTCGCCCTGCCTGACATGACCCCACCACACGATCACATCGGCCCATTCTAGATTTCCGGCCGAGAGTCCTTGCTCAACATCGTCGAGGGCAACCGACCGAAACTCCAAATCGTTTGTGGTCGCCTTTAGCCGCGAAACAATTTCGTTTCCAAGGAAATTCTCGTATGCCTCCTTTTGGCGAGGCTGACGTTCGTCCCAAACCAAAACATGGATTGGGTCCTCTGCGTTCACATGGAATGAAAGGCCTAGCAAGTTCAAGATCAGCAATAACAAAGCTCTCATGATGGTGGGGGGGCGTTCTGGATTTATTGGGGGAAGGGAAATGGGAAGGACCATTTGCAGAAGCTGCCGCTCGATTCTATGCGAAGTTTGGTTTCTTAGCACTTCCTGGCCTCCCGAATCGAAAGTTCCTACCGATGCAATCGGCTGAGAAGCTGTGTTTGTGACGCATTCCTTCACGTAAAATTCAGGGGAGTATGCTACGGTATTGAAACGAAGCTACCCGTAAATTTATGGTCTCAGTCAATGCACTGCTGAAAAAGAAGGATTTTCGATGTCGGACTGCTTGGGGAAAATCGTTGGAATGAAACGAACCGCCGTTTGGTTATGGGCGGTCGTTTTGGTGCTCGCTTGTTCGGGGAAGACTGGCTGGGCCGACGAGTTGCCAAAAGATTTGGTTGCCATTGGCGGTCGTTGGTTTTTAGAACCAGGTGAAACCCCGATCTATTACTACAAGGATGGCGATCGGTATGTCGATTTGTTTTCGTACCACACGAAAGACTCGAACAACGACGGCATCGACAACGTCAGACTAAGTCACGATTCGCAGTTCTTGATCATGCAGAGCCAAGGTTATCCTAATCATCCGACGGCTGTTTTCCCGAACAGTGGGAATCCAAATACAATTCGGGTTCAGAATTTCACCTTTCGATTGCCCCTCGTTCCGAAGCTAGCGGACAAGATCACGCGGGTGCCGATGGGTCCCATCGGAACAGCGCTCAACGGCGTCGTTTTCTTCAATCCATACGAGATGGCTGGAATGAACGCAGTCGAGGGATACTCGGAGGTTTGGCTGGATTCCTGCTGCGGACATCCTCAACAGACGGGCGTCTATCACTATCACAAATATCCAAGCTGCGTAAAGTCACCCTTCAAAGACGATGGCAAGCAGCATTCACCTATTCTTGGCTTTGCATTCGATGGATTTCCTCTTTATGGACCGTATGAATCCGAAGGGGTGATGGCAAAAGATTTGACAAAATCGGCGGCACTGGATGTTTGCAACGGTCACTTTGATGAAGTTCGGGGTTACCACTATCACGTCACCCCTGGAAGATTCCCGTATATTTTGGGTGGTTATGCTGGCGTCGTGGAAACATCGAACAACCGTGGGTTGCGAGGTGGCCAAACAGGCGCGCTCGTGGACAACACCCAACAGGGCGAAAACCGAATGGATAAAGTGATCACCTCAGTTCGTCCAGGGACTGCGTCAAGAGGCAAAACACACACGATTGAGTTTGAACTCAAACTTGAGAATGGACTTCGACGCCGAGTGCCAACTGAAAAACCCAGTTGGGTCCAAATCGGACCGTACGAAGCAACCTCGATCAAACGTGAAGGAAATATCGTCTCAGCCGAGATCAAGATTTCGGATGACGCACCCCTGGGTGTGTTGTTCGATTGCCATATTGAATTTGTGGAAGAAGGTCGCGGTGGCCCGATTGTATTTAAGAAGAACGACGTTTTTCGCGTTGTCGAATAAGGCGAAAGGCGATGTGAAAACGACCAATCACAACCCGATACGTAAGTGAGGGACATGCGAAATTGTCCCTCGCTTACGCTTCGGGTTGGGATACTTCAATCTGCCGTTCGCCTAAAGATATTTTGGATCTCGCCTTGTTGGCGAAAAAGTGTTGATAGCCCTTTGGGGCACAAAACGAAGAACCCCAATCCTCTGGAGAATTTTGTTATGAAACGATGTATGTGGACCCTTGGCATTTTGTTCGGCGTAGTCGCATCGAGTGCGATGGCTCAACCACCAGGTGGTGGTGGACCGGGTGGCGGCGGACCGGGCGGACCGGGCGGTGGTGGCCAGCCTCGCGGACGATCTCCATTGATGGAAGCCCTGGACGCGGATCACGACGGAGTCATCTCGGCTGAAGAAATCAAAAATGCGACAACTGCACTAATCAGTCTAGACAAAAACAAGGATGGCAAACTGTCCGAGGATGAATACCGACCTACTGGAATAGGTGGCGGTGGTGGCGGTTTCGGCGGCGGCGGTTTCGGTGGTGGTGGCGGCGGTTTCGGCGGACCGCCTGGCGGTGGAGGTGGGGCAGGCGGACCCGGCGGCGGTGGCCGTGGCGGACCTGGCGGACCTGGGGCAGGCGGACCGGGTGGACCTGGCGGTGAAGGACGTGGGCCTGGTGCTGGTGGACCTGGCGGCGAAGGACGTGGACCCGGCGGACCCGGTGGTGAAGGTCGTGGCCCTGGCGGCCCTGGCGGCCCTGGCGGTGAAGGACGTGGACCTGGGGCTGGTGGACGTGGTGCTGGCGGCGGCCAGGGAACGACCATCAATCCAGATCGCATGTTGACCCACGCCATGGAGTTTGATGCGGACAAAGACGGAAAGCTTAGCAAAGACGAACTTGAAAAATTTATCGCTTCGTTCATCGAACGACATGGCAGCCAAGCAGGCGGTCCTAGCGGTGAAGGTCGTGGACCTGGAGCCGGCGGACCAGGTGGTGGCGGACCAGGCGGTGGACGGGGTAGTGCCGGTGGCGGACGAGGCGGTCCTGGTGCTCCGGGTGGTGCGGGCGGCGACCGACCTCGACGACCTGACCCTGACCCACAATCATAAACCCTCGGCGTAAAGCCGACGGCATGGCAATGCCCCCGAGTTCTACTCGGGGGATGCTTACCATAACTCTAGTACGGACGGCAGAGACCCTCGTCATCAAGCGTTTATCGTCCCGAGGCGGAAACGCTGTAAAGCATTTTTTCCTGTGTTTCGCTACCACTGGCTTCATGCCAGTGGGGCGATAATTGGCAGCTACTAACGACCCGTGATGGGCTAGGCTCTCCTCCGGTTTCATACCGGTTTCATACCGGTGGAAGCAGCGTTGCCGAGGTGGCCCCGCATTTTGCAGGGCGATCTTAAAGCTGGGATGAAACCCAGCACTCCAAATTTTTACCAAGACAGTTTGTATGCTGATCCGTATTGTTAACGCATCGCTGGTTGTGTTTCTGGTGCTAGGTTTCGGAGCTTTCCTTCTTGCTCGACCCGAGATCGAACAACCCGAAAAAACAAAAACCAATGTCTTGGTCTTATTTGTGGATGACTTAGGCTCGGGCGACTTGGGGATGCATGGGGGTGTCAGTCGTACTCCAAACATCAATCGTTTAGCGACCGAAGGGGTCGAGCTGAAGAGGTACTACGGCTATCCGCTTTGCAGCCCTTCACGGGCCGCTTTGCTCACCGGCCAAATGCCGCGGCGATTTGGGATCGCCTATGCCCTGGGAGCCAGAGATCCTGGACTTCCTGCGGACTTACCGACATTGCCGAGAACGTTGCGATCCGCCGGTTATCAAACTTGGTTGGTTGGTAAATGGCATCTCGGAACAGCTAGTCCGCCATTGCAAAGCGGCTTCGAACATTTTTATGGTTTCGAAGGCCCTGAAGTCGATTACTACAAACATACGAATCGACGCGGCGATGTTGACTGGCAGCGAAATGGTCAAACACTTAACGAACTTGGTTACTCAACTTTCCTGATTGCGAACGAAGCGGTTCGACTCATCGATGAACGCGATACAAGTATGCCATTCTATCTGCAGGTTGCATTCAATGCACCGCATTTTCCATTGAGTGCCCCTGCCGCGTATCTTGATAAGTATTCAGAGCTACGAAAAGACAAAGCTCTCAGAGCAGCCGTAGTTGATGCACTTGACGAAGCAGTTGGGCGAGTCTTAAAAGCCATCGAAGACCACGGGCTAGTCAAGAACACACTTGTCATCTTCATGTCCGACAATGGTGCTGACCAAACAGGGAGCAACGCATCCTTTCGAGGCGGTAAGGGATCCGTGTACGAGGGCGGAATTAGAATTCCATGCATCATGCGTTGGCCGAGCCAACTGGAACCCGGAACAATCTGTCAGCAAGTTACTTCCGCACAAGATCTATATCCAACTATCGCATCCGCAGTAGGTGTGGCTTTGGAGGCAAATCAGAAGCTTGACGGCAAAGACCTTTGGGCTGCTCTTCGCGATGTTAAACTCCAAGACAGCGGACCAATGATTATTTCTGGTTCGGAAACGGCTATGTTCGACGGCGACTGGAAACTGGTCCAGACCAATGATGGTCGTTTGTGGCTATTCAATCTGAAAACGGACGCACGTGAATCCAAAGATGTATGGGCTGACAACATTGAGGTTGGACAGCGGATGGAGAGGCTACTAGCGGAAAGTACGAATGAGTTTCCGAAACTTGTGCAACGTCGCGGCTCGATTCCTAGCCAGAACAGTTTCAGCCCCCGACGGCCTAATCCCAAGTAGCCAAGTTGTGCGAGAATAGGAATTGGGGTCTAAAATGCTCTTCGAAACGGAATTAATTGAATTTTTGACTTGCAGATTGCGCCGAAAGTGTTGACTTTGCGGTTTGTATCAATTTTACTCATGAATTCCCGTTTTCTAATTTTCTATTTGGTTATTTGGGATTGGTTTACGCATGGATCCAATTTCCTGCTCATCCGAGCTAGGATTTTCCATTAGCGTTGTTTCGAGAAAAACGTCCATTGTCGTCAAAATGTGCCGGACGACTTTCCTGTCGCGGCGCCCATCATCATTGATTTCCTCCAAGAGTTGACCCATGAATCACAGATCCTCGTTTCGCCGTTTTCTTGCCTTTCGCAAACATCGTCAATCCTTCCTGAGAATGCTCTTAGATGGAGTATTGGGTCGGAACGAAATTCGCTCGCGAGAGCGACGTCGATATCGATTTGAAGCTCTCGAAGAGCGTCGTGTGTTGGCGACAATGTATGCGGTCGATGACACCAACCAATTGTTGACGTTCGATAGTGCAACACCTGGAACGATTAGCACGCTCGCTATTTCGGGGCTAGCGGCCGATGGCAACACTGTCCTTGGTCTGGACGTGAGACCGGCCACTGGGCAGATTTATGCGATGGGAATCACGGACAATGGAGCAGCCCGCAGCGGGCGCATCTATACGATCGACCCTGCGACCGCCGTCGCGACTCCAGTTGGCGCAGCGCCGTTCAGTAGCATTCTAGCGGACACGGACTTCTTTGGAATGGACTTCAACCCGACCGTCGACCGTATACGAATTGTGAACAGTGCGGGAGAAAACTTACGCGTCAATCCCAATACCGGCGCGTTGGCCGGCACGGATACGAACCTATCCGTCACGGGAATAGACGGGATCGCCTACGACCGAAATGCTGGTGGGACTACAGCAACAACGCTCTATGCTTACAACTTCAACAATGATAATTTAGCAATCATAGGGGGAATCGATGGGGTACCATCGCCAAACGGTGGAGTCGTTTCGAACATTGGCCCAACGGGTATTACCGCAACTGGTGCACAGCAATTCGATATTGAATCGGGAACGAACATCGCCCGACTTGCAACAAACACCACTGGCCTAGGTCTCCAAACCCTTTACACAGTCAATCTAAGAACTGGGGCCGTGAGTTTCGTAGGGGCTATCGGAAACGGTTTGTTGAACCTGCGAGGAATGACTTCCGCCTCATCTTCCCTGGCAGTTGTTGGAACGGGTGGTAACGATGCCCTCGTCGTCTCGGCAACAGGACCGAATTCAGGAAGCTATTCGCTCAATGGCGGAGCTGCCGTACCGTTTACAGGGGTCACCAGTTTCAGTTTCCTCGGAGGCGCCGGTGACGACACGCTGACCATCAACAATCCAGTCGGCGGACTGTTCGCACCGGTGAATGGCATCGACTACAACGGCGGCGGTCAACCTGGCGACGCGCTCAATTTGTTGGGTGGAGGTAGCGCTGCGTTCAATGAAACGTATTTCGTTGGAACAACCTCGCCACCCATTGTCGGTGCTGGAAACAATGGCGATGGTTTGGTTCGCTTCACTGGCCCCACGCCAGTGGATATTCGCTTTACCGGTCTAGCTCCGATCGTGGATACCGTTGTTGTAGCTAGCCTGACGGTGAATTCAACCGATGGTGCCAACGCGATCAGTCTGACCAATGGCAGCGTGGCTCCTCGCTTGATGGTGGCCGTCGACGCTTTCGAGCCGATTGAGTTTGACAACAAGACGGTGCTGGTCGTAAATGGCGGCGATGGGGCGGCTGGTGGCGATAGCGCTGATAACATCACCGTGAACTACACCAACGTGCCAGCGGCGCTTACAACCATCACGGTCAACGCCGATGAAGGCAACGACATCGTTGCTATCCAAGTCAAAGCAGCCTCAGCGGTCCAGGTCATTGCCAACGGCAACGATGGTGACGATACCTTCAACCTCGGCAACGCTGGGACGATGGACAATCTCGTCGCCGGAAACATCCAATTGTCTGGAAACGCCAATGTAATCGGGGATATTATTAATTTCAACGACGCGTCGGATGCTGGACCGAACGCTTATATTTTGACGAACAATTTTTTCAATCGGACCGGTACGGCCGCGATGTTCTTCGGCACCGTCGAACAAGTCAATCTCAACGCGAGTTTGGCTCCTGATACCTTTCAAGTGATTGCTTCCTTCGCCAGCGTGCAAACGACAATCAACGCCGGTGGCGGCAATGATGTGAT
>JANMHA010000134.1:0-4270 GCA_031374925.1 Pirellula sp. | reverse complement strand
CGAGGAAAAGATTTTAAAGACTGGATCAAGGAACGGTTGATAGGCCCGGGGCCAAAGTATGTTCCACCAATTCTATTGCCAGCCGATTTCTCTACGAAAATCTTGCTAAATTGATGGACTGTCTCGGTAAACACGTACAATAAATTCCGCAAACAACAGTCATTCCATCAACTCGAAAAGTTTCACCTGAACAATTCCGTTCAGGACGAGTTGTACACAAACGAATGGTTGTGTTCGACAATCTGTCGCGAAGCAGGTATTCCCTCGCCTCGCGTTACCCACACGCGTGTATGGCTAAACGATCGAGAGTTAGGACTTTACGTTTTTAAGGAGGGCTTTGATCGCCATTTCATAAAACGACATTTTCGGGACTCGAGTGGGAATCTATATGACGGCGGTTTCTGTCAGGATATAGATAGCGAATTGGAAAAAGATGCAGGTGATGGTCCGGATGATTTGAGCGATCTCCGTGCGCTCAACGAGGCTTGCACGGAGGCAGAGCCAGAACAACGGCGAGCCCAGATGAAGAAATTCCTCGAGGTTGAGGCCTTCCAAGTGTTTATGGCTTTTGAAATGATGGCATGCCACTGGGACGGTTACGTCGCCAACCGCAACAACTATCGCATTTATTTTCCGCCCGATTCGCACCGGGCATGGTTCCTGCCGCACGGAATGGATCAGATGTTTCAGGATCCAGGGTTCCAAACCTTCGGTCAGACTCCGGCAATTGTTGCAAGTGCAGTTCGAAGCCTGCCTGAATGGAATGCTCAGTTTCGTCAGAGTGTTACCAAGCTCTTGCCCTTGTTCGAAGGCAATCGTCTAGCGGCACGGGTTCAACAACTGCACCAAAAACTCCGCCCGACTTTTTTGGAACTAAATCCTGATGGCATTTCGCAGTTTGATGAGCAAATGACGCAGTTGCAAAATCGAATGCGTGAACGCTTTGGCTGTATCGCCCAACAACTTTTGGAACCGGACCCTGCACTCGAGGAGGGATCTCCCGCAATGGAATTCGACGATAGCGAACCGGTCGCACTCGAAAACTGGGATCCACAGCAAGAAACGCAGGACTCTCAGCTTTTCCGAATCGATTCGGCCGAGAATTCGGTCGACGATTCAGGAGACGGAGTGGTCTATTCGATTGCTGTGGGCGACTTGAGTGATTGTGTGGCTTCGTGGCGTAAGACAGTCCTGTTGGTGCATGGCAGCTATCGGTTTGTTGCGCAGGTGCGCGTTAACGATGTCGTTCCACGCCTGAATGATGACCGGGGTGTAGGCGCCGGCCTGCGGGTATCAGGCTTGAATAGGGACAATACGTTAGTCAGTAGCAGCGATTGGTCTGAAGTCAGCTACGATTTTAACGTGACCGAAGAGCAGCAGTCTGTGCAGCTTGTCGCGGAGCTTCGCGCGACGAAGGGAACGATGTCAATGAAAAAAGCTAAATTGGTGCGGCTTGAACCATGAAAGCATAGGTTAAACGAGTCACCCACCCAGGGAACCAGCAACGTCGGAATCGCGAGGTAGCGGAACCAAAGATCTTGGCTGGTAGGATTCGACGGAGTCTCCTTATCGAGCTAGACTACTCGGTTAAGTTCCCGCTGGCTTTTCGCATACGCTCTTTTTCTTTTCCATGAACACATCACTCAACAAGAAATCATCCATTGACGAGATTCGACATAGATTTGACCAAGATGTGGAACGATTTTCCAATCTAGAAACAGGCCAAACTGCAACCATCGACGCTCCGCTTGCGATGGATTTGATTACGCAGGGGGCGATCTCAGCAACGCCGATTATTCGTCGAGTGTTAGATATCGGTTGCGGTGCTGGAAATAGCACATTGAAGCTCCGAGAGGCTTATGGGCAGGATTTCGCGGTGGACCTCGTAGACTTGAGTGAGCCGATGCTGGCCCGAGCAAAGCAGCGGTTGCTGGTGTCCAATCCTACGATCAGTCGATGCGCAGTCAATTTACACCAAACAGATATCAGACAAGTAATTCTCGAAGACGACTCGTTCGATGTGATTCTTGCAGCGGCCGTTTTGCATCATTTGCGAGATGAAGATGACTGGGAGAAGACTTTTCGAAAGATCTTTAGGATTACCGCCCCTGGTGGAAGCGTTTGGATCACGGATTTGGTTTCGCATGAAACAGAATCCGTTCAAGAGTTGATGTGGCAACGTTATGGTGAGTATTTGGCAACCCTTGGAGGCAATGACTATCGCGACAAAGTTTTTGCGTACATTGACAAAGAGGATTCGCCACGTCCAGTGACCTTCCAATTGGAATTGCTTCGCAGAGTCGGTTTCAAGCACATTGAGTTACTTCACAAAAACTCTTGTTTTGCCGCCTTTGGAGCGATTAAGGGAGCATGAATCCATGAAACTAAATGAACTGCTAGGCGACCCAGCGTGGCTTTTTGATCTTGGTTTCCCAATCCAACAGTTCCATGGTCGCACAGCATATCCCGAACGACTGGAGTGGCTACTGGGAGAGGAGTATGCGATCCCAGCCTTGAGCACTCTAAGCGGCGGAAAGCGATTTGCAGAGATCGCAATGGCTTGGAGCATCGATGGACTGTTCTTTCATTCACGCCTGCGGGCTCCCGCAGGGAGAGAAGCTGCCATCGCAAATAGCCTTTCCCCCAAGTCCCAGCTCTTCTCCGTATACCTCGATACACGCTGGAGCCCAGGAGTCCATCGCGCAACGTCGTATTGCCATCGTTTCGATTTTATTTTGACTCGTCCGACTCGCTCTCAATCCGTTATTCGGGGGCATGGTGAGTTGAGCCCAATCCAGCGAGCACGTTCCGCACCTGCTGCAGTTCATCCGCAAGACATATCGGTTGCGACTTTTTTTCATTCCGCAGGATATGACATCAAGGCATTCTTGAAGGGGGATACTTTGACTGGCTATTCACCGGAAGAGTTTCAAGAGATTGGGATCTTTTACACGATCAACGATTCCGTCTTAGGCAATCAAATTATGGCCAGAACACTTCAGAGTCCCTATTTTGAGGACCCGAGCGTTTGGTGTCGCGGTCAGCTTCTTCAGTTACAAGTGTAATTCCATGATACTATTACAACGGACCAGCAGTACTTTTGGGTCTATCGATGGCTCCTCCATTCGCCCCGATTTCTTCGCTACCATGTCGCTGGATCAGATCAACGCGACTGGCCTTTCGACGGAAAGTGGTATCGTTGCTTTGAGGGAGGTCTTTGACGTATCGATCGATCGAATGCCGTTTGAGCCTTTTCTTTTGATCGATGGGAATTGCGAAGCGATCGATGGCTTGGGGGCGGAGATGCAGTCTGGAACCCTTTGTATTTTGGGGGACGTCGGTGACAACACCGCCAGAAAAATGGGTGGAGGTTCGATCGTCATTTCCGGCAATGTTCGCGACCACCTTGGGGCTGGGATGATGGATGGATTGATCTATGTGGTCGGAAATTGCCGCGATGGCTTGGCTTCGCCGTTGGCGGGAAGGAAATCTGGAATGCGGGGCGGTGATATTCTTGTGGCAGGTTGCGTTCGGGATCGCGCTTGTGAACGCATGCGACGAGGAACCGTTTTCATAGCTGGAAATGTAGGCGACTATTGTGCTGCCCAAATGATCGCAGGTAGTCTCGTGGTGATGGGAGAATTGGGGCGAGAATGGGGAGGAGGCATGCGGCGAGGAAGCATCATTCTCGGCCATGCGAGCTCATCGAGACCATCAGCCTCCCTCTCCGCGGCGAGGGATTTCGAATTGAGTTTCCTGCCGCTGATTTGGCGCCACTTGGGGAAAATCCAAATTGAGGCGTTGGAAATCCTTGACCGGTCTATCGAATTTTCGCAGGCCTCGACAAAACGAGGAACAAGAGAGGTTCCACAGCCATTCAGAATCCCTCGAACAAGATGGGTGCAACGTCAAATAGCGGACTTGAATTGTGACGGACGAGGAGAAGTCCTTGTACTAAAACGCCTATCATCGCTGGCATACGGATAGAGTTTTGTCCCCTTTTTTGCCTTCCCCCCTCTGCTTTTCGTCTCCTTTTCGGGACGTTGTCCCAGGTTGAGCGGGAGCTTGTCTCCCCTCAACCTTGTTTTGGCGTCCTATCAATGAACCTCGCATTGGGACGCCAAAACGTCGTCCGTCGGAGGCAAGTTGGCTATAGTCCATAAAGTTGGGGTCGTAAAAAAAGGGGATGCCTCGAAACTGGTGTTTTTCCCGAAGGCACCAGGAAGTGGAAGGTCATCCCCATGGTAGGTAAGAGAGCATATAGGCGAAT
>JANMHA010000133.1:0-46701 GCA_031374925.1 Pirellula sp. | reverse complement strand
TTCGCCTATATGCTCTCTTACCTACCATGGGGATGACCTTCCACTTCCTGGTGCCTTCGGGAAAAACACCAGTTTCGAGGCATCCCCTTTTTTTACGACCCCAACTTTATGGACTATAGCCAACTTGCCTCCGACGGACGCCGTTTTGGTGTACTATACATAGAACGCCAAAACATGGTTGAGGGGAGGCAAGCCACCGCTCAACCCAAGTGAAATGTTGCCACGGCTACGGCGGACGAAGCTGTGGTCAAGAAAGACCTTCGCGACAAATCTGAATTCACCATGTTAGCGCGTTCTCGTTGGCTTTTTAGGAGGAAATTGGTTTCGAAAAACGGTTAGGATTGAATCGTATGGTCAGCTCGGGTCGCCGGCCATTATTTAAGGTTGATGGTGTTCGTATTGGTAGCTTACTTGGTTTTTCCGAGCAGTTGCTTCAAGAAGACTTCCATGGACCCGATTGTTTTTAAAGTGGCTTGTTCAAAAGTCATTCCACTCGCAAGTGACCGGACGATCGTTTCGTACTTGGCTTTCATCTTCGCTTCGTACATCGTCCTTATGACGCCGAATCCAATGATTGCCGAAGCTTCGTCGTTCATCGATCCATCCGAAAGGGACTTCACGTTCTTCAATTGCTCCATCGACTCCGGCATCCGCTTGAGCCATGGCTGAACCCGCGCATCCTTAGGCCCTACCGTAATTGCCAATGCTTGGCGCCCAGCACCATCGGCAAACCAGCGCGGTACCCCTTCGTGGGAACTTATCCAAAGACTCGTTATCTGTTGCAAGAGCGATGTCTCGTTGATCTTGCTCTCGCCTTTGTCAAAAACGATCGCCACGTAGCTGTCGAGGACTTCACTGCGCCAATGGCTCGACCATTCCGCTGGCAACGCCCGACTCTCTATCATCTTTCCAAATTCGCTGTAGTCATAGCGATGCTTCAATGCAAAAATGGTAATCCCGCCTCGGATCAACGGATCTTTGCTTTGCACATTAAACATCTTCCGGATTTGGCTAGCAGCCGTGTTTGCTTGCGCCAAGAGTGTCTTAGTGTTTTCTTCGCCAATGTTCCCAATGACATGGAATTGCTGATCCATCGCCTCATCTGCATCTCCCTTGGGGGCCGCAATTTTCCATTTTTCGCGTGTTCGCTCCATGCGTTTTGCCATGAGCTCGCTATGGGTTGCGTTGGCAGCAAACGCTTTGCCAACCACCTGATCGAGTTTAGAATCCTTGTTTTGTCCATCAAACGTTGCACCCTCCTTGATCCAAGTGGCTACGAGTTGGATCTGAGCGTCTGGCAACTCAGGCCTACCCATCGGCATTCTCGCCCCCTCCATGCCCCGCAACTTGCGAATGATAAGGCTCTCATCGGGCTTGCCAGGCACCATAATGTTGCCGTTATCGCCCCCCTTTACGATTTGGGAAAACATATTGAACTGCAATCCACCGCCGACTCGGGTGGCATTGTAATGGCAGCCGTTGCAGTTTGCGATCAAGATCGGCGCCACGTCACGCGCAAAGCTCACCGTTTCTTTGCCGGTGGGGGAATTGATCTTGGGCGGTTCGACTTTGGTTGGCGTACTACTGACTGCCGGCTTGCCAGTAATCAATGCCGCGATGGGAGTATCGGGCGAGGGGCCGTCGAACTTGGCTCCCTCCTTGACCCATTGCTTCAGTTTTGCGAGGTTTTCGGGTGACACTTTGTTTCCGCTCCGAGGCATATCACCCGTTTCAATGGTCTCCACAAGTCGGCTCCCCATTGGATCGCCGGGAAACAAAACAACGCCTCCCTTGGATCCTTTTATCAATGCGGTAAACGTGGCCATGGAAAAACCGCCTCGTTCGGCATTGATATGACATCGCGAACACTGCTCCACCATCCACGGCGCAATGTCCTTCGAGAAACTGATCCCAGACGAACTGGTAGGCAATGGAATAGTCTTTTTTTCCTCATCCTTTTTTGGGCGATTCGCCTTCTTGGCTTTGAGCAATGCTTCCCATGACGGCAACTCGGTTAGGTCTGCTCCCTGTACTGTTAAAAACTGATGCGACTTCGCCAGCTCCACATGAATTTTTTTGAGTTCCGCGAGCTCTTTTACCGAAGCTCTTTCCACGATTTCCAGCATTTGTTTCGTGGCCAATTCGATGACTTCTACGCATTCGAGGACCTTTCCATCTTTAATTAGCTGGCTGGCTTTTTTGATGGAATCCTTCATTGGCCCAAGGTCCACAGGGCCAGGAGTTGCGACCTGGTTTTGAGCTACGACAGGGCTTTCGTTGCATTGTGCCATTACAAAAGCGAGGCAACAGAGACGAAAAGCATTTAGAAGCATGTTAATCCATCACTTCATGAAGAAAGGTGCGTTCTTGGAGACAGAAATCGCCACTGAGATTATCGATTCGCCAACACAACAAACAAGATGACCCCGAACAAAACTATCGTCACAACACCCACTCCGACCAGAAGAATGACGTTGTTTTTTTGTTTAGTATTGATTGTTTTGGCCTGAGGAGGCAAGCCGCCTCTTCCGGGTTGCTTAGCTGCTGCTGGTTTTTCAATCGTTTTGAGCAAAGGAGACGACCCCCCTGCATTGCTCCTGGGAGGAGAGGAAATCGGAGAGGTTGCTTTGGCGATCGCCTGGCTTTTGGACTTCTTGACGTTAGGAGCATTTGAATCGTGCACGAGATCAATTTTACTATCGATCGTCGAAGCTTCGCTTTTGGCAATTGCCCTCAGAACGCCGCTATCGGACGCGGACAAACTGACCACGGAGCTACCCACGACAACTTTAGTACTGTTGCCTCGATTGGTTACCGTATCGACATCGTGTTTTGATTTCCTTTTTCCTTCGTCGAGCAAGTCGGCAACGGACAGGTTGTTATTCCTTGCTTTGGAAGGGTCGTCCTCGGTTTCTTTACGATATTTGACTAACCAATCTTCCAAGATTTCAGCTACTTGCAAGCAATTCTTATAACGGAATCGCGGGTCCTTTTGCATCATCTTGACGCACACTCCGTCCAATTCACCAGGACAATCTGGTCTGTCTTTTCGGATATCGGGGGGCATGGAGTTCTGATGGCGAATGATTCGGCTTGGAATGCTGCCTTCTGGGAAGGGAGCATGCCCGGTCAACAAGAAGTAAAGAGTACAACCGAGTCCGTACATGTCAGCCCGGGCGTCGATCTTGTGGCTATTGATCGCCTGCTCGGGGGGCAGATAGTCGGCGGTTCCCAGTACCTTGTCGTTGTACTCCATTGTCAATGACGGGTCGGTCTCTTCGGAGAAGAGGGCTAGGCCGAGGTCTAGGACCTTTACGACCCCTTTTTTGTTGATCAGGATATTGGCTGGCTTAACGTCTCGATGAATAAGTCCAGCCTCATGGGCATGATGCAGTCCACGAGCGGATTGGGCAATGTAGTCTGCGGCAACTGCAAATGGCAGCGGTCCATGTTTTCGCACCAACGTCTGCATGTCGGCACCATCGACGTACTCCATCACTAAGTAGTGGGTGTCCTTTTCGTTATCGATGTCGAATGCGCGAACAATGTTTGGGTGGTTCAACGAGGCGATGGCTTGGGCTTCCCGTTTAAACCTTTCCAAATAGCTATTGTTACCGAGTTTCGATTTCGGAAGGACCTTGATCGCTCGCTTGTGTTTCATCACAAGGTGCTCCGCAAGGTAGACGCTGCTCATACCGCCAGAACCCAGGTGTCCTAAAAGCTTGTGGTTGCCTAGGAAGAAGCCCTTGTACTTACCTTGAAGGATCTTCTCGCATTGCCATCGAGTTACTACACCGGCGTCTTCGAGTTCTTTACAAACGACAACCGGATCGTCAGGTAGGACTCCATCGTGTCGTTCCCGAATCATTTCGAGTTGAGCATTAAGCTCAGCCGACTCTACAAGACGACTTTTTTCGATTAGCTCGAATATTCGGTCTGATGTGATCTGCGTCATGCCAAATTGTTCCTCGAAGGCTCCGCTTGCGCCACAACTCTAGGGAGTTCCCGATTCAACGAACTTGAAAAAGCGAGCAACGTGCGTCAATGCATCCAAATGTCTCGCCTATCACCACTATTCCTAGTGTACTGAAATTTCTCTCAAAGCATATCGGCGGCCCATTAAGAAACCGGGTTTTCCCATTTTTCCGCGACGATTCGTCAATTATTGACTTAATAACCCGTTTTTTTGCTCCCTGGGCGCCCCTCCCGATTCTGGAAGGGTGTTGCTAAACTAGCCATGTTTTCGAGACGACAATTCAACGAAACTTTATAACAACTTCTCCAAGGCAACTTTCCGCATGAGCTATTTTTCCGACGTTAACAAGATCCAATACGAAGGGCCGAAAAGCCGCAATCCTCTGGCTTTTCGTTGGTATGATCCGTCTGAGTTGATCGAGGGAAAGACGATGAAGGATCATTTGAGATTCAGTATTGTTTATTGGCACACCATGCGAGGGACGGGAGCCGACCCGTTTGGACCAGGAACGGCCATTCGACCATGGGACGATGGCTCCAATACCGTTGAAAATGCACTGAAGCGGGTGGAAGTCGCATTCGAAATAATTGAAAAATTAGACGCCCCGTTCTATGCGTTCCACGACCGCGATGTCTCCCCCGAGGGTAGCTCCTTGCGAGAGACCAATGAAAATTTTGACCGAGTCGCCAAGTCGCTTAAGGACCATCAAGAAAAAACGGGAATCAAATTGCTTTGGGGGACAGCCAATATGTTTAGCCACCCGCGATTTATGCACGGAGCGGCGACGACATGCAATGCCGATGTCTTTGCGTTTGCTGCCGCTCAAGTCAAAAAATGCCTCGAGGTCACGAAAGAACTAGGTGGAGAAAACTACGTATTTTGGGGCGGTCGCGAAGGTTATCAGTGCCTCTACAATACCGACATGAAACGCGAATTGGACAACCTCGCTCGCTTTTTCCATCTGGCGGTCGATTACGCCAAGAAAATTGGCTTCAAAGGACCATTTCTAATCGAACCCAAGCCGAAAGAACCTACCAAACACCAATACGATAGCGATGCCGCAGCGTGCTTGAATTTCCTGAGAAACTACGACTTGCTGCCCTATTTCAAACTTAATATTGAGACCAACCATGCGACTCTAGCCGGGCACACCATGATGCACGAACTGGATTACGCAGGTATTCAAGGGGCATTGGGATCGATCGATGCCAACACCGGCGATCTGCTTCTCGGGTGGGATACGGATCAATTCCCAACAGACTATTATTTGACCGCACAATGCATGTTGGCCATCCTAAAGCACGGCGGTCTCACGACCGGTGGCGTCAACTTCGATGCCAAAGTGCGACGCGAAAGCTTTGAACCCATCGACTTGATCCACGCGCACGTTGGTGGAATGGACGCTTTCGCGAGAGGGCTCCGAATCGCCGCCGATATTCGCAAAGATGGCGTTATCAATCAATTCGTATCGAACCGCTACCGAAGCTGGAACAGCGGCATCGGCGCAGAAATAGAAGCTGGCAAGACATCTTTTGAAAGCCTGGAAAAGTACATGCTAGAAAAGGGAGAAACGGCTCCAAACGAAAGCGGCCGTCAAGAAATGCTAGAAAATATTTTCAACCGCTATCTTTGAGAACAATAGGTTCCAATCGGGAAAGTTAGCATCAAGTATCGCTTCGTCGATACTCTTCGGAAAGAGTAACTGTTTACTCGTTCCTCTTCGGTGCAAGCTTCGGATCGTATTGCGAGCCTGCCGAAACTTGCGTTAATGTTAATCGAACTTTGGTTGGAAAAAACCTTTCGGAGTCCGAACGCTTGTGCGCGTGACCGGAGCCGCCGCTGTTGTCTTTGATCACCAAGTCCATTTGCTTGATGCCTTCAGTCCACACAATCGAATCGTTCTCCCAAAACGACTTCATGGAAATATCCTTCTCGTACACGCCAACCTTTTTATAGATGTCGGTTCCGAGGCAACCATATCCGTTTTTCTGACCCTTGTTGGGTATGTAGCAAATGCTCCAAGTTGTCGGTTCGTCGCCTGCGGGTTTTTCCAGAACTTCCAAGCGAACATGAACGGTTCCGTTGCGGTAATCTACAGGGGAAGTCCAATCTTTTGGACGCTCTGTGTTAAGCATTTTGTCCTTCACGTAGTAGTGTGACTTGCTCGGTTTTGAATTGTCCGCGTCCTCTTTCGTATAATTGAATGTGACATCGAACAAGACGAATTGGTCTGCATGGCAAGAAGCGGAAGCAACGCAATGCGCTAGAAGTGTTAGCGACAGGAATGACGTTAAGAATGGGTTGGCACGACATCGCCGTGGTAGAATGATGTTCATCATGTCCCTTGGAAGTGTTGATATAAGGTTATGGTCCCGTGCTTGGGAATCGCGCCAAGTCCTTTTGGTTTGGGTCGAGCGATTCGGGCAAATACGAATACAGCTCCGCATTCTTTAGCCAAAAGCGAATCTTGTAATCGCTCTTCAATGAACCTGGAGGAAAGGAATCGGTTGTCCATTGTAAACGATGTCGGACTGAGTCGCCTTGAAATGCAACGCATTGCTCCCGAGAAAAACCCGCAACCACCTTGTTCTTTCGGTCGAGAATCTCGGCCGAGATTGAGCCGCCCGGTTTTGTAACTGCATTGATGGCGACGATAGGTGTACGAAACGGCTCTCGTCGCGTGATCAACCAACCTTCCTTGGAGCCATCGGTTGACATGGAGCAGAACCCATCCAATCGCAAGGTTGCTAAACCAATAGACGCTTGAACTCGTTTTTCATCGTGCACTCGATCGGTGCCTCCGAAGTAGAAATAGAGTTTGTCTCCTACCACGATCGGCGCACACGCCGTAACAATCATCCCGCGATCCCAATCCGAATCCTTGCCGCGAGGAATGAACTGGTTCCGCTCGGATGCGCGAGTCCAATTGACTAGGTCCCATGACCAAGCCAATTGCACTTCCATCGTTCGCGGTGAATCAGATTGGGCTTCATGCAGCTTCTCAACGCTGTACTGGCCATAACGAAAGTAGCGAGCCCGATACATCCACGGTAAACCAATGTACATGCCTTGATACGCAAAGGCAGGCATCCCGTAAATCTGCGTGTCGCTTGGGTCCAGGTCGTCGGCCACAAAAACCGGCCCTTCCAATGGTTTGTTCCATTTCTCACCATCCTTAGACCAAGCGATCCCAACGGCGCGGCCTCGTCGATTCCGTGTCTTCCAAGTGCTAAAGTATCGGTCTTGATAAGGATCATAGCCGAAGTTAACTACATCCGACGAAGTGAACAATGGTTGCTGAGCACTCTCGGCTGGGTACTGCCAATTGAAACCATGGGCGGAGAAAGCGACTCGGGCGTGCCCTGCTGTTCCATCGAACCCATAAAGTGCATAACGTCGCGCGGGGTTGGTGTCATTCGATCGAAGAATGACATTCGGATTGTGGCATCGACCGCCGGACTTTTCCGCGTTGAATTCGGACACGACGAAGTTAGTGGATTGGCCCTCGTATTGGATGATATCGAGAGTTGGTTTCTGCCAATGGACAGCGTCATCTGACTCGGCATAGCCTACATGGTTGCCTTGAAATAGAACTTGGTACCACATTCGGTAACGCTGTCCGTCTTTCAAGACAGTCCCATAAACGTAGGGACCCGTAATCGCAGAGGTGCCTTCCCAAGGCCGATCGGCAACAATGATGGGGTTGCTGGCATGCTTTTCAGCGGAATGAAACTGTCGGGTTAAGCCATGCTGTTCTTCGACGATGGTTGCATCAAGAAACAACCGTCGCCAAGGACCGTTAGCGGGGCCCGCAAGTTCGTCCGTGGCGATATCGCTTTTGCTTTCGGATGGAATCTGCGAAAGCAGTCTGTTGGGACAATGAATTTGAAAAAGTAGAGCAGCAACTGAGGATAGAGTAAAATCGCGTCGATACATGGGATCCGATGTCTTCTCAAAATGCTCCCCGATGAGTTTGTCCCAATGGAAGCATGGTTGGATGGCCAAAACGACTAAGTTTAACGCATTTAGGCTAGCGGCGATGTGAAAACTACCAATCATAACCCGATACGTAAGTGAGGGACCGACGAAATGATCCCTCGCTCATCCACAATCAAAAAACCCCAGCGACGATTTCGTCGGCCTACTGCTCCCATTCCATCGTCCGGACAACTCGAAAGCCCGTATTGCCTTCGCGATACGATGGACGAAAATTGGAGTATTCCGAAGCTCGAACGTCTTCCGATAGTGAATAGATTGAGCCTCCGCGAAGGATCCGATCGAAATTGCCTCCCGCGAATTGAGCATGGTCCATGAATGTTGTGGTAGGAGTTCGTCCGTATCACCGAAGTATCGACGTGTTGTCGTGCCTGCACGGCAAACGTATTCCCACTCCGCTTCCGTCGGCAATCGATAGCCTTTCCGGTGAAGGTAATCCGGTGCAAGGACCATTACTTCGTCGGACTGCTCAGCAGGAACAAAACACCATTCGTTCTCTGGAATACCATCTAGTTTGCTGAGCCAATTGCAATAGCCAGCGGCTTTATGCCATGAAACTCGACAGGCGGGATGTTCTAGCGTTGGCCCCAATGCTTTGTTGTGAAGAACATGAAAGCGTTTGTCGAATTCGTTTATTTGGGAGAGACTTGTTTCTTTCAAAGCCACGGCGAGACTGCGAGGGATACGCTTGGGGTGTTGGTCATCCTCGCTCCAAGCTTCGATGGAACCGTCGACAGGGTCGATGTCGATAGCCGCATCTCGATCTGGGTCTTTGCTATCCGCGCCCGCCAAAAACTCGATCGGACCATGAACGACCGCCATCGCATGTCCATTGGAGTTAACAAACCAACTGGCTCGCCGAGCTTGCTGTTCCTTTAAGCGGTCGTTGATCTGGCGGAGCGAGGAACGCCCAAATCTACGCAATAGCCATTCGCACGAAGCGTGGACTCCAGGGTCCGGATCGACTTCGAAGCGTTCTTCGACAGAGGTCCAGAACGCCTCGTCGACAACCCTTTGAACAGATGCAAGCGGATAATTGCCAATTGTCTTTAGCAAGCTTCGAAGCTGGCTCGTCTCTTCATCAAACAACCATGGGTTGGGAGTCATTTCCCTTTTTGTAATGTCCGACAAGGTTTGTTCAATGTGTCGCGGTCGATTCAAGAGGAGCGAGTTGAGTTTCGACAAAACGAAGACTGGGTTGCGTTCCATCCTAGGAATCCAATCGATCATCAAGGAACACGGGGATGGATTCGGTTGATGGAAAAGCAATGGCCAAACGGAATCATAATCACCTTGTCCAAACAGTACCGTACCCGCGACAGGTCCAAAGGCCCAAAGGGGCACGCACCAATCCCGTGAAGTACTTCCGTCCGCTCGGAGCTTGGCTCCGACGGACGCCGTTTTGGCGTCCTAACTGTGCGGCAACTAGCTGTAGTTACTTAGAACTCCAAAACAAGGTTGAGGGGAGACAAGCTCCCGCTCAACCGAGTTTTGTCGGGCTAACGGCCCGAACGGGTATCCGTTTTTAAGGTGTATAATTTATGGGATGACGCATTTGGAATTTTTGCCTGGATAAAACGGGGTGCGGAATGAATCGAGTGATGACTGGGGTGATGTTCGGGTTTTTACTGTCGGTTGGTTCGGCCGAAGGTCAGGAGCCAAGAAGGCCTCCGACGTTGGCGAACCCAAAGCTGGTGTATCAATTGCGGAAGTCAGGTTGGACAACTGCACTAGAAATGCTCTCAAAACTAGAAAAGGCAGACAACGAAAAATTCGCAGGCATCCTTGCGTTTTCATCCGATGTGCGACGAGTTGAAAAGAGCATCGATTCGACGAAACCGAAACACGAATGGAACCTTTTTGAGACCGCCCCCTTGCTTCACCGCAATCCAAATTTCTGGAGGGCAATGCTTGAAAGTGATCCAAGCGAGCCTGCTTTCAAATTTGTGCACATCGGTTTACTCATGACCAGTGGCGAGATCGACCAAGCACATAACCTCATCCATCTATTGTTGCATGACGCGGAGATCAAGCAGATGGATCGTGATCGTCTAAAATGGTTCGATTCGATGACCCATCAAATGCTTTCGGACAGCTTCCGACATCTTTCACAAGGCATAAAAATGCATGACTCGAAGGATTTTGATGCAGCCATCAAAATCTACGAAGATGTATTATCGATTTGGCCGCAGAGCTCAGCCGCTCAATACGAGATTGGATACTCAATGCGTATGAGCAAAAGAGATCCCAGCAAGCATTTCGAAAATTGCCGCCGCTTGGATCCGCTCAATCTTGCAGCCCACCAAGGGGAGTATAGTCCTGAAATTGCTCCCGCCCGACAAGAGGTAGGCCAGGTAATCCAACTCTGGAAAGAAAGCCTAAAATCGAAAAGTTCCGCCGATGACAAAGTACTTTTGAAATTTGCTCAAGGCTGTCAAAATGCTGCACCCATCGAGATTCGGTTTCATGAACTGGCATTGGTGGCAAGGCAAATCGTAGTCTCAAGAAAAGGTGGATATGACGACCAAGACCGCGAATTCATCGCGTTGAGCTTGCGGCAACTCGTGCCAGGACCGATTACCGAGGAAACCCTTCGCCGACTGAAGGACCAATCACTAGAATTATTCCAAGTTGCTCCGAACAAATAGTTTTCGACAATGCCACGGTGCCCAAAAAATACTATCACTACCAAGAGGTTTCGATCCATGAATCGAGTATTTGCAATTCTTCTGGCCTTCACCGCTGGTTGTGCTGTCGCTAAACAACCGATTGTGGATGTCGGTCCGGCGGATTTGATTATCGAGAATGCAAGAATCTTTAGGCCAGGCTCCAATCATGTCGCGTTGGCCATCAAATCGAATCGCATTCTAGCGGTCGGCACACAGGCCGAAATAAATGCACTCATCGGTCCCAATACGAAGCGGTTGGACGCAAGGGGTTGCTCGGTAACGCCTGGAATCCATGATGCGCATGTTCATTTCCTATCCGGTAGTCTAGGCTTGTCTCAAGTCGATTTATCCGATTTGGATTCGATCGAGGCAATCGAGACCAAGATTCGCTCATTCGCTGATCTTCATCCGAATCAGCCATGGGTTGTCGGACGCGGTTGGGTTTACGGAACGTTTGAGGATGGACTCCCGAACAAGGCGTTACTGGACCGCATGGTGCCTGACCGGCCTGCCATCATGAAGTGCTACGATGGCCACACCTTGTGGGTCAATTCAATGGCTTTGCAGGCTGCAAGAATCACTAGCGATACGCCGGATCCAGAGGGCGGTATTATCGTCCGCGACTCTGTTACCGGCGAGCCAACGGGGGTACTGAAAGAAGCGGCTCAAACATTGATGGACAGTGTCCTTCCAGAACCGACACCCAGCGACAAATTGTCGGCTCTTCGACGTGGTATTGGAGAGGCTCATCGGTTAGGAGTCACCAGCGTTTTGGATGCTGGAGTCGATCGGGCGGAACTCGAGTTGTTTGAGACGCTTCGAAAGGCTGGAGAGTTGTCGTTGCGATTTTCGTTCGCGTTGACTAGTCGACGGAACATGTCCGAATCCGATGCCGACCAGCTAACTACGCTTCGGAAAGATTTCCCCGAGTTGCATATTCCGGCTGTGAAATTGTTTGTGGATGGAGTCGTCGAATCGCATACTGCAGTTTTACTATCCGCGTACGCTAACCGACCGACTAGTCTCGGATTACCCGAAACGAGCAAGGACGACTTGGACCGGATTGTCGAATTGCTCGACCGACGCGGTTGGCAGATCGTGGTTCACGCGATCGGAGATGGCGGTGTGCGCATGACACTGGACGCTATTGAGCGAGCACAGAAGATAAACCCGACGCCCGCAAATCCAAGACGACATCGGCTTGAACACATCGAATCGATTAGCCAAGCGGACATCGACCGTTTCGGTCGACTGGGGGTAATTGCCTCGATGCAACCTTACCACGCCAATCCCAATAGCAATATCTTCGGGGTATGGGCCGTGAATCTTGGGGCAGAGCGTGCATCGCGAGCTTGGGTTTGGAAGAGCATTCAGGACGCTGGCGGTCGACTTGCGTTTGGCAGCGACTGGCCGGTAGTCGGTTTGGATCCAAGGCTGGGTATGCATACCGCGCTGACCCGGCAAACGCTGCGTGGAGAACCGGACGGAGGCTTTGTACCCGAACAGCGTTTGCCATTGGAGGCCGTACTCGACACCTACACGCGAGGTTCGGCTTTTGCCGAGTCTGCAGAGGACAAGAAGGGGACTTTGGATATTGGGATGTTGGCCGATGTGGTCGTTTGGAACCAAGACCTTTTTTCGCTTCCTGTCCACCAAGTGCATACGGCCAAAGTCCGAACCACGATCTTGGATGGGAAAGTTGTTTACCAAACGAGTGAATAATGGTTGGAACGCTGAATAGGGCCGACGGCATACGGAAATCCCCCCAGTTTATCTCAGGGAATGTCCCAAAGGCGTATTGAGCTGTTCCCGTTTTGCAGTACTTAGACGAGCGGCAGCGTGAAAACTACCTGCCAAGGGTTTCAGTGGGAGAGCGAGGCTCCTGCCGAGCTTGGCGTCGCAATGGTTCGGCAGGAGCCTCACCCTCCCGGTCAACGAATTGCTTGGGAAAAGTCGATGTAATCATGTTTCAAGGGGGTGGCCTCTCCCTCCCGGCATAATCAATGTTGCCGCTCGTCTTACAGGACAGCTATCCTTAAAGCGGTTTTAGTTGCCCTAGGACTTGCTTCCGTTCTTTGGGCGATAGTCGATTGGCGATGGAGTTAAAGCGTTCCTCCAATTCGGAGTCGCCCTCAATATGTTCGGCAATTTCCATCATGACGACACTTTTTTCATAGTTGCTATCAACCTTGTCAATCGCGTTCAATAGAACTCCAATCGTTGGCTTCGAAAGTGGGTCCGCCAAAGAAACGACAGTCTGTAATACGCATCGAAGTTCGTACGGTGACTGAATCTGTCGGGCAGCCTGGGTCGATGCAAGTTCAAGCCAAACGGCATCATCCGAATGCACCTGGACAGCCACCTTGAGCGCCTTGGCTGCTTCGAAATCGGAGTCGATCCCGTCCAAAGACTTGAACCAAGCAGTAGAATCGTTCTTCTTGCCCCACTTTTCTATTGCATGAATTAGAAACTCCGACCGATCGTAGTCGCCTTGAATGTACTCTGACGCATTCAGTACCTGCTTGACGCACTCAACTGCGGGAGGCCCCGAAGCGTCAAGAATTGCAATCAATGCGCGTCTCAATTCATAATCGTTCCCTAGCTCTTTCAGGCACTCGACATACTGGGCAAACTCCGTACCCGAAAGTCGGGTAGACATTAAGAGCTTAGAAAGATATTCGACCCGAGCATAATCACCATCCAACAGCTTTACTTCGTTAAGTACTGCGGCAACACCCCCTTTTGCTAATAGTCGTTGGACGCGTGCTTGTGCGTCAAGTCTTGAACTTCGAAGCACCTCCAATAAGGTAATCCGAATCCACTCTTGCGCTTCTTCGTCAATTGGGTTTTCAAGCCCGTCCTCGGTGAATTTCCGGGCGAGTCCACCCTTACTATCCGCAACTACGAGGTACTCTCTTCGCTTGTTTGCACGAACTTCACTCATGAACCATTCGCCGTTGGGCGAAAGGGTTGCGACATCGCTCTCCGACTCCACCAGTGTCAGTTGGCCTTTGCACCTAGCCAGGATCTGGTACTCGGCATTTATTTTGGCGAAGTTGAGATTACCGGCAGAGTCTTCGCGTATGGTTGTGCCCTCGCGGGAAAGAAAACTAAATTGCTGATTCCAGTTCAAAGCCAGGAATAAACCCGAAATGGCGAAAACGATCGCAATGATGGAAATGAGGGCTATCGATTTCTCAGTTTGTTTCAATTGCACAGCCGTTCAAGCAGAAGGAATGAGGAGTGTTTTGGCGAGAACTTGGTCTGAACGCGTATCACTATTCAATCGATTCGCGATTGTGTCTCAGATATTGGAATCTTTGCGTGGAAGCGCGGAGAAACAGCGGACGAACTGAATTCGGCTCCTGTTCCGATTTACATCACATCCTCAATTGACAAATACTCGTTTTGATCTATACTTAAAACACCTAATTGAAATTTGTGTACGGTATCGATCACATGTCTCGCAACAAACCAATCCTTTTTCCAAATCATCAGCGGCTTCTGGAGCAACTCGGAGAGCGTCTCCGTCTTGCCCGAAAACGGCGCAAACTGACTACAGCGCAGGTTGCCGAACGTGCGGGAATTAGCCGCTCGACCTTGTATCACCTCGAAATGGGAGAATCCAACTCGTCGATAGGAACGTTGCTACAGGTGCTGATGGCGTTACGGCTGGAGAACGATCTGGCATTGTTGGGCAAGGACGATGTATTGGGACAGCGACTGATGGACGCCGAGCTGCTTGGTTCATCGCGAAGCAAAACGGCAACCGACGGCCACAAGAAAAAAGTGAATAAGAAAACTGCTGACAAAGAGCAAGGAACATGACCCTTGAGATTCAAGTCGATGCTGACTGGCTCGCAACAAGTGTTCCGAGCTCGATCGGTTTTCTTTTGATTGAAGTTGTGCGGGGAAAAGAGACCTACGCTTTTTCTTACGATCCGAATTGGCTGAATACCGACCAGGCTAGGAATTTAGATCCGGATTTGCAATGGTTTGCCGGACGCCAGTATCCATCCGCCAAGAAACAGCAGGGATTCGGGGTCTTCCTCGACTCCGCACCCGATCGATGGGGTCGCGTTTTGATGCAACGGCGAGAGGCTCACCTAGCTCGCCTGACAAACCGACAACCGAAAAGGTTGCTGGAGTCTGACTTTTTACTTGGTGTTCATGACGAACAACGCCTTGGCGGGATACGTCTACGGTTTCCAGATGGCGTTGATTACTTGAGTCATGACGCATCGATGGCTGCGCCACCCTGGGCCTCGCTCAGAGAACTAGAGCAAGCATCTTGGGCGATACAGTCTGACAAGCAAATGAGCGAAAAGAAGACAAGCGAAGTGCTTCGATTGCTAGTCGCACCCGGCTCGTCGATTGGAGGTGCTCGTCCCAAGGCAGGGATCGTGGATGAAGTCGAAAATCTTTGGATCGCAAAATTTCCTGGCCGTGACGATGATCGCGACGTCGGTGCTTGGGAACAAGTTGCGACAGAACTCGCCCGTCGAGCAGGTGTGCGTGTATCAAATTCTCGGATCGAGTCGTTTGGTGAACGGTCGCATCGAACTTTCCTGACGCAAAGATTCGATCGAAATGTAGTCAAGGGGAAACGAAAACGCGTTCACTTTGCTTCCGCGATGACGATGCTTGGTTACAGCGATGGCGATGGCGCTAATACCGGAGCATCCTATTTAGACATCGCACAGTGGATCGCACAAAACCAATTGAGCATCGACGAGGACTTAGAGCAATTGTGGCGACGTATCGTCTTTTCGATCATGATCCACAATACCGATGATCATCTGCGAAATCATGGCTTTCTGTTGACGGACAAGGGATGGAGATTGTCGCCAGCGTTCGATCTGAATCCCGAGCCAAACGGAACTGGACTCTCGTTGAACATCAGCGAGTTGGACAATTCGCTCGATCTGGATCTTGCGCGTCAAGTCGCGCCGTACTTTCGATTGGGAAAGGTAGCCGCTAACAAAATCATCGCGCAGGTTACCGAAGTCGTAAGTCACTGGCGTGCAATTGCAACTCGTTGCGCCATCAGTCGTACGGAACAGAACCGTATGCAATTCGCGTTCGTTATCTAACCTGTGAGAAATGGCGATCCAAGCTCAGCATGCAGCAAACCATCGTCCATCGTACCAGAATGGTAGGGCGTATTGTGTTCGCATGCCCCCGAGTTCATCTCGGGGGATACTTAGCAACTCTCCGGGGCAGATGGTCATAACCCCCGCCGGCATGTCACGGTTCTACGTCCCAAAGGCGTATCAATCCGTTGTTGCTGGCCGACAATAACCCCTTGCTATCCGAGCTAAACACCATGCTGACGAACGAGTAACCCTTCAAAGTGAACTTTTCCTTACCGGTCGTGGCGTCCCAAATCCTTAATGATCTGTCCAGGCTTCGCGTGGCTAGCAGTTTTCCATCGGGGCTAAACATCATGCTCTTGATCATGTCAGTGTGCCCCTTCCACGACAGCAACTCCTGACCGCTGGCGGCATCCCAGACCTTCACTTCGGCCGGTTGTCCGAATTCGCCGCTTGCTGATGCTAGTCGTAGACTGTCCGGGCTATAAACAACACGATGAACGCCGGCAATGTGCCCTTTCAAGGTCAGCAACTCCTGACCTGTCTTGGCATCCCACAGTTTCACCTCGCCGGGTTTTTTGGGCGGACCGCCCCCCGACGCGAGCCATTCGCCGTCGGGACTAAAGGCCAAACAATTCACCGCAGAATGGATCCAATTATGTGTTTCCTGACCGCTCATCGCGTCCCGTATTCTCACCGAGGAATCTGAGCCAGCGGTCGCTAGCCGCTGGCCGTTGGCGGAAAATTCAACGTCGTACACCAAACCGGTATTCGCTTTCACGGTGAATAACTCCTGGCCGCTCATAGCGTCCCATACCTTGATAGTTCCATCGCCGCTTCCCGATGCCAGTCGCTTGCCGTCCCGACTATACACAACTCCCGTAGCCCCGGCCGATGGGCCATTCAAGCTTTGCAAAAGCTGCCCATTCTTGATGTCCCAGACCTTGACTATTTTGTCGAAGCCGACCGACGCGAGCCGTGTCCCATCCGGGCTGAATGCTGCGTTCGTGACTGTGTTTGTGTGTCCTGTTAATGTCAGTAACTCGTGACCGGCTGGGGGCGTGGTCAATGGCTCACGAGGAATCAAAACAATCCAAGGCACGCTTTCAAGCGCCAACCACTTGAGCGTTGCCTCTGTCGTCTCGCCAGGCACAAGTTCTCGCAAACTGACCGCGATGAACTCTTGGTCTTGGGAATTGTACCGTCCATGCCTTGCTACTACGATTTGCCTCGCGACCAAAGCGAGCTCGTGCAATCGAATCTCGGCCGGTGCGGCTGATTGACAGCTCTGAGCAAATTTCATGAGAACGTCCTCGTTGGCTCTTTCCTTCAAATAGAGACCTTGTTTCCAAACCGAGAATGTTTGTTGGACTGATTGGAAGATACCGGGCTTGAAGGTGCCTTGATAGGCTTCGTTTTTGAGCGGATCGAAGCGACGACAATTCGCAAAATAGGGTGCGGAATCTCCCTTTTTACTTACACTTTTTGTGTATCCAAGTTCGTACTGCGCCGCTGAGTTCTGAGGCCAGATCGCTAACGCAGCTTCATAGGCATTCATGGCTCCGTCGTAATCATTTGCGTCATGCAATTTATTCCCCTGTTTCACGCGGGGAGCGTTGTCATTGAGCAAATAGTGTACCCTCATATCGAGCGAACCGATGGGCCTACCGTCCGATGGGGGATTCTCGGTTGCGTTAGGAAATATAAGCCTGAGGTCTCCGCCAGCATGCAGCAATAGATTTCGCTCTAATTTAGGGATTTCCGTGTCATGTGACAATAAATGCAAAAGGTTATGCGCTTGATCAATCTCACCACTGGCAAGCAGCAATCCAACGTGCACAACGCTGATCGCTGGATCGCCAGGAGCCATTTCGTACATGGCCCTCCAGAAATTCGGATTGCGATGTAATAGAGGATCGACAGCGATCGCACTCCATTCATGTGGTGGTTTTTTTGTTTCAATGCTCTTTTCGAGTCGGCGAACGTCAGCGGCAAACTGACGGATACCTTGATACTTTTCCATATCGGCTGTCTCCAATTTTGGAATCAAACTCAATGCGGACATCCAGCCCGCCTTTCGCACTTGATCCACCATGTCCACGCCAGTTGGAATCTTCCACGCGTTTTTGTCTTGGCCAACGACGGAACTGGTTAGGAATATAAGTCCGAAAAGCAAGCTACGAATGCAGCGAATCATGAGTCACCTCGTTTAGACATCCTGGTATAATCAATTTTGCCGCTCGCCTTAGTTGAAGGCAGCAGGCTATGTTCTGAGCCGCCCAATTTTAATGCCCATTGGTTTCTGGCTTATCATGTTGACTGCCCCCTCCTGTTCCATCTGCGAATCACCGCCATCGATTTAGCGTTCGGTGTGCTTCATCGCTTATACTGCGTCGGCGATCCTTGGTTGCCGTCTCCAAAGCCGGCCGGAGCTCATTTCTCGTTTCAGGATGATCAAGGCCAATTCGGCCGAGCGTCCTGATTACCTCAAGCCGAACCCTTTTCTCTGAATCTCTCGCCAATTCGAGCAGTTCTGGTGTAAAGGCAGAAAGGCCGCAGCCTCCCAGCGCACGCACGACTCGCAAACGGACCATGACGCTTTTACTTCCCAACTGGTCGATCAGAGTTGAGACTTCCTTTTGTCGAACCAACGCGAGTGCAGCCCGGTCCCCGACGATGCGTAATTCGCCGCCTCGTCCGTAGAAATCCCCATGAACCACGCCGCCATCCTGGCACTGGAGCAATTTAACGAGCAGCGATTTAGACGGCTCGCTCGGTGTTAGTTTGCCTAAGAAGTCCGCGACGTCTAGAAAAGCTGACAAGTCACCATTCACTGCCGCTTCCCTCTCAAGGCAGGCGAAGGCTTGTTCCTGCTTTTGATTCGCTGCAATGAGAATTCTTGCCGACAGAAATCGAGATCGGATCAAGTCAGCTCGGTTATCCAAATCTTTCTCTAACGCATCTTGAACACTTTTGTGATGAATCAACTCGACCAACGCGGCTTCCGCTTCTTCTATTTCGATTTCAGAGCCAAAAAAAGGACTGGCAAGTCTCGCTTCAGTCATGAACGAGGCTACGATAGCTTTGTCATCTGGCGTTAATCGCAACAAGATCGTCCAAATAGAAAGTGGAACGTACTCCTTCTTTATTGCGACTGACAATTGGGAAGAAACAGCTTCATCCAGCTTAACGCCATGTGCAACCAACTGCCCGATGCCCAGGGCCGCGACCGAATTTACTTGCTCACCCTCGAACAGGTTCTTTGCCAAAACCGCTTGTATCTCCGAATCGTTGGCTCCAAACGCAGCCAGCGCACACGCACCCCCCAGGTTCTTTCCGTCCAGTAATCGACGCAAAGGGTTTTCAAACTCGCTGCCTCGGTTTGGATACTGCCTAAGGACTGAAATGGCTTCTAATGTTAGATTCTGATTTCGATCCAGCGCATCGAGGATCGCTGGCAAGATTTGCTCCTCGGTTGCTTCAATGCTACGGAGAGACCGAAGTGCTGTCGTGCTAAACCGTTCGGTTATGCCAATGCCTCCGCCAGATGGAAATGAGGTTAATGCTTCAGCAGCAAACAGAAACTTGGTTAACTCAGGAGCAGCAGCGCTAGCATTTTTTCCGAGCCTGGCAAGGGACTTGATCGCTTCGAGTCGAACTTCAGCATTCAGGTCCGAAAGTTTCGCCGTCAGTGGACCGACCGTTTGGCGAGCTGCTTCTTGTATTCGCCCCAATTCTCTTGCTGCACGAATTCGAACAACCACCTCTGGATCGTTCAGCGAATCGAGCAATAAAGGTGCAGCAGCGATACCAATCGAACCAAGTGCCTTGGCTGCATCGTCACCGGGGTTAACAACATAGTGGACCAACGGAACGGCCTTCGACTCCGTATCTCGCATCGCCTTGGCAAGGAGCGGAATTGCTTTCTCTGCCGCTGGTCCAATTTTTCCAAGCCCGGTTGCTGCAGATGATCGTACGTTAAGGTCCCCTGAATTCAAATGAAGGCTGATCGCCAGTACCGCATCGACAGCCTCGTCCCCGAATAGACCGAGTGCATTGATGGCGGAGATCATTATATTCTCTTCCGGAGATTCCCTGAAGGTGGCTGAGTTATTTTCGATGGTTTGATCTACGATGCTAATCAAAGTCTCGACGGCCGCCTCAAGTTCACCGTCGATCATCATTAACGACAAACAAGCTGCGATCTTAACATCATTCGATGTATCAGTCAGGCGAGCCAAGAGGGGTGCCTCGGTAGCAAGTTTGTGTTTTGGCCCGAACGAACCGAGGATCTTGGTAGCCGTTTCGCGAACCTTGTCTCGCGGGTCCCTGGACAATCCCTCGATTGCCTCGAACGCCGAGAATGCTGCCGGCCCCATCAATTCAAAAGTCCAAACAGTGTATTGCCCAATCTCTTCGTCATCTCGAATAAGTTTCACCAATGCGGTTGTAGATTCCTCCGCGTTCCCTGAAATGTGCCATACGGCTTCGGCCGCTTTCAACTTCGTGCGGCTATCTGCGATTGCCAAGAGTTCTCTCAGTTTTGGTAAAGCGTCGTCTGCCTTTGGACCGAGCTCTCCCAATCTTCGGATAGCAAATTCCCGCGTATCAACCGATGCGCTATTCAGTAATTCGATCAATTCTTTTCGTACCGAGAGCTTGATCCCAATCGCCTGCTTCGCTTCGACATATCTATCTCTCCCGTACTTTTTGACCAGCTTGGTTTCCACGTACTCGTATTCCAATTGAGACAATGCTTCGTGAACTATGTCTTGATTGGGATCCATCAATTGCTCCAGCAACTGCTTTCGCAACAACTCAAAAAATGTTTGTGGATTCGGATCCTGATTTTCGGCTTCGCGGGGAAACATCACTTGCGTCTTGGCCGTTCTTGTTCGCATCCGACTTTTCGGGAATTACGTTTTGTTCTTCTCGCGTGAGCTTGTTGTATTTGGTACTCGGATTTTGGTAAGGCTCTACCGCCGAGGTTTCAACCGACCAGAATAGGACGACTGAAAAGATCAATGGCATGGTTGAATAGCTGTTAATTTTCATTTTTAGTCTCAATGGACTCTTCAAGGCTGGATCTTCGTGAACGCGGTCAAACAGAGCAATACGTTGGATCATAAATCAATAGTCTTTAATCTCAACCTTGCACTTAGGCAGCAACTTCTTCAACTCTGTCGCAGCTTTGGAATCGAGTCCAGTCTTTCTAAGAACAAGGTTTTTTAGTCCCGTCATCTTGCCAAACTCAGCAATCGATGTTTTCGCAAACTTGGCATTTGCGATTTCTAACCACTCTAGTTTGCCGATTTGGCCCGCGACCGAAACGATCTCGGATTCATCGATTCGCGAGTCATCGATTCGGAACTGTCGTCCGAAAGTTCCCCCCGCATCGCTGTGAACTGGCTCGTGGCGCCGAGATACTGGTACTGGGTTAGGTGTTTTCCGTCAATCAATTTGCCAATTCCTGATCGTCCCGACAATGATAAGTCGTGGTTGTAACCATAGAACAAGGCGCGATCTTCCCACCGATCTGTTTCCAAGTTATCGGGGATCCTGATGAAGAGATCCTGTTGAGCAGCCATCAATGATAATGCACCATCCATCGTGATTTCGGTCTCAGTCAGGTCGAGTCTTTCTAGCTTCTCAAGTTTTATCAACGCCTCAACGCCAGCATCGCCGACCTTAGTCTTTGACAGATCAAGAAATTTCAGTTGTTCGAGTGATGTGAGATGTTGCAGCTGCCCGCGGAGAATAGAGTGCGACTATCGGCCGTAAACAGGATCGCTTGAACAGAACCTGTGTGATTTCGCATTGTCATAACAGGCCGACGATCAAACACATCCCAAACCTTTACGAACCCATCCTCGTCCGAAGACGCAACCCATTTCCCCTCGTTTCCCCAAGCGACACGAGTTACAGCTTTCGAATGAGTACCGAGTAGTAGGTTTGTGTTGCCGGCCAAATCGACAATCCTAACCTCGTTCCCTACAGACGCTGCATACCTATCCCCTTTCAGTTCAAGAACCGTCCAACTCGCATTGAGTTTGACGCAACCCAAAGGAACAAAGAAGTCAGTTCCCTCCTTTCTTATGTTTTGCCATGCGATTGAGAACCCATTCCCATATAGTCCAGCGACGTAAATGGACGTAACCAGATAGTTGAAATCCTCTGAATGAGTTATGCATTGAAACACCTGGTCCGTGCAGACTTCGCTCGGGTACGTTTCGAATGGTTTAGCAGCCTCTGGGTGTTTCTGAATAAGCATGTCCCAATCGAGATAGCCTCTCTGAATCCCTGCCAACCCGTGTGGAGAGAACTTTCCAAAAAAAGGAGACGATTTAACTTTTGAAAAGTCAGCGATGCCTGAACCGAATGTAAGAGCTTGTAACGTCTCTCCGCTGATTGTTTTGAGTAACCAGTCCCGTCTTCGAAATGCATTGTTTCCAGCATATTTGCCGAGCGACACTACTTCGATTTGACTTGCATCGGATGACAATCGTAAACCATGTATCCGAGTTCCTGGCGTTGAAAGCACCGAAAGGTTGGTGTTTGATTGCGGGGCCATTTCACTAGGGACTGGCCAGACTCGCGTGGTTCCATCTGCACTCCCCGAGAAAAGTCTCTTGCCGTCGACGCTGACGACGAGACTATTGACCCGAGCGGTATGTCCTCGCAATACTTCGGTGCTATCGTTTGATCGGACATCCAAAATTCGAATAAGTGTATCCTCCCCCGCCGATGCAATTCGGTTGTTCGAAACGAAAGTAAGCGATCGCACCGCCCCATTATGACCAGAGAATTCGCAAATCTGCTTTTGGGTTGCGACATCCCACACATGTACATGACCGTTGGCATCTCCGGTTGCCAGCATTTTGGCGTCATGGGAAAAGGCAACACTCCAGACAAGTGCTGAATGGCCATTAATCTGGCCTTGCATTTGACCCGTTTTGGCATTGTAAATTACGATTCGTCCATCGCGGTTGCCGCCAGCCACGAGTTTTCCATCGCTTGAGAAGGATATACCAAATGCGGCAGACCCCCACTCGTCCTCTGGAGGTGCGGCCGGATCATGTGCATCATCAAACCACTTGAAGTCCCTCGAAAGATCCTGCGAGGCGGATACCGCGCCAAATTCAATTGGAGTCAAAAAACGGTATTTTGCCATTAGACTCTCAGGATCTTTACTGTAAGTGTACAACAAACCGCGAGACAATTCGATCATCCAACGCGGTGGATTCGGGTCGTCTGGCAAAGTCGTGATTGCAATACCAGATAAGATTTTTTCGTCGACCACGCCAGCCATCGTTTGGCCATCTGTCGAAATCGCCGCAGGCCAACGTACATACCTTTCTCGATCTTTCACTTGTGAAATTGGACTGTAATCGATTGTCATCTCTTCAGACGCCAGATTCCATTCTCGTCTTCGTCCCTGCCAACCGACGCCAATAACTCGCGATTGATCCGCCACAAACTGGATGGCAGACCAATGCTTTTCGTTGATGTCGAGGACTTGAAAGAGTCGCGCCTGAGAAGTCGTGTCCCACAAGATATTCGATGGCTTTAGGTCGCGATGGATGACCTTTTGTTCGTGTGCATAATGCACCGCTTGCGATACTTCTAGAATCGTCTTGGCGGCTTGAATAGGTTCGAGCGGACCGTCGTTGAGTTTCGCCGCGAGGCTCGACCCCTCGACATAGGTCATCGAAAAGAAATGCTTGCCCTCGTGCTCGCCGACTTCGTAGATAGGAACAATGCCTGGATGGTCAAGCAGCGCGGCCGCCTTGGCTTCGGAATAGAATCGGTCGACTTCTTGTTTGGACGCGAATTCGCCGGAAAGAATCATTCTTAAGGCAACGATGCGATTGAGACTGACTTGGCGAGCTCTGTAGACGATCCCCATCCAGCCTCGCGCGATCACGTCTAGCAGTTCGTAGTCGCCAAAATACTTAACGAGCTGGCTCTCCCCTTTGACAGACGGGCCGCCTCGCGAGTCGATCGTGAGTTCATCGGCTACCGTGGTCTTGTGTGAATGGCCTTGTTTCGCGTATTGAATCGTCTCTTCTAGTCTTGATACGGACAGGCCTGGGAACCGCGTCTGATACTCCGCCAAGGCAATCGACTCGCCATTCTGCCGCCGGTAGTGCATCTCGATGGCGATCAGCTCAACGAGCAGCGGTTGCTTGTCCGGGCCATCAACTCGCAATAAAAACGATTCGATGCTGGGGCGATTTCCAGCCGAGCATTGCGTTTCAAATGCGTCGCAAATTCCGTCAAATCGTTTGGCTCGCTGAATCGTGCCGTCGTCGGAGTCCGGTGCTTGGTCGCTCATCGCTGGTTTTGAACTCAATGCGCTAAGTATTCAAATGGTTGCTGGTTCCGAACCGACAGAGTTTTGAACCACTTCGTTTATAATACCCGTTCGTTAACAAGACCCGACAAATAGCTTCAAGTCTAGGTGCCGTGCTACACTGAAGTCGAAATCTACTTGAATTCCACGATCTCCTCCTCTTTTTCAACCACATCAGCTTTTTCCGACGGATCGGATTGAGACGGAATCAGTCCGTTCTTTGCCGCCCCCTTCTTTTCTTGTAGGGAGACTTTGTACAGGCCTGGTGGAAGTTGATCAAAAACCACACTCTTTTGTTCTACACCAAGTTGCTTCGTCGTTTGTCCGACTGCTGCGTACACGTCAAAACTTGCTATGGTAACGGAATATGCGTTTGGAAACTTTTCTAGATCGACGATGACCTTGATTGAACCGGCGAGCGGAGCCTCGATAACTAAACTCTCGAAGCTCGCTAGCGATTCGCGATCATCCAAGAGTTTTCGTCCGTTTGCAGCATTGCCGCCGAAGTGGAAAAGCTCCATCCAATGCCCAATCTGCACTCGCTCCAACCTGAACGAGCCATCTTGTTCGGTCGTGGTTTTCAAATACTGAAGACAGCCCGGGTCTTCTTGAGTCAGTGGCGTTTCAATTCTATTCCAAAGACGCAAGGGCATGATTGGATGAACGACTGCGTCCGCGAAAACGAGCAGCCGCACGCTCGCTCCAGCGACTGGTTTTCCGCTGGAGTCAACCAGCGAGCCCGATACAGTTCGAAACATGTTGTCGTCTTCGGGCGTTAACTCTACGTCGATGACATCAGACTCGCTTTCAAGCGTTGCTTCCACGCGACGAAACACTTTCTTGAAGTAGCCCTTGGCCGTAACCGTAATTTGAACTGGCATGCCCGGCGTTAGTTGGCCGAGACGGAACTCTTTGAGGTCATCGCCAATTAAAATACCGGGATTCATAACATTGCCGGGCAAAGATGTACTTTGTGGATCGTTCGGACGTCTATCAGTAGTGAATCCTACTTTGACGTTAAACTCAGGAATCGTTCGATTGGTTACATCATCCATTGCACGTATTCGAATAACGCCTTCCTTCTCTAAAGTTACGACGACTTCGTTGTTGCTGCCTACCGGAAGCGGACGATTGGCAATAGGTGCAAAAGGTTTTGGCGAGAAAAATGCGAAGAGACTTGGGCTGGGGAGATCCTCGATTTGAAATCGACCATTTGAATCCGTGTGGACTCTGCCCCCCAGGTCTCGGCCGAAATAAAGGTCTTTTTGACTATACATCACGCCGACGAAAGCGGCTGGCTCTCCATTTGGCTTGAGCAGTCGACCGCGAATTGACTGCCCCTTGACCAACTTGACGGTGACCTCGCCAGGCATTTCTTTTTTGCCTGCGACGAGAGGGACCTGTTGTGCGATGTAACCGGCGGCCTTTACGATAGCGTTCTTCCCACGAGAACCGGTAAGCAAGTTGTCGAGTCTGAGCATGCCGCGTTCATCTGTTTCGCCCTTCCTCGCATCTAAGCTGCCCTTGTTCTCAATAGACGCACCTGCAATCGGCGAGCCACTTTCGTTTACGACGTAGACGATGCAATCGCCACCATAGACGGCCCGGGTTAGGGAGAGATCTACGTTTAGACTTTTGACGTCAAGCGGAATTGTAAGACGTTGGTCCAATCGCACGAAATTCTCCGAATCCACTTGGAGCTTGAATTCAGTACCCCACGGAACCAAATTGAGTTCAAACTTTCCCTCTTGGTCTGTTTCCGTTCGATCAAGCCGTCGCGATCCTCCATTGGCAAGGATTTCCCAAGTGGAGACTTTTGCTTTTTGGACCCCTTTTCCTTCTTTGTCGCGAATCGCGCCCGTCAACGTCGAACCTGGCTCAAGCTCAATCACCACATCCGTTCGCGAGCCAAGAGGCTGTCTTGGTTGTGTTCGGATACTGTGGGCATAGGTTTCCGATTTGAAGGCGAAAAGCCATTCGTTGCTTGCCAAGCCAGCGATTTCAACGAATCCGTTTTGATTCGTCGAGCAATTGCGATTAATACCGCCTTCGATGTACGTGATTTTGGCATTGGCAATAGGTTGTCGAGTTGATTTGTCGAGAACCGTAATCGCGTATCGACAACCTTCATGCAACGACAAATCAAATGACTTCTTTGCGTCCTGCGTTTGAGACAGTTCCAACGTTGGGCCCAAACGTCTCTCCTCAAGGCTTGTTAGCTCGTTCCATTCAGCCCAAAGGGTGTATTTCCCAGTCTCTACACCGTCAAAGACGTACGTGCCAATCGCATCGGTGGTGGCAACTTTATGGTTCGTCCTAACGCCTTGAGCGAACTGGAGCAGAGTGACGGTCGCATTGCTCGCTGGACCTCCATTGGGAAGACTGACTGTTCCGGCCAATCGATGCTTTTCAACGACTGTATTGGCGGTGGCAGGGCTCGTATTCGCTTCGGATAACGGTGCGAGATTCCCGATCTTCCGCAGGAAAGCCATTTGATCGTCTATTGTGACGCGGCATCCAGGCAGTGCGGACGAGATGGTTGATAGGTCCTTCGAACCTAGACCACATCGGATCAGTGTCAGCTCCTTAAGCGACGAAAGTTTCGACAAACTTTGACCGCACATTATGGTCAGTTTTGCGCCAACAAGTTCAAGCTTCTCAAGCCGTTGAAATCTAGAAACTGCGTCGGCTAATTCCTTGTTCGTTATCCACTCGTTATGTATTCTTAGTCCGCGAAGTTCAGGAATGGCATCGGCCAGTTGCGTGATGAACGCCAACGTATGTCGTGGGTTCTTTATTATGTCAAAATCCAAAAACTCAAGTTGCGGAAGCGACGCAAGCTCCTTTATCTCTTTCGGTGTCAGGCCGTTCCCTGGTCGCAGTATCAGCTTTTTGATGTTCGCTGATTTGCGCAACAATCCAAATGGAATCTCCTGACCGGGCCGGGTGCCAAAAATGGTAAAAGACTCACTGCGCCATTTGTCTATTACTAAAACACTGATTTGTGGCAACCTTTCCAATTGTGGTAAGTAAAGCTCGAATCGAGTGTTCAGCCAATCCATTCGCAACTCTGTCAACTGTGTAAACCTTCGAAGCATTTCTGTTTTGTTAACATCGTCATCGTTGTAGGGGCGAACGCTTGTTGGGTCTAAAAAAAAGGTTTTTCGTTCGTTCTTTGAAGCATCTCGTTCGTTCTTTGAAGCATCAAATCCAGTCCAATAATTAATTGGCAGGGACGGCCTCCTCCGTGGCCATGTGAGTGCCGTAACATGCTCGCCGTTGCGAAGCGGCTCCAAAATATCTGAAAAACGCATTTCATTTTGCCCAATCCGAAGCATTGTGTCTCCCCACCATCCACCAATTTCAAACAGGGTGGCAAGATCCTCAGGCTCATTAGGTGAAACAGTTGCCTGAACAACGGGACTAAAAAGACCCTTTCGAGAAGAATAGATTTTAAAAATCGCGTCTAAGCTTACTGGGTTATTCCGAAGATCGAGATGCCTTAGTCGTGTCCATTTGCCTTTGGAAGGTTCAACGCGAGTGCTAACCAATGGCTCTAAATCCAAATCCATACAACCTAGGTTTGTCATTTGGAGAGTACTCAATTGATCGAGTTCTCCCAGCCTTGAAATAATCGTACTTGCTTTCATTTGTGTGGACGAGACGTCGAGAACGCTCAGGTTACTCAAACGGCCAATTGCATCTATGCATCCGTCATCGATTTTTGTGCCGCGAAGCCGAAGAACGCTCAATTCAGCCAGTTGAGAAACGGCTTCGACACCAGAATTTGAGATCGCGGTGTCGAATAGATCGAGTTCCACGAGCTTTGGGCAATTGGCAATCACGGATTGCAATTGCTGATCGGTTACGCCAGTGCTACCTAGTCTGAGCTGGACCAATGATTTAGAAATGCCGAGAGACAACAAATCAAAACCATCAAGGCGTATTCCCGAAAGGTCGAGTCGTTCGAGCTTTACTAGTCCACTTAGTTTTGCAAGCCCGTTTGCGGTCATCGTCTTTTTGGTCAAAACGAACTCCTTCAACATAGATAACGTGGGAAATCGATCCAGTTCATTGTCCGTGACCGTAGACTTTTCCTGTATTTTGATGCTTTGGATATTCAATTGCCTAGGTTCATATAGTGCAACTTGATCGAGTCTAAGACTAGTTCCAAATGCACCGAAACCAGTTTGGATGTTAAGTTTCGCGTCTTGAAGCCATTCGATTGCCGCAACCGTACGATGCTGTTCAGGAGTCAAGTCGACGGGCTTACTCACGGGCTCGCTCGTCGGCATGGATAGCTCTGTTGATGAGGATATTTCATTCGACGGTAGCGAGGCTCGATGCAATCTCACGAAACCATCCTCGCCACCAGAAACGAGCAAGCTGCCGTCATCGGACATTTGCAAAGAATTGACTTTACCGCGATGGGCCTGAATCCGAATTCGAGTTTCACGTTGCTGAGCATCCCAAATCTCTATAGCTCCATCATCTCCTCCCGACGCAAACGTTTTTCCATCTGGCATCCAGGTGATGTTGGTTACCGATCCTCGGTGTGCTGTACCGAACGGCTTGAATTGATTTTGATCCACGTCAAACATTCCGACGGATCCATCTGCAAACCCGATCGCGACCTTTTGAGAATTACGAGACCAACTTAGAGACGAAACACTGCTTGGTAATGGAGTGTGTTGCCATTCATCCGAAGCGACATTGCGGCAGGCAATCATTGCTCCAGCTGCAACCACCAAGCAATCTCCTGTATCTGAAATTGCTATGAAAGGCTGCGTCGTACATTTGGAGATATCATTGAGCCATTGTATTTTCGCGTAGCTTGGTTTCGGAACACGGTCACTGGAAACTAATTTTTTCCAAATTGAGACTCGACCGAGCGGATCAGCTTGTGCTATCGTGCTGCAATCACGACTGACAACTGTTTTTCCCGATTGGATCTCGCGCACCCAAGTTTCATAGGGATCCCTATCGTTTGTGGTGCTCTGTTTCGTCGAAAATCCAAACGAGGATAACCAACCATCCAAGTCTGGAAAGTGCGTCAAAAACGAGATGGCTCGTCCGAGGAAAAAGGGAAGGTCAACATTCGAAAACTGCCCTCGCACACGTGTTTGCAACGCTTTAAACCGCTCCCCTGTTGACGGGGCGTTTGCCCTGGTCGCAACAAACGCAATTTCCTCGCCATTGTTTTTGATTCCGACGCAATCGACAGTTTCAAGTTTGATGGGAGTGCTGTTAGCTTCCGTCCCATTGCTTAAGTCCCGACATCGAATGCAGCCTCGATGGGCGTTGTCAAAGAGATAAACGCGCCCGTTTTGTTCATCCCATTGGGTTTGATAAACGCGTCCAATGTTCTTGCTATTTTCTAGTACACAAGCCTGAACCCATTTCGACGATTGGCGATCTAGCGACGCCCAAACGAGTGGTAGTGTCCTGCCTGACTCTTCGTGCTCTGTGTTTCGAAGAATCGCAACCAGTGATTGGTCCGAACCGACAAAAGCGCGTATGCACTGATATTTTCCGTCAACGACCTGTTCTCGTATTTCCATATTTGACGAATCGACGATTCGCCAAAAGCTCGCGCCCGACGCATTCGTACCCCACACGCAAAACGAATTTCCGCTCGGCGAAACTGCTAACGCTTGTGTGTCTGCATTCAACTTCAAGTCCTTTACTAGTTGTTTACTCGCCGCTGTAAGCAAGTTGCTTTCCAGATCCCAAACAGCAATCACCGGAGCTTTAGTCCCTTTGGCCGAAATCACAGCTTTAGAATTGCTGACAAACCGGCAGACCATTTCATCGTTTACGCCATCGCCGTTCAGTTCGATGCAGTGAGTGTTTGTTCCTAATTCAAGATCAAAAACACTAGCGCGAACACGCTGTTTGGAAGAGGTGATCGAGAATAGAATGAAACGAAGTCCGTCCGGTGACAAATCCGCATACTTTACAAAGGACTGCTTTTCCTTCACTAGAAAGGGAGTGGGAGACAAAGTACGTGTTGATTCGTCCCAGTTATAGCCGCCAAGATTTAATTGAATGGAGTCGACGTTTCCTAGATTGCTCCATTTTTTCAGCAGTTGCCGAGGCTCCATTTGCCAGACGTGAATTCCTTCGCTAGTCAGTTGTAGTAATTCCTCCCTCATCGGTGAAAAGAAGGCCCGAGGCCCCTGGATATTTGCGTCAGGAACCGTTGAACGGTCTTTCTGTCCTCGGTTATCAATTATACTATACCCCATTCCACCAGAGCTAGGAAAATAGACTCCGTCCGGTTCATGGTATGCACTGAAATGCTCGAGATACATTGGACTTGAATGGCAATCACCTAAGTACCAGTGATCGTCCGTTGACTTTGCCGCAAGGTATTGTCCACTCTTTGAGATGGCAATGTCGAAGGTAGACCAGTTGTCCGTTGGTAAGATATAATCCGCTTCACCTTTCAGTTCCCACAGATGAATCTTCCCTAATTTACCGCCAAAGATTGCCAAACCTTTTCGTCGCAGGATCGCTTGGGCACTCATGGCTTCTGGCTCGAACGAGATTGATCTAAGTGGCGACTTCGTATGAAGGTCCCAAACCTCAAAGTTCCCATCCTGTGTGCCAACCATGAACTGCTTGTTGGTTAGCCAATGGCAATACCAAAGGGGTTTAACACCACGGCCACCACTAGATATTTCTTCACCCGTTGTCGAGTTGATCACGACCCACCTTCCGTCGTCCCCGACACTGAGAAGCAGGTTACCGTTGGGACTATAGCTCAGTTGCCTCGCTGTCCCGCGGTGGGCGGAAATCTCTTTTGAAGTGAGCCGTGTCCATTGTTGTGGGTCGATGATCTCCGACATGCTGGATAAGAGGATCTTTCCGTCTCGCTTTGCAGCAGCCAGTCTGCTTGAGTCTGGGCTGAAATGCACTCCGAAAACCGGACTTCCCCATTGGTCCTGCGGAGGATTGATAGCGGCGCCACGGACATACAGAGATGATTCATAGTTTCTGCGTAGCGCATCTTGGTCTACGATTTGGCATGGTTCGTATTCCTTTGATACAAACTTCCCCATTTCCTCGATTTCTTGTGAAACTGGATACAAACCATGTTGAAAGTTCTTCGGAAAGCAATAAAAGTGCTGTGAGAGCAGGTCACCTGGAATTCGTTGATCAAACTCATACCGTCGTCGAGACAGATCTCCGTTTTGCCCAATTGAGACGGATATTTGCTCGCCATCGTTAAGCATTGGAACAGCAGAAACAGTGAATTTCTGTGTTTGCCAAAGAGCAAGACATTGACCATTGGAATACTGAGAGACAGGATCTCCAGCCAACATCCAGCGTCCGTCCGGCGAAACGGCTGCTGGAATTCGCGGTGAAAAAGTGGTGACGTTTGCGACGCCAGTTCGGATCCAAGTGTCCGTGTAGTTGTTCGATTCGACCAAAGACTTGGAGTCGCGATCCCACAGGCTAAAGGTTCCTGTTTTCCCAAAGCCAAACAAACGTCGGTCGGAATCCGAAAATGCAATCGACGACCAATGGCTCTCGATGATTTCATAGACCTCGTCAAGCAATTTCCCTGCACTAACATCAAAGATATAAGCCTTTCCTCCAGTACAACCTAGGGCCACCAATCGCTCGTCGCTGGACGCAACCATCACTTCAATCGGCTGTTTCAAATCAAATACAACGGTCGGCGGATTGACTTGTCGGTGCCAGTAGTTCCAGTCAAAACTTCTAAGATCCTCTTCTTCCGTAGCATCTGGGATCTGACGTTGAAGTAGTTCTCGTATTCTCGGAATCTTCCCTTCTGACTTCAACGTCGCTAGCTGCTTCATATCCGACAAATAGAGCGAGCGTCGTAACTCACTTGACTTATCCTTTGCTATTTGGGTTTGGCGTGCTTCGGCGATTCGAGCTTCTTCGGCAATCGCGGTTTGCGTACTTGCGACCTCAGCCTGTTTTCTCGCGAGTTGAGCTTGCTTTTGAGCTTCTTCGCGTTCATACGTTTCGTTCTTTCGCGCAATCGCTTCGCTGTTTGCTTTCGCTTGTGCGATCAAAGCAAAGTAGCTGGAAACTCCGACGCCCGACAACAACGACAGCAGAACGGCTGCGAGAAGCATAGCGATTACGGGTTGTCGCCGGCACCAACGCCAGACCTTGGCGACACGACCGATTGGACGAGCTACGATCGGTCGGCCTTCGACAAATCTTTTTAGTTCTTCGGATAACAGATTTGCCGATCCATACCGCCGAGGGAGTGATTTTTCTAAGCACTTGAGGATGATCGTTTCGAGATCGCGAGGGATGGCTGGGTTCAACTGTCGCGGCGCAACTGGCTCTTTCTCGACCACTTGTCGCAACGTGTCTATACTGCTGGCCGATTGGAATGGCGGTCGACCAGTCGTCAGCGAATAGAGAACCGCGCCCAGGGCATACACATCGGACGCTGGCCCGATCGTATTGATGTGACCGGCGGCTTGCTCCGGTGGCATGTAGCTGGGTGTTCCCAGTACTTGTCCCGATACCGTCATGCCCGTGTCTTCTGTGAGACGCTTTGCCAAACCGAAATCCGTCACGCGAGGACGGCCATGCATATCGAGCAGAATGTTGGATGGCTTTAGGTCGCGATGGATGACACCTTGTTCGTGTGCATAGTGCAACGCTTGCGATACCTCTAGTATCGTCTTAGCGGCTTGAATAGGTTCGAGCGGACCGTCGTTGAGTTTCGCGGCTAGGCTCGATCCCTCGACATAGGTCATCGAAAAGAAATGCTTGCCCTCGTACTCGCCCACTTCATAGATTGGAACGATTCCCGGATGGTCAAGCAGCGCGGCTGCTTTGGCTTCGGAATAGAATCGGTCGACTTCTTCCTTCGACGCGAATTCGCCGGAGAGGATCATCTTCAAAGCAACAATCCGATTTAGGCTCACCTGGCGAGCTTTGTAGACGACGCCCATCCCGCCTCGTGCGATTACATCCAGCAGTTCGTAGTCGCCGAAGTACTTGACTAACTTGCTTTCCCCGTGTGCAACCTGGCTTTGCCGCGAGTCGATCGTCGGTTGATCCGCGGCAGGCGTTTTTGGTGAATGGACTTTTTCGGAGTGTTGAATCGTCTCTTCCAGCCGTGACACGGACAAACCAGGGAAGCGTGTCTGGTATTCTGCAAAGGCAATCGACTCGCCATTCTGCTGCCGATAATGCATCTCGATCGCGATCAGCTCAACGAGCAGCGGTTGCTTGTCCGGGCCATCAACTCGCAATAAAAATGATTCGATGCGGGGGCGATTTCCAGCCAAGCACTGCGTTTCGAATTCGTCGCACATTCCGTCGAATCGCTTTGCTCGCTGAATCGTAGTGTCGTCAAAGTCCGGTGCTTGGTCGTTCATAGCTAGTCTTGAATTCAACGAAGTTTTCGAATGGTTGCAGGTTCCGAGCCAACAAACTTTTGAACCACTTCGTTCATAATACCCTTTCGTTGACGCTACCCGACAAGGTCAGTTATATTTGCTAGCCACAAAAAGGCACAAGAATCACAAAAAGGGTCTAGGCAGGAAATGGGAATTACATGCTTAAGATAACTAGCCGCGTAGATAAAATCTGTTGGGTCTAACCAGCAATCAGTTTCTACTTTTGTGCCCTTTGTGGCTTTTTGTGGCTAGCCTTCTATACCCGTCCCACGGCAGAACCCGACAATTTATTTTCTCGCCAAGAAATCGTCCAATCACGCGTTCTCGATTCCCAATCATCGCCATCACATTTTCGCAATATCAGCGTTGAAAAGGTCCGCATCGATCGGCTGGCTCGGTCCTTCTTAATCTCTACGTTTGGCAACATCGCTCTATCCGACGCGAGGTACGAATCTGGAGGCATGTATTTTAATGTAAGTCTATTAGCTTTGTGAGTCTGGCGAGGTTAGACCTAGGTGTGAGGGTTTACGGGTTATTTGGATTTCGGGTTATTAACTCCCAGGCCCTGATACCACCAAAAGAAGCGGTGCCATTCAAAGCATACAACGCTTCGCCATTCGTGGCATCGTACATATTCTGCAAGTTATCATTACTGTCAGACACCAATCGTGAACCGTCCGGACTGAATGCAGCATTCCTGAAGTAAACACTATGGACTGGAGTGTTCGCGTAATCGTAGTTTCTTACTTTTAGCTTCGTTAGCTCTTGAACGTTTAATGAAATCGGCCTCTCACGAGGACGAATTGCAAACCAATTCTGATTTTCGAGCAACAATCGCTTGATCGTCTCGTCCGTTTGAGCCGCCGGGACGAGTTCTCGCAAGCTAATCTCGATGAATTGCTTGTCTTGATCATCGTATCGCCCGCGTCTCGCGATTACGATCTGCCTTGCGACCATTGCGAGCTCATGCATTCGGTACGCGTCAGCTCCGTTTGACTGGCAGTTTCGAGAAAACTTCAACAGGACATCATCGCTCGCACGTTCCGTCAAGTAAATCTCCTTCCACCATTCAGGTGACATCCGAATCGCAGCCGAGAAGTCATTCTGGAGCAATTGTGTACGATCCCGCACGGGTAAAACTCCCATCATCCTACCAATCAGCCCTTCAAGCGACGACAATCGAATGCGATCGGCGTTAGCCAGCTCCGTGTCGTGTTCCAAAAGTTGCAGTAGGATTTGAGCCTGCACGATCTCGCCGCTTGCAACTAACAGTCCGGTGTGCAAAACGTTGATAGCAGCATCGCCGGGAGCCATTTCGTACATCGCGCGCCAGAAGTTTGGATTGCCGTAAATCAACGTATCCGCATCGATCGCATGCCATTCATGAGGTGGTTTCGTTGAATCAATGCTTTGTTCAAGTTTTCTTACGTCTACCGCGTATTGGCGAATTCCTGGGTACTGTTCCTGGTCAGCCGACTCCAAATTGGAAATCATGTCTAAGACTGATTTCCAGCCTTCCATTCGTATGCGATCTTGCATGTCCACTGCGTTTGGAGCCTTTTGGTTAGCTCTTGCTTGTCCGAGTGCTGAACCTGCAAAAAACAACAGGAACACAATTACTGCAAAATTTGCGTTACGCATATCGCTCACTTCATAAACGGAAACGATCCTGGTGTGTCTTCAGTGTAGCACGGCACTCCTAGGTTGTGATTTTATTGTTGTCGCCTTTCGCTCCGCGAAAGTGCGCCTCGTTAACACACTTTTGCGGAGCAAAAGGCGACAAACTTCTGCACCTTGCGAGTAAACTCACAGCCTATCAGTGCCGTGCTACACTTTTGGCAGCTCCATGAGTTAAATAGACGCTCTGCTAGATTTAGATCGAATTCTAGCTTTGCCTCTATAGCTCTCGCAAACACCTTTTTAGAGGCCTGCATTCCGCTTCATAGTCGAGTAGTGGGAAATTGGATGGCCGGATGAGACGCACGGGCTGACATTTCGAATCTGCAGGTATCGATAAGTAGAGCGTCTGCGCCTGTACAGATTGTCCCGATTCGCCGTTTTCGACCATTGAAATAAGACGTTATGCTGTTATGAAAATCCCCTCTGAAATTAAGCGCAGCTGGGATCGAAGGTTCTATCGTGGCGATGGCAGGCAACTCGACGGCAGCCTCAAATACAGCTTCCGCTGGACTGACCAGCGCTTGTGTTTCTGGCACAGCAATGAACTCGATTTCGTGGACTTCGTTCGAGGCAACCTCCGACGCCATGATGCTAACGGTTTTGTCCTGATTGGACCGAATAAGAATCAACGCCAAAGCCAGTCCAAAAGCCAAGTGCACGCAGGCGCTGATACAAAACGCAACCGACGACGGAAAATTTTTTCCGGCGGCATGGCAATTTTTGAATCTTATGGCAAGCATCGGCACATCGTTTCCCCTCAGGCGAGCGGCAGCATGGATTATACCTGGAGGGAGAGGCTCCTGCCGAACCAACGCCAAGCTCGGCAGGAGCCTCGCTCTCCCGTTGAAACCCTTGGCAGGTAGTTTTTACTCTGCCGCTCGCCTTAGAGTGGCGTTACCGCAGCGACTTTCTAAGTCGAATGCACTCAGACTCATAGTCAAGTAGTTGGAAGTTGGATGGTCGAATGAAATTCTTGGTTTTTTGGTCGTTTGAGGCTACATGCTTGTAGGCGATGCTTGAGATCGCAGCCAACCGCTCCAACTGATCAAGTTGATCGCCGGTTTGTTTCAAATCTTTTCCGATCCCTTGCTTAATCTCGTCTTGCATATCATTCCGCGTTTTTTCCGTTGACGCAATATTCATTTCCGCGGTAACGATTTGAGTCTTTAGCGTAGCGAGACCCGCTTCCCAAAGTTGTACCTTGTTTGGGTAATCAGCAACGTCGATTTTGTACTGTGCGACCCTACTTTCCCATGAACGGTACTGCGCGAGTTCCTTCTTGTGGAGATTCTTCTCTGCCTCCGTAGGTGGTACATACTTTCGTACCCGTGTTTTTGGATCTGTCTCGTAGCTTCCATCCGGTTCTCTTGGAAAGCGTGGCTGAGGCCCAGGCGAGAAAGGAAATGGGGGTTTATTGCGTTCTTGTTTTTCCAATTCCTTCTGGATGCGGTTCTTGTTTTGAAACAGCTTCTTGCGAAGCTCTTCGATAACATGTTTTTCTCCGGCTGCGAATTTCAAGTCGCCCCGCAGTTGCAATCCCTCCTGCTTGGTACGTTCGAAATCGGCTTGCGTTGAACGGTTTTTCACGCCCGCTTCTTCGATCCCCATGCTTTCGAATTTACCTACTAATGCGGCTAGTTCCTCTCCCCATTTGCTCGCTTCGGCAAGCTGCTCTTCCAATTTTGCTTTCGCATTCTTGGCTTCGACTTTTGTTAGCAGTAGCTCTTTAGCTTTTTCTAAGGTCGCGAGTGAAATGCAAGAAGCATTCTCATCCGATTTGAGCATTCCAACGACGCCACCAATCAAGCTGCAACTGGCGGATTGGTCTCCATTGGCCGAGTCTGCGCCAAGCGACATGGTCACTAGTCGTTTGAACTGAAGCTCAGCCTTCTCTGCGGAGCCCGCTTCCAGTAGGAGCCACAATTTGAGCCTTTCTCCGCCGAACTTGATCGAGTCAGGGATGGCTCCTACGGCTTTCAATGGAGTTGTCAGGACTTTCCAAGCTGGCGAGAATTGTTGATCTCGAATTTGGACCACGGCAAGAGAATAGGCAGCGACCGGCTTGACATTCGAATTGGCAGGGATCGACTCGAAGAGTTTTTCCGCTTGGGCGGTTTGCCCTGTCTTGCCGGATTCGATGATTGCGATCAACGCGCTCGTGGCTGCCTTGTCTTCTTTATCACCTGCCAAAGCAAACGGAAGCGTTACGATCAGAATCGCGATGAAAAACAGCACGACAAACGTTTTCAACACGGTTTGCAGTTTCAATTGGCGATGCATGGCGGGAACTCCAGGATTTTCGACGTCGAATAGGTTCATTCTAGCGTGTTGAATCCGCAGATCCAACAAGCCCTCGGCGGGTTAAGCAATTTGTAGATTGGTGTCCCGTTACACTACAATACCCGTCCGGTTTGGAAACCCGACGCATTTTTATTCGAAGTTCGAGAGGCGTTTTTTTCGTGCTGGGGCCGGTCGAGAGCTAGTCTATTGACTGGTCCAATGAGCTAATGCCGTCGTTTTTGAATCGCAGTGTACACCAATATTACAATCAGTGATTCGTCCGTACAAGGATGGTTGGAGCGGCTTGAAGCGGGCGATGATTTGGCGGCAGAGCGGCTTTGGAACGCCTATTTCGACCGCTTGGTCCATCTGGCTCATGGTCGTTTGCAGGTCAAACATCGAAAGGTATCCGATGCCGAGGATATTGCACTTAGCGCATTCCACAGCTTTTGTCGCGGCGTCGAGAACAAGAAATTCCCCGCCCTTTCCGATAGCCACGGACTTTGGCGACTCTTGGTGAGTATCACGATTCACAAGCTACTGCATGTCGTCCGCGATGAAAACCGTCTGAAACGCGGCGGTCAGTTTCACGAACTGAACGGTTTTGATTCTTCGAGCGATAGTATCGCTGCGGTCAATCAAATCGTGAGCCGCGAACCGTCTCCCGAATTTGCCGTCGAGGTTGCGGAACAGTATCAGGAGATGATGCTATCGCTAGACGATGATGAACTCGTTCAACTGGCGACTTGGAAAATGGAAGGCTATTCGAATGACGAGATCGCGAAGAAACTCAATCGAGCAACGCGGACGGTAGAGCGAAAGCTACAGCTCATTCGCAAGATTTGGATGCATCGCCACATGGATCCGCGAGCAGTCCCCGAGGCAGACCTGGAGTAGCCACGGAAGCAGCGTAATCACGGGCCTCGGAATGGATTGAAAAAGGATGCGCAGGGTTGTTTGTTGCTCCGTTAGCTTGATAGACTGAAGAGATATATGGAAGCTGTACGAAACTCCAAACCCATTGTGCCAGTATGACCAATCCTTACGAACCGATGAATTCGGTAACAACAGCGATTCCGACTGTCCCGAGCCGTCGCTTCTATGCTGGCGGAATCGTACCTATTGCGACTATCAGCGTCCTTATTGGCGGAGTCGTGGGAGCATTGATTATTGGTTTCGATTGGCAATCGTTGCTCCCGATGTTGGGTATTCCCGCGATTGGCTGGTTGTGTGCGTCCGGCTTACTCGCCTACTTCATTCGAAGCGAGAATTTCACTTTCCATGCCCGTGTGATGCTGGCACTTCTGCTGCCGATACCGGCTTTTATTTTGTATGTCCCGGTGTGTGTCGTTGGTTCTATGTTCACCACGCCCGTGTTAGGTGGAAAGAACTACGGTCCTACTACCGCGGGGGCGACCATTGGATCGGCCTTTGCGTTTTCCCTCATCCTGATGTTGATGGCCGTTGCGGTTCGGGCAAAATTTAGGGTTCGGGAAAGTGCTTCGCCGCCACACATCGATGAGCAAACCTGATGCTCGGATCACGAGCAGCATATTTCTTGTGCATGGTGGCGGCAACGATTGTTGCATCCTGGCTTTTGAGACGGCGACAACAGAGGCTCAAGCTTAGTGCTGTGCAAAAATTTGGAATTGTGATCGGCGGACTGGTCGGAGCAACATTTGCTGCCAAACTCCCGTTCGTCCTGACTGCTGATCCTAACGCCGGTGTCCTGGCCGCTTGGCTGAGCGATGGAAAAACGATCCTGTGGGGACTGACCGGAGGCTATATCGGCGTCGAGATCGCAAAGTGGTCGCTGCACGTCACAGCTTCGACTGGCGACACGTTTGTCGTCCCAGTCGCAATAACAGTCGCAATCGGTCGCGTTGGCTGTTTCCTCTATGGTTGTTGCTATGGAGTTGCGACGAACCAGACTTGGGGATTTCGATTCCCGATCGCGCCGGATGCGGGCGCGATACTGCGTCATCCGACTCAGTTGTATGAATTGCTGTTTCATCTAAGCTTTGCAGCGATCGCCTCCGCCCCATTGTCGCAACCGCGAGAAAGCAACTGGCTCAAACGACTGCGTGGTAACTGGATGCCAATCTATCTGATCGCTTATTCTGCGTACCGATTCACAAGCGAATTCTGGCGTCCCGAAGAACGGATTTCGATCGGATTGACTTTCTACCAATGGAGTTCGATTGCGATCGGTTTCTCATTCGCTTTGCTTTTAGTTGCTCGCGCAAAGAGCAGTAGGCGCAACCTAGAACTCCAGCCTGTGAAAGAGCCCTGAGGCGAGCAATCGTTAAAACGGTCTTACTGGCGTGAAGGTTCCCGAGTTTTCGTTGGCAATGGTTTGAAGGGCTGCAAAACCGATTTGGCTATGGAATTGGTCCCGTTTTGGATCTGCGTTCAAAGATTTTATCAACTTTTTGAATCCAAGAACTCACACCTCGCGAATCTTATCCTGACCAAGGCGACCAGCCAATCCATTTATGCAGACTCAGTAACAGGAACTCAAATGATGAAGAATTTTTTCAAGGGATGTTTCACGCTTTTGACTGGTTGTTTTCTAACAGTCAATGGAATCTCGGCGGATATCGTTGAGACGGCCGTCAAAGCAGGCAAATTCAACACGTTGGCTGCGGCTCTCGGAGCTGCGGACTTGGTAACGACACTAAAAGGCCCTGGACCGTTTACCGTTTTTGCGCCAACCGATGATGCATTTGCAAAGTTGCCTGCGGGAACCGTCGAAACGCTGCTGAAACCTGAAAACAAAGGGAAACTAGCTAGCATCCTTGCCTATCATGTCGTTGCAGGCAAAGTTCTGGCCAAGCAGGTTGTTGGTTTGAAGGGGGCAAAAACAGTCAACGGTCAACGAGTCGACATCAAGACAGTAGACTCGGTTGTAATGGTCGACAACGCTAAAGTTGTCGTTACCGATATCGATTGCGACAACGGAGTGATTCACATTATCGATTCCGTCATTTTGCCTTCCGACAAGACGATTCCGGAGACCGCTTCAGCGGCTGGAAAATTCACGACTTTGATAGCAGCCGTGAAAGCGGCCGGTTTATCGGAAGTACTGTCGGGTGCTGGTCCGTTCACAGTCTTTGCTCCTACCGACGAAGCGTTTGGAAGGCTCCCTGGTGGCACAATCCAAGATTTGCTCAAACCGGAAAACAAGCAAAAGTTGGTCGACCTTCTAAAATACCACGTCGTTTCCGGTCGAGTTTACTCTGAGGATGTTGTGAACTTAAAATCGGCGAACTCCCTGGCAGGTGTACCGATTGCGGTCAACATTGGGTCAGATGGCGCAAAGATCAACTCTTCGAAGCTCGTAGCAACCGATCTGGACGCTGCCAACGGAGTAATTCATGTCATCGATGCGGTCCTTGTGCCTCCGGCCAAAAGTGTTGATATTCGCCGGACTTTGGAACATGCTGTAGCTCAAGGTTCGGGACTGTACAACGCTGGCCATCATCAAGCTTGTGCCCAGCTGTACGAAAGCACGATGACTTCGCTGTCGCATTCAGCCATGAGTCCATCGCTGAAAAGTCACATGACTCAAGTTCTGCAAACAGCTAGCAAGCAAACTTGTCCAACAGAGCGATCTTGGACGCTTCGACATGGCATCGACCAAATGTACGGTCAACTGACAGCATCACGATAATCGCGTTATAGCTAGAACATAGATTCCATAGGTTGTCGGGAGCTTGTCTCCCGTCAACCTTTTCTTGGTTTTCTACTTCGCGTCGTTTTACCTAATGCATTCCCGCATTTTTTTACTTGCTAAGGATATTCACTTGCTTTAGTATATTGTCCGGTTGAGTCCCCCTCCCAAGAGATCGTTCTGTTGAGACACCCGTCCGCTGAGGGAGGGTAACCAAGTTGGACAACTCACACGACCTACATCTACACTCACACGACCTACATCTAGAGAGTGCCGTCTGGGAACTCACTCCATGAAAAAGAACGCGCTCAGAAGTCGACGTCGCTTGCGATTTGAGACTCTTGAAGATCGACGACTATTAGCAACCTACGTTGTTTCGAACACGGCAGATTCAGGTGCGGGGTCACTGCGACAGGCGATCTTGGATTCCAATGCTTCACCGGTGCGGGACACGATCGCTTTTTCAATTGCAAGCATATCGAAGTCGATTGAAGCGAAGTCTGGCCTACCCCCTATCACCAATCCGGTCACGATCGATGCAACCACACAACTGGGATATGCCGGATCACCACTTGTCGAGCTAAGTGGAAAAAAGCTTTCCAACGGTGAGTCTGGTTTGAACTTAAATGCTGGCCTGAGCGAAGTTCGAGGCTTGGTTATCAATCAGTTCCCAGGATTTGGCATCACTATTGAGGGGCCAGGTGGCAATCGCATCGAGTCGAACTTCGTTGGCACGGATTTATCGGGACAACTCGCCAAAGGGAACGGGCTTTCTGGGATACAAGTCCTAAACTCGGACAACAACCGAATAGGTGGCCCTGGAGTTGGAAATTTGCTTTCTGGGAATGGTTGGGAGGGAGTCCGTGTTTGGGGGAGTTTGTCTCATTCCAATTGGATTCAAGGCAATCGCATTGGAACCGACGCCAACGGACTCTCGGCGGTTCCCAATCTGCTGGCGGGGTTGGTATTGGCTGGCTCCTCCAGCACTAGCATCGTAGGTGCTGACGGAACCGATGCAGACGACACCAGAAAGGGTAATCTAGTTTCAGGAAATGGCCTCGAAGGCATTCGCATCTACGGCTCGAATCGAAATACCGTGGCCGGTAATTGGGTCGGTGTGAATAAGACAGGTAATGCCGCATTGGGCAACAACGAAGGCGGAATACTCCTTGATGACAACGCCACAGAAAACCGAATCGGATCGAACGCCGACGGTATCAACGATGTCCGCGAACGCAACGTGATCGCAGGCAACGTCAAGATAGGCATTCGAGTCCTCAGAAGCTCAGACAGTCAAATCGCCGGGAATTGGATAGGTATCGGCGTCGATGGGATTGGAAAAATTCCAAATGGACACGAAGGTATTCTAGTCGATGGCGGATCATTGAAAACGGTGATCGGTTCAGGGGTGAACACCGTGTTTCCTGAGGCAGCCAGGAATGTTGTCAGTGGCAACGGCAAGTTTGGAATCGCAGTTTATGATAGCGATTTCACTCGAATTTCAAGCAACTTCGTCGGTATAGCACCAGACGGACTGACTGCTGTTCCCAATGCCATGGATGGAATCTTGGTAACGGGTGGCTTCCCCAATTTCATCGGAACTCTCATAGGAACGGACGGCGATGGAAAATCGGATCTTCTCGAAGGCAACGTCATCTCTGGTAACGCCAAAAATGGCATCTGGCTGTCCAACACCGACGATAGTCGGGTTGCCGGCAATATAATTGGGCTTTCTGCCGATGGCACTCGAGCCGTCGCCAACAACCACTCTGGCATTTGGATCGCCCAAGGATCTCAATACAATCGAATCGGTACCAACGGCGATAATGTCTCCGATGAGGCCGAACGAAACATCATCTCAGGAAATGAACTTCAAGGCGTCTCGATAGGTGGCATTCAATCAGACAGCAACCAAGTTTCAGGAAACTATATTGGCACGAATGCCGCTGGGTTGCTATCCATTCCGAATCGACACAACGGTGTCATGCTTTACGATCAAGCAAGCAAGAACACTATCGGTGGATCGACGCCGTTGATGCGTAATATTGGGTTGATGCGCAATATTGTAAGTGGCAATATTGGCTGGGGTATCGAAATCAAAACCAACGCGAAAAACAATTCCCTTTTTGGAAACTGGATAGGCACGGTCGGTGATGGACTGCACTCCGTAGGAAATTCGGAAGGCGGAATCAGTATCGTCGAAGCGAGCAACAACAAGGTTGGCGATGGCTCGGCCGAAGCATCCAACAGCATCGTCGGGAACGGAAAGGTCGGAATCCAAGTAACCCACATGCTCTCCTCTGGCAACTCCTTCTCCCGGAATTCCATTGGGAATCATTCGTCTATCGAAATTGACCTTGGTGGAGACGGACCAACGCCCAATGATGCTAACGATCAAGATTCTGGACCTAACCAGTTGCAGAACTATCCGACCATCGACTTTGTGGCCAACTCCAGCAGCCGCGTGCAAATTTCTGGCGTGCTGGAAAGTACTGCCAATACACTATTTCAAGTGGATCTGTACAGTGAAGTCCCCGGAGTCTTTGGCCGTCGCTTTTTGGGGAATTTTCCGGTTTCAACAAATGGAAGTGGTTCCTCATCTTGGAGATACGAACTGCACTCCGCACTCCCAACGGATGCAACAATCTATGCAACAGCGAGGAGCGGCAACGGAAGTCAATCCGAATTTTCTCCGCCACGAGCCGTAAATCTTCTCCTGCCACTTTTGGTTGACACATTCACCTTGCGCGAAGGTGATCCCGGCACGCTGGTAACGATCGGTCGTCCTGTAACCGATTCCAGTTCCGATCCCGATTCCAGTTCCGATATGGTGATCGACTTAAGTGCGAGTGCATCGACGCAGATAGCATTCCCCTCTCAAGTGACCATCCTTGCCGGCCAACCTCGAATACAGTTTTTCATTTTAAGCGTTGATGACACGCTCTTCGAACCCGTTCAGCAGGTTCGAGTCGTTGCGAGAACCCGTTCCGGCGAACCTGCCATGCGAAGCTTTGACCTGCGTTTGCTGGACAACGATTCCAAGTGGCACAACTATGCTTCGCCGTTGAATGTAGATGGTGATCAAGGTATTTCGCCTCTCGACGTATTGGCCATTGTCAACTACCTCAATTCCAACCTAAGCAAAGATCTGTTCACGGCCACTGTCCCATCCCCACCCATCTATATCGATACGGACGACGATCAAACGGTTTCACCACTCGACGTGCTATTGGTCATCAACTTTTTGAATAACCGTGTGACCGTTTCTGGTGAGGGTGAAGGTGAAGCCAATAGTCTTGCCGTCGATTGGTCGACGACGGGCATATATTTTGTCATGAATGCAAACGAAGAGTCGTTCGGAACCGGAGCCCTGGGTCGTAACTTCCGAGTGCGACCTGCCCGACAGATTCCACCGAGCTAGAATTGCCGGTACAATTTCACCAAACAACAACGCCTCAAACCCGAAAAAAACTGATGCTTCGCAGCCAATTGATCCACCCTGCCATTTCGCGAATCCTTGCCGAGGCAGGGCACCACGCCACCATTTTGATCGCCGATGGGAACTACCCCGCCTCTAGCAAACGAGGGCCGAGAAGCGAACTGGTGTCACTGAATTTGATGCCTGGGCTCGTCACCTGCAATCAAGTTCTCGAAGCCATACTTTCAGCGATCTCCGTCGAAGCGATTCAGACGATGATGACGGAGACAAGTGGCCCCTATGCATTGGATGGGGATCCTCCGGTCTGGGCAGACTATCGCGAGACCATTCGCAAGGCCGATATCAGCGTAGCGCTTGAACCTATCGAGAAATGGGAATTTTACAATCGAGTCTCGACAGTCGATCATGTTCTAACGGTGCAAACTGGCGATACGCAGCGATACGCAAACATATTGCTTACGGTTGGTGTTCGAATGTTCTAGCCGCACCTTTAGTACGCCAAAACGGAGTCCGTCGGAGGCAAGCTCCGATCGGACGAAAATGCTTCACGGCGTTACTCCCTCGCGGCCCTCGGGAAGGGTCGGCGAGAGGCCGGGGAGGGGAATTGATTTGATCGCTTCAGTTGCGATACGTCACTAGGGAAGCGGCCGTAACGCATCTCAGAAAGTTCTAGTTAACCATTGATAGCAAGTTTCAGGCCATCGCGAGTAGTTATATAGTCAGGTATCGAGCTGTTCTTCATTTGGTCCTGTTTTGTGGTGGAATGATCATGTTTGCTGTTCTGAGAATCACGGCACGGATTGGTTGTGAGTTTATTCGCAAGTGCAGAACTTTGTCGCCTTTTGCTCCGCAAAAGTGTGTTAACGAGGCGCACTTTCGCGGAGCGAAAGGCGACAATAATAAAATCACGGCACGGAGTGCCGTGCTACACTGTATCCAAGGAAGCGGTTGCGGATTCAGAAAAAACGAGCCGCAAGCCTTGCTTTCTCGCATGGAGGAGAATAACCAAAAGCGAAACTGCAAATCCGCCGAGGAAGCAATACCAATAGCGCACTTCGAGTAGCGTAATCGTTGGAAAAGTCTTACCAAGCAATAAAAATGCCAACCGCATTAGTTCGTGCAAGATGAACGGTAGTGTCGCGACGAGAACGGCAATTGCACCGTACAGCATCCGTCCCTTTTTCAACGAGGGAGCGGCGAGAATCGCCAACAGCAAAAGCAGGAACAAGCAGATGAATGGGGTAGACCCAAACACGAGTGCTGTCGAAACTTCATCAAATCCATTCTGCGTCAGAAAACCAATTGCGATCCCCGATACCTTAATCGTCACGCAAAGGATGGCTGCGACGGTGGTCGCGATTAGCAGATAGCGAATACTAAGTTGCTTTTTCCTGAAGCTCGGCACGGAATTCAACTGCCATGCATCCCTCCATTCCAACCGAAGCATGGAAAGCAGGAAATTGAGAAAACCTAGCGTGAACAGATAGAGTATTGGCGAAAACAAGCAAACCAACACAGACCATTCTCGTTCGAAGCCCAAACCCATAAAAACGCATCCTATGAAGAAGGTCGCTGTCAAAAACCAAAGAAAACCAACGGAACAGGGTAAAGCAATCTTGAACGGTACTCGCAAGGACGATGATGCAACTGCAGCGAAAACAATTTGAGTTGAGAGTGCGCCCGCAATAGCCGCAGCAATCAATTCTTCGCCTCGATCGAAACCCGCGCGATGTATCAAGCTATAAAAACTTGGTTCTATGAAATTGCCGACGACAAAAACACAGGGCCAGAATAAGTACCAGGAAAGCGGCCTGCTCTCGCTTGCTTGCGTGGGTTCGGTTGGACTCAGCCCTTGTTGCCGTTGCCACATGTACTGCGGCAAGTAGAGCAATCCCGCAAATCGAAAACGCGAGTCAATGTACTTTTCGATGACGTAAAACGCGAAGTAGTAAGCTCGACAACAAGCCCAAATGGATACGAAAACCAGAACCACTTGTCTTGGGCTGGAAAGCTCCATGAGCAGCAACGCTATTGACAAAAGGCTGATAACGACAAACAGTCCCCCTTTGATCCAAAGCCACTTTTCGCTGCGAATATCTACCATTCGAATACCTTCATTGTCGCCTTTCGCTCCGCGAAAG
>JANMHA010000112.1:0-51366 GCA_031374925.1 Pirellula sp. | reverse complement strand
CAAGCTCGACGATATCAGGCTTGTTCGGATCCTTGGGCAGTCGCAAGTCGATCAGAGCATAGACAATGCTATCAAACTTGTCTAACGCTTTGTTCAGCCAAATGGAGTCGCGAATAATGCAAAAGCAATAGGTCGCTCTCTTGAGAAGTTTGAAATCCATTTTGAATCGCTAAGGAGTCTTAGGTCGCAAATCCGTGCGGGCGGAACGGAACTGGGGATCGTTCGTTCTTTTCCGATGGAAGCGTACCTGACTGATTTAGCTGGGGGAGCGATTCCGAAGACAGAAACCTTGACAAATCGGTGGGACTCAACCGGTAGGGTGGTTTGTACCGATTGGGAGTGGGGAGCACCCGACCGATTGAGTTGGCAGATTTCGCTATCGCGTCCGGAGAGCCGAATTGCTATGGTTCGACGGCGACCTGTTTTGCTATTGAGTAATTGACTTTTGAAATTCAGGCTGTTGTTGTGTCGCCAGGAGTGAATGGTTCATGGCCCGATCGAGAAGGCGAACTAGCCGACGCACAACATCCCAACGCGCTGCAGGGCTCATCGCGCTCGCATTGCCTGCCCCCGTGCAACGTGTTGCAGATACTCGACTTGGCTCGTTGCTCATGCTAGTAGGGGTTCCAGCCATGATTGTCTTTGGATTGTTGAACGTCACTTGGGTAGACGGATTTCCGACGTTTACAGTTAATCGAAACAAGGCCGCGGAATTGAGAAATGTCGCGAGTCAGCAATTGAACAACCTTGAGTATCAAGCTGCGACACAAAATTGGGGGCAATCTACTGTGGATTTTTTGCATGCCGCCCAGGGCCCAAACCACGAACATCAATTTCCGGCATTACCCTCGACTCAGCCTCAAGCGTCCAGCCCTGCCTACGATTGGCAGCAGCAGCAAATGCGTCAGCAACAACAACCGTACTCGCTCCAAAACCAACAACCACAGTATCCTCAACCGCAGTATCAACAACCACAATATCAACAACAGCAGTATCCGTCGCAGCAACCGCAGCATCAGCAAACCCAGTATCCGTCCCAACAACCGTATCAACAATGGCCAGCCAATGGCGGGCAACAGGCCAATCAAGGGAATTATCCGTCAACGTACGGTCAAGCTCAGGTTCAGCCGTACGGCTATCCCGCACCGCTGCATAACAATAATTACCCGTTACCTTCGACAAGCAACACGGGCCAATCGCCCTACAACTCTCAAAGCGGTCAGTTAGGGCGATATTAAACGGCTAATGATCGCTTCATTGGATTGCAATCCAACTGGTCGACTGCAAAAATGGGTGTTTCTACAGACCCACGACCCTTGCGAAATACAACATGACCATCCGAATCATCTCTTCGATTCTGCATCGCACGATTCTCTACCAAGTGGCGATCGCAGTTTTGGTGACAATGCAACCGCACACAGCGATTGCATTGGATATCGAGTACCAACGCGAAGTCAAACCGATCCTGACAAAATACTGTGTCGGCTGTCACAGCGAAAAGGATAATGAGTCCGAAGTTCAATTGCAGTCCTTATCAAATATTTCCAAGGGAGGTCCGAAAGGGGCGATTGTCGTAGCAGGCAATTCGTCTGAATCTGCCTTGCTCAAGGTAATGCTTGGAACCAAAGAACCAAAAATGCCTCCAGACGATTCACCGCAACCGACTGCCGCGGAGATTGCAGTTATCCAGAAATGGATTGATCAAGGTGCCAAAGGAAGCGATGAGTTCCTCCCTTTAAAGGCCCGAATTCATGTCAACGGTATTCCGACGACCTATAAAGGGCTTTTGCCAATCACCGCATTAGGCAGGACTGGAAATGGGCAGTTATTGGTCGGACGATTCAATTCCGTTACCATCACGCAAGATCAGTGGAGCGAACCGTTACCGTTTGAGATCGTTGGAAAAGTGGCGCAAATACGGACCACCAACGACGGGCGATTCACGGTGGTCGCTTCCGGAATTCCTGGTGTGGGAGGACAAGCAACGATTCTTAAGAACGAAAACGGATTTGCCAGGCCGACTGTCGTACATGTGGTTGAGGGGCATCAGGACACGCTTTGCACGGCGGTCTTGAGTCCTGATGCCAAAATCCTAGCGACGGGTGGCCATGACCGAACGATCCTGCTCTGGAACGTAGACGACGGTAAACTGTTGCGAAAACTGACCGGACACAATGGGGCGATCTACGATTTAGATTTCGATGCGACAAGTCAAATTTTGGCGTCGGCGAGCGCGGATGAAACCATCAAAATCTGGCGTGTGGATACTGGCGAGCGACTCGACACATTTGGACAATGCGAGGCGGAACAGTATACGGTTCGATTCGACTCGCCACGAAATCGTGTTTTGGCAACGGGGGCCGATCGACGCGTTCGTGTTTGGAAATTGCTTTCCATGGACAAGCCATCGGTGAGCCCAATGCTGTACTCTACTTTCGCGCACGAGGGATCCGTGACGCAATTGGCTCTGACCAAGAACGGCCTCTTCTTAGCTACTGCGAGCGAGGACAAGACGATAAAACTCTGGCGCGCTCAGGACATGTCTCCCCTGGGCCAAGTCGGCACGATCGATGAAGTCCCTTCGGGACTTTTGTGGAACGCTGAACAGACAATGCTAACGGTCAGTACGCTCGGAGGCAAAATCGCTTCGTTGGATGCGGCCGCTCTCATGCGGAAAGAACCTTCCGCCGAATCCTCGAAGTTCGTTACGGCGCCGGGCGCCGATGTGCGAGGTCCAAGTGGTGCAACCTTGAAAATGGAGGAAGCCAAGGAGCGGCATTCCATTGCCACCGCACAAGAAATATCAGGTCCCTGCGAAATCAGCGCGGTGCTGACATTGGAGGAAATGTTGGGTGAGTCCCCCGGCGACTGGTACGCCTTCCAGGCAAAAGCAGGCGAACCTTGGGTGGTCGAAATCGATGCGAGTCGAAGCGGTTCGCCAATGGATAGCGTCATCGATATCCTTGAGCAAAAAGGAGAACCCATCGTGCGGACTAGACTGCAGGCCACTCGAGAAACCTACTTCACGTTCCGCGGCAAGGACTCGACCAATTCCGATGATTTTCGTTTGCACCGTTGGGAAGACATGGAATTGAATGAACTGTTGTACGCTGGTGGCGAAGTCGTCAAATTGTGGCTTTACCCACGCGGTCCCGATTCTGGCTTCAAGGTTTACCCTGGCGTTGGAAGTCGATTCACCTATTTTGACACGACGGCTACCACGCATGCGCTCAATGAGCCAGCTTGGATAGTACAAGAACTCGCTGATGGCGAACCGGCGGTACCTAATGGATTACCGGTTTTCCCGATTTATTACACCAACGATGACGAGGCGTCGCGCCAGTTGGGAAAAGACAGTCAAATCACGTTCACGGCCAAGTCCGATGGCAGGTACTTGATCCGTGTACGCGATACACGTGGACAAGCTGGAGACAACTACAAATACAAACTCACGCTTCGAAATCCAATGCCGCGATACAAGCTTCGGGCTGAACAGAAAGAGATCACATTCCGACCTGGCGTTGGCACCGAGTTTGATGTTGCTGTCAATCGATTCGAAGGGTGCGATGGCGAAGTTGTCGTCACCATCGAAGGAGTCCCGGAGGGGATCCTGGTTACGCAGCCATTGACTATCCAGGCAGGACAATCTCGAGCGACGGCGGCGTTGCATCTACCAGCAAGTCTGGCCACTTCGATCAAGGAATTTACAGTTCAAATCTCCAGCCACTGTAAGATGGGCGATCGTACGATCACGGATGGAGAAGCCGTTACGTTGCTGGTGAAAATTAGCGATAAGCCGGCAATGCCATTGAAAGTGGTGGCGAAAGATCAAGGCCCAGATGCACCCGCAATCTCAGAGCTTGAAATTCGTGCAGGCCAAACGATTTCCGCTAACTTGGTAATCGAACGCGGGGAGAACAAGGGAGATATTTCTTTTGGCGGGGACGATAGCGGTCGCAATTTGCCGCACGGTTGCTATGTGGACAACATCGGTTTGAGTGGTCTACTGATCCCAGCAGGGCAGTCGGTTCGGGAGGTTTTCATCACCGCGGCTCCGTGGGTCCCAACGCAATCGCGGCTGTTTCATCTACGCGCCAAAGTCGATGGCAACCCAACAACACTCCCAATCCAAATCCGAGTAGTAGGTCAGTAGGCCGAATGTGACTCCTATCCTGAAGGTTGAGCGGGAGCTTGTCTCCCCTCAAGCGTGTTTTGGCGTACTATTTAGTACTACAGCGCGGCGAGGTTTCATTGTCGCCTTTCGCTCCGCGAAAGTGTGCTTTTGCGGAGCAAAAGTCGACGCATTGCGCTGTAGTATTAGCTACTCGCTTGCTACGCACTCGGCTCCCGCCTCGACCGCCTACGGCGGTCGAGGCGGGAGCCGAGTGCTCGAATGTATGGGCTGAACCGCGTATTCGTACGCCAAAACGGCGTCGGTCGGAGGCAAGCTCCGAGCGGACAATACGCAATACATCCGGTCAATACCGTATCTTTAACACCCCAAGCCTGGACCTAGCCCCTAAGCGATTCTAGCGGCTTAAAACGCATGGCAGAAAGAGCTGGGATGAGGCCGCCCATGAAGCCCATCATCATGCTGAGCATCAAACCGATTCCTAAGACACCCCAGTCCACCACAATGCGAAAAACGACCGCCTTGCCTGCAGGGCCAGCGCCGCTGCTCACAATACTCGTAACTTTATAGCCATTGAACAAGTAGCCAATTAAGCAGCCGACTAGACCACCTAGTAGTGCGATCAAGAGCGATTCCACCAGAAAACTGACCAGGATTCGCCACCGGCTAAATCCTAACAAACGCAGCATTCCAATGTCGCGCACGCGTTGGCTGATTGCAGCAAACATGGTATTCATGACTCCCATCACTCCCCCGAAACCCATAACCGCAGCCACTACCATGGTTCCTATCAACAACTGCAAATTCGTCTGACTGAGCGACTTAAAAAAATTGGTTTCCGTCAACGCATTTACCTGCGATTTCTCATATTTATTATTGGTGTCTTTGCCGCTGAAGTAATCCTCTAATTTTTGTGCCTCTTCCTTGCTCGTCGCTCGAAGCACTAAGGTGGTATAGTTCGTCTTTCCCAAAAGTGGCCCGATGACACTCTGCTTGGCCCATACCTCCGAATCAAACGTCGTTCCCTCCGTCTTCATGATTCCGGTTACCAGCAACTCGCGTTGATCTAATTGAATGGTGTCGCCAACCACGAGTGCCTCGGGGTTTTTTGCCGCGAGGCGCGTTGCTTCGGACCGATCCGACCCAAGCCCTCGGGCGATCCCCTCACCGAGCACGACTTCGACTTGCGGTGGTTTATTTGGATCTTCTGATGGTCGAACGCCCGCGTCCGAAAACCAGCTTCCACCCGGAAGCAATTCGAAACTATGAACCTTGGCCGAAGCAATTGGATCGTAGAGTCCCCGCATTTGTAACAGTCTGCGACTTGGGCTGTTAGGCCGTGGCTCGGCAACGGGTAGACTTAAGACGAGGTAGACTTCTCGACTGCAAAGCGGTTCGTCGTTAAATCGGACCACTCCGTCTTGTTGAGCTATGTCACCCATGCTTTCGAATGGCAAATTGCTTATTCCCTCATCTGTCGCGCCCTGGGATAGGACGATCACGTTCTCCGGGTTTCCGCTCGAGAGCGTCAGTTTCTTTAGCCCATTGATAAACCCCATTAGAAATGTCAAAACGCCGATCACCATCGTAAACGCTATCGCGGTCAAGAAAGTGGTTCGATAGCGAACGATCAAGTTTCGAATGTTGTATCCAATTGGAATACGAGCCAAATAGACGACCAGTAGCATCAACGCAAAGAAACCAAGGGAAATCGGTATCAGAACCCAGGCATACTCTAAGTCTAGGTATTTAATCATTGGTAACACTCATGGGATTCGACCACTCAAAAAAGAACCTACGCAACCTTCGAGAACACATCGACCACTTTAATCGATCGCGTCGACAATGCCGGCAAAATGCTGCCGGCAAAGGACGTTGCGAATCCAATCGCCGCACCCCACCATAGTGCCCCGTCCAACACGGGGAAACTGGAAAAGAACGCGATCGGAAACGGAATACCACCCAGAACTCGATTGACTAAGAAGTAGGTTCCAATGGAGCTAATTGAACCTGCGACGACCCCCAATAGGATGGCCTCACCCAATACCAAAAACACGATTTGGTTAGGCTGAAACCCAATCACTTTCAAGACGGCCATCTCCTTTCGACGTTCACGGACGCTAATGCTGATCGCATTCGAAATCACTACCGCCAAAGTTGCAATGATCGAAGGGGCGAGCACCCAGCGAAGAATCGTCAACAGGTCTTTGTAGGCTGCCAAAAAATTGGAAACGCCAGAGGATGCGGTCTCTATCTTGACAGGCGGCGATGTGAACATTGGAGAATTATCAATCTGGCCACTTACTTTCGTAAACGTATCTTTATTGGGGACCTTAACCCAGACTAAGTTCATGGTCTTATTCGCCAACGGATGCGGTTTACCTTTGCTTGCTTTGTACGCGTCTAGAGAAGCGTTCAGGTAGTCGCGATTGATGCAGGAGTTGTTGTCATAACGTCCAAGTGGGAAAGTTCCCACGATCTCACATTCCAGTTCCAAGTCACGATAATTGGTTCCGAATATCTTGATACGGTCTCCGATCTTTTTCTCGAGGGCGGCGAGTCGTTTTTGACCGACGATGATCCCTTGGCGGTTCTTTTCCATTTCCTTAATGGCTTTATCCAGTTCCGCTCGCGGAACAGGTTGCAAAGAATCCAGTTCGTCCATCATGGTAAGCAATTTCCTGGGCTCCATACAAAAAGCGAAAAGGAAACTGTTGAATCCCATTTTCCCTTTTTCCGTCGACCCGATGAAGAATTGCCAAGTCATCGAGTCGATCGGCTTGACATCGGTGTCCTCTCGAGCGGCACCATTCTCGAGGGTAGAGGCATACGCGAAGGGCATCTGGCTTGGGATGCTCCATTTCTCAGTCACGATTCCCTTAAAATTGCTGGTCTTCTCTGAGGTAGCAACGTCTAGGAACCCGAGGATAGACCAAATGAGGGTGATCACAAACACGAGCACCATGACGCCGGCGCTGGTCAACATGGACCGTAAGAGGTTGCGTCGAAGGTTCTTGAAAATCAACATCAAAAATTTCATTTTTGGTTCCTAACCCGCTTCGTAGAGTGCTTCGTCGGGCTGATCCACCAGTCGACCTTTGTCGAGGTGCTGGATTCGATCTGCACGTCGAGCAGCCCGAATATCGTGGGTGACCATCAAGATGGTTTTGTTAAGTGAATGTTGCAAAATCCCGAGCAGATCCAAAATCTCATGGGCTGACTTGGCATCCAAGTCTCCGGTCGGTTCGTCAGCTACGACCAAGGTTGGATCGGTGACGATCGCGCGAGCGATGCCGACACGCTGCTGTTGCCCACCTGAAAGTTGACTCGGCAAATGCGAATTTCGATCGTTGAGCCCAACCAACTCGAGGGCGGTCATGACTTGTTCTCGCCGCTTCTTTGCGCTCAGCGGCAAAAGCAACAAAGGCAACTCGACGTTTTCAAAGGCAGTGAGTACGGGAAGGAGATGGTAAAACTGAAACACAAAGCCAACGTGCTCGTTCCGCCAACGTGCGAGCTGGGCCTCGGTCATTTTCGATACGCATCGATCTGCAACCCAGACTTCACCCTCGCTTGGCGTATCCAAGCCTGCAATGAGATTGAGCAAGGTTGTCTTACCGGAACCGCTGGGTCCCATCAGAGCTAGAAACTGTCCTTCTGGTACTTCAAGATCCAAATCGTTGAGCACATTAACTCGCTCGGATCCTCGTTTGAAATACCTGGATACGTGCGACACTTTGACAATAGTTTTAGCAGTCACTCGTTATGTACCTTGGTAATGGGCTGGTAGTTTTGTTAAGGAGAGCAGCAGATTGTAGAATCCCAACCCGACGCGTAAGCGAGGGACACTTTCGCAGGTCCCTCACTTACGTATCGGGTTAGGATTGGTGTTTTTAACATCGCAGCATGCCTAGGGGGTACCGGCTATTGGTTGGAAGCACTAAAGAATACAACGATCGCGCTCATTTCCGGTTTGAGGTACACCCCTTCTTCTTCCACGGGTACTCGGACTGCGACACGAACGGGTACGGCGCCTTTGGCTCGGTCGGCAATCGGCATCAAACGAGAGACGGTCCCTTTGTAAACGCGTTTAGGAAACGCTTCCGATCGGACTTCGCAAGTTTGATTGACAAACACCTTAGAGACATCGCGCTCTTGAATATTCAAATCGATTTCTAAGTCGGATAAATCGGCTATGTCGCAAACGCTAGTTGAGCCACTGAATGCGACGGGATTTACAAGGTTTCCCTCTTCCGCATTCTTTTTCAAAATCGTGCCAGAGATTGGAGCACGTAGCGTGCAATTCTCTAATCTCCATAGAGACTTGGTCAAGTTCGCTTCCGCCTGGATCACGGCTGCTTTGGCCATCGCAATGCGTTCCTTGCGGGGGCCCTCTTTCATCATGTCGAGCGATTGACGAAGCTTCTCAATTCGTTTGCGAGTACTGTAGAAACTGCTTTGTGCTTGCTCAAATTCCGTCACAGACACGGAATTAGTTTTGAGTGCATCCTTCATACGCTTGTATTGCGATTCAAGCTGAGAAACAACTTCTTCTTGTTCCTGAAGGTCTGCCGTAGCGCCTGCGATTTCCTGCGGTCGAGCGCCCGTTTCTAATTCTGATAGTTCCGCTTTGTTCCGCATGAGGATTCCGCGTGTCTGCTCTGTATCCGCTTGGTATTCCGTTCGTTCAATCTCGGCCAGGACGTCTCCTTTAACCACTCGCCGTCCCTCTTCGATGTTGAGGCTCATGATTCGACCACTGACTTGCGGACTGACCAAAACTTGGTGCTTGGCAATGACGTAGCCCCGCGATTCGAGGGCGATAGGATTCGATGAAACTTGCTTTTCGGAGCCAGTGGCCGAAATAGAGGTCTGCCTAGAGGAATTGGAGGCGGAAGAAGATCCGGCGGAATCATCGGATGGCTCCCGTCCCGTCGGATCGACAGAATTGGGTTTTTTCAATTCGTTGACCTCAGCGGAAGGTCTGGAAAAACCAATCGAGGCCATTATTTGATCATCGCGATTCGCCAGCCAGAGACACAAGGAAGCAAAAAGGATCGATATTACCCACGGCAACCAACTGACTGAGCGCTGATGATCGAGCCTGTCCTCCTTGGCAATTCTGAGGGAACGAACCCGTTCGTCTATCGACGGCGCTTGCTCCTTCTTTGGATCTTTGTCCTTCAAAGACAACGACGGAATGTTTTGAGAACTCAAGGGAAACCCAATCCAATACCAAAGGTTACATTGATCGCATGAGAAATGATTATAATGCGCACTCGCCCTCTCGGATATACGCTCGCGGAAACCAATTGGATTCCGTGTCATCCATCTTTTGGATTCCATGTCAACCATCTTATTGTGGCTGAAGTGGGCTCGCGCTCAGCGTGGAGTCCAACAAGCGAAAGGCCTCGCGCAGCCACAGTGTCGCCTTTTGCTCCGCAAAAGTGCGTTAACGAGGCGCACTTTCGCGGAGCGAAAGGCGACAATTGTGGTCGAGCGAGGGCCTCGCTCGGCCACAAAAACCAGCCCCGATGCGCCTCAGTCCCAGTTCCCTGGGATGCAAGATTAAAATGAATAACGGGCAGCGAAGCCACAATCCAGTTTTCGATCAAATGAGTCAACTAATTTGGCTTGTGTGATTTCGCAGTTCAAAACGCTCTCAGCTCCATGCTGTTGGCCAAGAATTCCGTTGATATCCCGAATCGCGATATGCGATGAGTGGCCGCTAAGCAAGACAGCTTGGCGATTCTCCGAGAGCAATTGCCAACAGTCGTTCAAGAGTGGCATCAGATGCCTATGGATTTCCCATCGTGTACCCTTGGCCCCGTGACCATACGTTGGTGGGTCCAGAATAATCGCTTCGTATCGCATTTTTCGTTTCAGTTCGCGTTTCACAAACATTGTCGCATCGTCGACGATCCACCGAATCGACGCGCTACCAAGTCCAGAGCAGGCGCAATTCTCTCGAGCCCAGACGACGGTTGGTTTCGAGGCGTCCACATGCGTGACTGCACAACCTGCACGAGCAAGTGCCAGAGTTGTCGCGCCCGTGTAAGCGAAAAGACTGAGAACCCTCATTGGATTCGTAACCTTGGTATCCGAAAGGGAAAGTTTTTCCAATAGCCAAGGCCAATGCCCCCAATGTTCCGGAAAGACCCCAACTTGCCCAGCAGGTGTTGGCTTGAGCGACATGCGAACTCCATCGCAATCGCAGAACCATTTTTCTTTGGTTGTAGCGATTTGGATTGCTTTTGCGTTAACGAAATGCCAACGGTCCGCTGACTTGAGGCCGTAAGAAAGGTCAACTCGGTCCCAAAGGCCCAAGTCCGTTTTTGGGGATATAGCGCCAGGACAGGGGCGATCGACGATCAAGTCTCCAAATCGTTCTAGTTTTCGGCCCTTTCCGAAATCGAGCAATCGATAGTTGGACTCCGGAATTGGCATTGCACTTGATTTCAACTATTGGCGCTGGATGGGACTGGAACGACAGACCTAAGTTTTCGGCTGCCGAATGAAATTTGGTTGGCGTGGGGGGGCGGATGGAGTCGTTTGTAAAGCCTCCGAAGAAGTGGTTTTTGCGATTTCGCTTGTTCCCATGGATTCTTCGGATTCGCTGGTTCGTATCGACTTCAACCCTGTTTCCAGAAGCGGCGGGATTTGCGTGGTAATTTGAAGGGCGGCCCGGCGCTGGTCTCGCTTGGATTTGGTGGGTGGAACATAACCCTCGTCTGGCCAATTCGAAGTCGATAACACATGCGTTGCCTCTCCAGTTTGGTTAGCACGTTGCTGGTCTGGTGTCCAAACGTTGGGTGCACTGGCAAGTGGCTTGTCCTTTGACAGGTCTGGAACAATGGAAACCATCGGCACCCGCTCCGTTCTTAGAACGTCCCGAATGTCATGCTGAACTTCATTCCACGGTACCAGAGTTACCTTCGGCGCACCAATCAACCGCGATTCGTCACTTAGTTGGTTCAGACGTTCGTCCCGAAATTCCGGCATGTCCTCCGTAGTTCCAGCCGTACTTGGCACGACAAGACCTTGATCGCTCCAGAGGCTCTTAGGGCCGGACGCTGATGTTGGCCAAGAGGAGGCCGCCGTGGAGTGGACCGTCTGGTTGACGATGTCTGGAAGCGGACGGTACCAGTACCACGAACTAAATCCGCCAACGATCAACACCAGCCAAGCGACGACGCGAGGCTGTCTGCCGGGATCGGGTGCAGGCTGAGTTGTGGGTGGTTTGGAAGTTGCTAGATCGTCTCGTTTTGATTTTCGCGGCATGGAAATTGGATGCGTGGAGTGGTATGGGACCTGCTGGTTTTTCGCACCATCCCTGCGCGAGGAAAACGTCGTTACCGAATTGGCATCCTGCTGCTCTTTCGCTCAATTTCAGAAAATCGGCCAAATGGATCGAGAATTCCAGCAAATCAAAAAGAGCTAGGATTGTATCGGAAGTTAGCATTAGTCCATTGTGGACGAGCGAGGCCCTTGCGAGCCGAACGATCTCCTTGGGAACTAGCGGAATTTGAAGTACACTGCTCCGGAAAGCAAAATACTCGGTTAGGACCTATGCAGTGGAAAAACGGTTTCGTTCGATTGATTTCAAGGGGCAAATGATCTTGCTCGGAACTGGCACGAGTGTTGGCGTGCCGGCGATCGGTTGCGATTGTGGGGTTTGCACAAGTTCGAACCCAAGGAACAATCGGACTAGGTCTGGCGCCATATTGGGACTGCCAAATGGAAACCTGCTTTTTGATACCTCGCCGGACTTGCGACATCAGTTGTTGCGAGAGGGGATTGGAATGGTCCATTCCGTGGTCTTTACGCATGAACACGCGGACCACTTGCATGGATTAGATGATTTGCGACTGTTCCCATTTGTGCTTGGGCATCCCGTCCCGTTGTATTGTGCGACGGCTGTCGAACGGCGGATCCGCACTGTTTTCGACTATGCATTTGATGGTCGAGAACAAACCCATGCCGCGGCAACACCTCAATTGCAGATCCACCCAATTGCAACCGAACCTTTTGAAACGCTAAATACAGTTTTGCGTCCCATCCCCTTGGTACATGGCCCCAATTGCAGTGTCTTGGGTTACCGAATTGGGAATGTTGCGTATTGCACGGACACGAATCATATCTGCGAATCGAGCTTAGGGTTAATGCAGGGTTTGGACTGTTTGGTACTGGACGCGTTGCGTTACACAACCCACCCAACCCATTTTTCGGTAGAGGAAGCTCTTCAGGTTGTGGAACGGATCAAGCCCAAGATGACGTTTTTAACTCATTTGTCGCACGACCTGGAATACGATTCGGCGAACGCTAGATTGCCAGAGAATGTACGACTAGCATACGATGGGCTTCGGATACCGTTAACCTAAACATGAATTTGTTGATGCTCAAGGAACGAATCGAACAAGCTATTGATCGTTTGCGATCAGATTTGGTCGTGCTCAAGGGGTCGTCGAACCATTGGACAGGAACACTTTCTACATCTGCCCTATCGACCGCAACGGCGGTAAGCGCGTTATCGATTAGTCGCGATCAGTTTCGCAAAAGTTCGTGGCCAATGGAACAGGGTTCCAGTGGCGACCGCTACGCTCCGGAAAATTGGGATCGGTTGATTGAGAACGGATCGGAATGGCTCTCGCGCGCTCAAAACACCGACGGAGGCTTTGGAGACACGGACCGATCTCTCTCTAATATTGCCACGACACTGCTAGTTTTGGCCGCCTGGCAATTGGCGGGCCACAACTCGCGTTTTACAGAGAAAATCGCTGCCGCGTGGGGCTATGTTGAACGGCGTGGCAGCTGGGAGGGATTGCGACAACGCTACGGCAAAGACAAGACGTTTGTCGTGCCCATTATGACGAACTGCGCTTTGGCTGGTTTGGTCGATTGGGGAAAGATACCCACATTGCCGTTTGAAGCTGCGGTTCTGCCGCAGTCATGGTATCGATTTGTTCAACTGCCGGTGGTTAGTTACGCGATTCCAGCTTTGGTTGCGATTGGTCAAGCCCAATACTTTCATTGTCCGCCGAGAAATCCGATTGTTAGAATGGTGCGGGCGGCGGCCAGAGAACCGTCTCTCAATGTGCTAACCCGAATGCAGCCGACCAGCGGGGGATATCTCGAAGCGGTGCCGCTAACCAGTTTCGTATTGATGAGTCTTGCGTCCATCGGCTTGGGTTCATCGCGAGTGGCAGTGGAATCGCGAAAATTCGTCATCGATTCGGTCTTGGTGGATGGCAGTTGGCCGATCGACACGAATTTGGCAACCTGGGTCACTTCGTTGGCGGCAGCGAATTTCTTCGGTGCCAAGGCGAGGGAGAACGAGGCTCGTGCCGAGCTTGGCAGTGGGTCGGCGGGAGCCCCGCCCTCTCGGCTGGAATGGGATAGGACTATCGACTGGTTGTTGTCTTGCCAACATCGGATGCGTCATGCGTTTACAGGTGCGGAGCCAGGTGGATGGGGCTGGACGAATTTGAGCGGCGCGGTACCCGATTCCGACGATACTCCTGCCGCCTTGATCGCATTAGGGGAATGGTACCAAGCCAGTTTGCTAGGTCGAAATGAAGGCGAGGCGAGCTATTCCATCTTGGAAGCGGTACGGTCGGAACGCGTTAGGCTTGCGGCAAAGTCCGGATGCCGTTGGTTGATACGACTTCAGAATCGAGATGGGGGGTGGCCAACTTTTTGCCGGGGTTGGGGGACACTGCCTTTTGATCGAAGCGGCAGCGATTTGACGGCACACGCGATACGAGCGTTGTCCTTCTGGAACAAAGCCTCCGGCGACAGAATTAGAGGTTTTGATGCCGCTATCGAACGGGGTTGGGCTTATCTGGAAAAGCATCAAAATAAGAACGGAAGTTGGCTTCCACTTTGGTTCGGAAACCAAGATCGGGAAGAAGAAGACAACCCTATTTACGGAACCGGGCGGGTTTTATTGTGTTATAGCCAGTGCGAACGAGTTGGCGAGCCTGCGTTTCAGCGTGGTTTGGCTTTTTTATTGGCCAACCAAAATGCTGACGGGGGGTGGGGAGGCGGCAAAAACAGCTTCTACCCTGGAGTGAATCCAACTTTTGGATCTACAACAAGTACAATTGAGGAAACTAGTGTTGCATTGGAAGGAATCATGTCCAGCGGTGGCACAAACGACTATGCGGACTCTATAATGCTCGGTGTGAATTGGTTGTGTGATGCCATCCAGCTAGGCCACCACCACGTCAGTCAGCCGATCGGGTTTTACTTCGCTCGGCTTTGGTATCACGAAAAAATGTACCCATTGGTGTTTTCACTAGGTGCCCTGAAAAAAGGACTTGAGTTTTGTCAACGTTAACCCCACTTGCTTCGATGCCAGCGACCCAGACACCGAACACTTCCGAAAAATCGGAAAAGAAAACGCGCCGCAAAACCAGTCATTTGAAACTTGTTCCCGAGACACCTCTCTTGCGACAGCAATTGCGAGATAAATGCAGAGAAGTGGCTGCTCGAATGAACAAGGAAATGCCGCCGACAAAGGATGAATTAGAGAAGATCGCGCGTCGGACGTTAGAAGAGATCGGCATGTCCGAGGGTTATGTGGGTTGGATCATGGTGATGATCAGCACCGAGTTCTTTCGCGACGCGGTGGCCGCTACGCCTCCCAGCCGACGACTTTTCTTGCTTCCTCACTGCCTTAAGCACGCTGAGGGATGCCCTGCGGACTACGACGAGTTCGGCATGGATTGCAAGAAATGCGGAGCCTGTAGCATCGCCGATTTTCGAACCAAAGCCGAAGAGATGGGTTACAAAGTGCTAGTGGCCGAGGGTTCTCCAGTCGTCTTGAAAATCATAGTGAGCGGATATGTCGATTCCATCGTTGGCGTAGCATGTTTGAACGTGTTGGAAAAAGCCATCGACAAAATTCTGTTGGCAGGCATCCCTTGCATGGCCGTTCCGTTGCTTTCCAGCGATTGCCGAAACACCAGCGTCGACGAAGCCTGGGTTCGAGAAATGATCATGGTCCAGCAACCGGCCACTGAGCAAAAGACAAGGTCTTACGTCCATTTGATGCGAGGAGCAAGCGATTTGTTTTCTACGCCTCTGCTCAACGCCAGCCTAGGACGGCAACGAAGCCAAACGCAAATAGATATCGAGTCTGCCGATCCACTGGCGGAAATCGATCCGATCGCGGCAACCGAAGCCTTAGCAGCCAACTTCCTCGCTCGAGGTGGCAAGTATTCGAGACCGTTCATTACTTTGGCTGCGTTTGACGCCATGTCAGGTGGAAAAGCCACGGGTCCAGGCGGAGACCAAGTGGTGGCTGGCTTTTCCCGCGGTGTGCAAAGCGCTGCTTTGAGCATCGAGTGCTTCCACAAGGCTTCACTGGTGCACGATGACATTGAGGATGGCGATGCATTCCGCTACGGTGTTCCGGCCATGCATCAGCAATTTGGCCTTTCGACCGCCATCAACGTCGGCGACTACATGATTGGAATGGGGTATCGTCTCATTGGGCGGGAAATCGAGTCGATCGGAGCACCCGCTGCCGCTGAAATCCTCAACTGTTTGTCTTCGGCGCACATGCGTTTGGCTGAAGGGCAGGGAGCGGAGTTGTTATGGCGAGATGGAACCAACAAACGGCTGACGCCACTCGATGCTTTGAAGATCTACGCTTTGAAGACTTCACCCGCTTTTGAAGCGGCCCTCTATACGGGCGTCAGGCTGGCCGGCGACGCGGCGGAATACGCCGAACCGATCAAGCAATTTGCTCGAAATATCGGCGTCGCTTTCCAAATCATCAACGATTTGCAGGACTGGCATGGCGACGATCACAATAAGCTCTCAGCCGCAGGAGATATTCTGGGAGGAAGACCTACTGTCCTACTGGCCTTGGCGCTTCAATCGCTTTCAATCGAAGATGCAAATCGCTTACTACACGTCATGGGGAGCGAGTCGGGACTTACGAATGCGGAAAGGATCTCGGTTTCTCGAGAATTGCTCACCCGTGCTCGCGTATTCGAACAAGCGGAAAAACTAATCGACCGACACCGAGAGAGGGCAATTGAGATCGCTATGGCGATTGAGCCAGAGCCTTTGAAGAGACTGTTTTACTACTTGATCGATACTGTTTTGAGCGAAGCGGAAATCAATGGAACACAGGCGCAAGAGCCCGTCGTTGTAATCCACAGTATCGCGATGAAAACGCCGTCAGCACTTGCCGGTGTCACCGTTGAAGCCGCTCATTCATAACTGACTCTTCCGAATGCCGACACCCTACGACGAACCTCGACAAGCGCCGTGCGATGGCCCTTGCATCTCAGCCAGTGAGCTGGTTGAGATTTACTATCAAGATCCGAGTGTGCTCGGTCGTTTTGAAAGAGTTGAACGCACCTCGGTACCAAAAGTGTATCGAAAGCTACTCGACCACTCCAATCACATGACGGTAACGGTTGAATCTCATCATTCAGACCAAGTCGATGTAGCAGTTTTAAGGTCCGATTTTGTTGGCGAACATTACCGTCGTGAGATTTTACTTAAAACGCATCGCTCGCAGCGTGTCGTTCAGTACGGAATTGTGCGGCTGAACACGAAGTATTTGTCAGACAAGCCTCGGAATGAAATTCTCGAGCAGCGAAAGCCGCTCGGAAGAGTGCTAATTGAACATGAAGTGCTTAGGAAGATCGAACTGTTTGATCTGTTGCGAGTTGAGTGCGGGCCAGTTCTCGCTAAGTTCTTTGACGTCGAAGCGGGCACTATCAGTTACGGACGTACCGCTTTGATTTATTGCGATCACGAACCAGCCATTGAACTTCTAGAAGTTGTAAGGCCTGAGTAGCCAATTGTCCCCTTTCGCTCCTAGGCTGTGAACTTATTATTGTCGCCTTTCGCTCCGCGAAAGTGCGCCTCTTTAACACACTTTTGCGGAGCAAAAGGCGACAAAGTTCTGCACCTTGCGAATAAATTCACAGCCTATCCGCGGAAGGCGCCAGAGATTTGCTGCTGGCTAATGCCCGACGGATGGGTTGCTATCTGTTTTTATTTCTAATCCATCCCAAGAGGACCGCTAGGATGGCTGCAACTACCAAGAACGGTCCGGTGATAAAGAGCGTTTTGCGGTTGAAAACGGAAAGGCCCGCGGCAAATGCAATCGAGGCCGTAAGCGCAATCCCACTGGGCGATCGCCAAAGCAATTCTATTGCAGGCCAAGCAATCCAGACGCACAAGAAGACGATTCCGACTTTGCCGAATAGGTCCGAAGCCAAAGCAGTGTCTTTGGAAAGCAAGGATGGCTGAAGCCTAAGAACCAACGCAAACAGCATTAGTCCCAATGCTGCAGCAAGTACAAGCCAACGCATGTTGGCCATTTCGCTTCGTTGGGAATGTTGAGAAATTTTAGCTTTTTGTTTGGCCTTGCCGCCAGGGTTTGCTCCCATCAATAGGCCTCCAACAATCGAAGCCAGCGCTGCAGTTTGACGAGAACCTGGGAATCCTGCATCTTTGCTGCCGCCATTTCCTCCGCCTGAAAGGCAACGCTGTAGCCAAGTTTTTGTGCCTGTGTCACAAACGTACCTAGGGTTGGCTCCGTCCCATTGATGAAAAAATTAATCGACTTGAGAGGCTCAGTCGCCGGAACCCGGGCTCTCCCTGGAATCTTGGCATTGCATAACCAAACTCCCCGGTAGGTTTCGGACCCTTGAAGTCCCAAGATGAGTCCGGGCAACATTCCCGAAGAAATTCCGCCTACACAAATACGTCGTCGATCTATGGTGTAATTCGTTGAAATATAAGATCGAAGCCGAACGCCGATCTCAACTTCATCTAACGACCAAGCTTTCTCGTCCGCTGACTGATTGACGACGATGATCCACCGATTATCCCTCGCAAACAGCTCCCAGGCATCAGCCCACTGTTTTTGGTCTTGAAGCCCAGCTTCCGCAAACACGATCAACAATCCGTGTGGGACTACATCGGAATAATTCGACGGAACAATCGCAAACGCCTTGTTCTTAACGTCTCCTAACGGCAATTGAACCGTCCCCTTGGCTCCTTTGGGTTCAGTGGCGTTTTCGGGAACAGCCACCTTGACAATCGGCCACTCAAAGTCCTTTTCGGGGTGGGGCTCCAAGGAAACCTCAACGAGTCTCGATTTGCCGTCCTTCTCCAGTTTCAGCCCGATCGATTCACGATAATCGAGAAAGGCGAGCCGAGAATCGAGTGGTGTTTTTTCATCCAAGGTCCATTCTCCCACGCTGACGATTGACTCGCCAATTTCAATCCCTGCCTTTTCTGCCGGGGAATTGGGCACGACGGCAATAACACGAGGCGAGTGTGCCGGACTGCTGGAATCCACCACAACTCCCAAAAACGGCTCGCGATAGGTTGGCAATTCCTTGACCAAATTCACTTCGAATTGTTTCTTTTCACCGTCGCGTTCCACTTCAAAAACCATGCTTTGTTCTGCGTCAAGCGTTCCCATAACGTGCTTAAGTTCGGAGTGCATCGCAACCGCTTTGAGCCCTTCGCGATTTGGCCCCGCAGCCACAATTCGGTCGCCCGCCCGCATTCCGGACTTGGCCGCGGGCGAACCCGGCGTGACGCCGCTCAAAAGAATTTCCGGTGAGAATTCGTCCGGGCTCTGACTTCGAAAACCTGCTTTTCCGGGATAAATGTCTTCCCCTCGTTGCAATCGAGGCAAGCGTTCCAAAATGTCGGAGATTGGGACTGCAAATCCAACCCCGGAGTCGTACCACTGCTCCACTTCACCCTCTGTTGCAATTCCAGGGTTCATGGGCACGAGAATTCCCATGACTCTCCCCCTCAAGTCGATCAAGGGTCCGCCATAGTTTTGAGGTGAGATTTTGGCGTCGGTTTGAATCGCTTTGTTCCAAATGCGTCCCTGAGCGCTTAGAATCCCGACACTGCGACTAGCCACTTTGAAATCAAACGTTTTGCCGAGCGCGATAGACCATTGCCCAACTTGCCATGAACCTCGATCGCTTGCGGTGGCTGCTTTCAGTGGTTTATCGGTATCTATTTTCAAGAGCGCCAATTCCCGACTGTGATCCCGAGCGACAAGCTTGGCTGCTTTGCGCTGCTCATCTGGCAAGACGACGGTGATCGAAGCGGGTTGGCCTCGAAATTGAAAGATGCTCGTTACAATCCAACCGTCGGGGGTCAGGATGGTACCCGTAGACGGGCCAGACGCGACGAACTGCTTGTTGACGATCTCTTGACCGCCAAAGGTCTCCACTTGAACGACGCAGTCTTGAGAATAGTCTGCAGCCGCCTGAAAAGCTTGTTGTTCTTGTTCATCCAACGGGGGGTCGTCGGCGAGCGATTCTTCTGACGCGAAGAACAAAGCGATTAACGCTACAACGGCCACATAAATGATACGGTTCAGTCTAAGGTCGAACATGGATACGAATCAATTCTTGTCCGCGTTGGACGAGTACATAAAAGGAATCGGCGCGGTTGATGGTCGCGAGCATTTTTTCCAAACTTTTGCGAGAGTCGGCTCGTTGATCGTTTAGCAGCAGAATCAAATCGTTGGTTTGCATTCCAGAACGTTGTGCGATCGATCCTTCGCGTACTTGGTCGACAAACGGTGGCGTTTTGGACAAAACGTCCGGAATCAACGTAATGCCAAGATCGTTGATTCGATGTGGTTGGTTAACCGCCTTGAGCCCCGAGGCCTGAATCGAAGTGTTTCCGGAAAGGATTCGATCCACCGTTGCTTTTACGACATCCATCGGCAGTGCATAGTTAAGCCAAATACCCGCTTGTTCGTCTCGTATTTCTTTTCCGAGAATTCCTACCAATCGACCTTGAAGATCGATCAAGGCTCCCCCCGAAGCGCCTGGGTTGTTCGTCATTGCATCCAGTACATACACGCGTCCTTGATAGAGAGATTTGGTTTTCCCGCGACGGGTTGTGAGCGGAGTCGAGGCCATGATGACCCCTTTTTGTGCACTGCACGATTCATTTCCGGCAGCTATTCCAAACAAGTTGCTTATGGCAAAGACACGTTGTCCGGTCGAAGCCTGCGCGGCTTTCGCTAAGTCAAAGCCGACGAGTCCAGCGTCGTCCAATTTGAGCAACGCAAGCTCGTTTTGCGGATCCATCCCAATCATAGTCGCATCCAACCTACGGCCGTCAAACGTCACCACACGAACTTTCGCAACATCGAGCACCGTGCTCCAGCTGGTCAAAATGTGACCCGAGTTATCGATGATGATTCCGCTCTGGTAGCTCTCTAAACCGCGTGCTCCGCCTGCCCCATAAAGCTTGACCACCTTTTCTTGACTAGTTGCGATCAGCGTCTCGTTGTTGATGGCAACATTTGCATCTCGCTCCAAATCGCTTGAGTAGGCTTGGATGGCATAAACGCAACAAACCACAGCGACGCAAGCCCGAAATGGCAACCGCGAAACAACACATACCGCAAGCTCCAGTCCTCGTTCGATAAAAGAGATCGTCCGGTTTATGGTATGTATTCGAATAGGATGCTGAAGAATTTGCATTAGAGCCCTGGCCCCGTTGGTACTTCGCTTTTCTGAAGCTGACTGATTGCGACCACGAATTGCGACTCTAGCCCGTAGGCCAATCGAATAGTCTTGGGCGTTGCTCGTCCATCGACCGTTTCGTACTTTTCAAAAAAAAGTTCTACCGGGTCCGTTTGCTTATCTGAAAAGACCTCGATGACTTCAATCAAACCGGTGTCGGTATTTGTATAAACCAGAACATCGAAGTCGCTAACCGTTATCCGTGTGACGTCCAAGAGTGTATTTCGCCCGACGACTGGATTTCGTCCTAAATAAACGGCTTCACCCATCAGTCGCGGTCCTATGCGATTCCACTGCTGCCAGATCCGCATCCCCATCAGGGCACCGATGGACGAACGCAGTTTGATCCATTTCGGCCAGCCTTGAAACGGATGTAGGGTTTCGGTTTTATCTCCCATTCGAAACAACAAATTCGAGTCCGACAACAACATCTCGACGCTGAGGTTTTCGCCTGGGATTTCACCAGTGACTTTCCACGAGTCCGAACTGCTTGCCCAGGTCCCCTGAGCCGACTGCAAGGCAAGAATACGGTCCAATTCAAAGCGGTTGAAGAAATAATTCGAGTAGCCGCGTTTTTCAACAAAAAGATCGTCTACCGCATCCTTCTTGGCCGGTTTACTTTGCTTTGGAGCCTCCGGTTTTTCTTTGTCGCGAGGGATAGGATCTTTTCCACCTGGAGGCTTGCGCTGAGGTTGTTTCTGAGGTGATTCGCCTTTAATAATTTCCTCGAGCTCACTCGCCAAATGCAAGTTCTGCAATCGAACATGAGTCTCCTCCACGCCGGAAGCGTTGCGATATCGAATTGGTATGCGCCATTGGTCCGGAAAGATTCCCAGGATGTTTTTCAGTTGGTTTGTCGTTGCCACATCGCGGTCACCGAGCCGCAATATTTCATCACCAAAACGGATGCCTCGTCGGTACGCATCGCTGCTTTCAAGAATATTGGAGACGACGACTTTCCCATTGTTTTCGGTCGCCACCGTGAAGCCTAGGGTTGCGTGGTCCACAACCCGTCCGGAACGCAATTGCCAGAAAAAGTTCATGGCCTGCTTGATTGAAATGGCGTATCCAACGCCGACATTCACGCGTCCACGTTTCTCAAAGGAACAACGACCGTTGATTCCAATCAGCTCACCGCGAATATTGAATAAGGGCCCACCCGAGTTGCCAGGATTGATGGCTGCATCGGTCTGAATGCAATCGCTGTATTCGAGAATGGTCCCACTTGGATATTGGTATCGACGAACACCGCTAATCAATCCGTACGTAATGCTTGGCTGAAGATTGGTGGCTAGCACAAATGGGTTTCCGGCAGCGAAACACCACTGCCCAATTCGAACTTTATCGCTATCGCCGATGGCTGCCGCTGGAAAATCGGTTCGGCCAACCATTTTCAGGACTGCTAAGTCGCCGGTAGGATCGCTACCCGCCACCACAGCGTCGTACATTTTCCCATCGTTGAGACCGCACCGCATGCGATGCCCAAAAGGGCTTGAAACGTGGAAATTCGTGAGCACATATCCATCTGGCGAAATACAAACGCCACTACCGCCCCCCTGACCGTCTGTGCCATAGACCGCCACCGTTGGACGGGACGCGCTTTGCATTGCTGCAATACGCTGTTGCTGGGCCGCCAGAACCGCTTCGCTCGGGTTGGGAACAGATGAGACAATGGCTGATTCTTCTTGGGCAAGCTCCGTTGCTTCTAATGTTGTTCCCAAACCAAAAACCAGGATTGGGAGGAGGAGGCTTCGGCCGAGTCGACCGTGAAAAAAACTCGTCCAACGCTTTCCCGACTCAGCCAAACTCGCTATCAACGCAAAATTGTTTCGGCGCATCCTGGTCATCGTTTCAGCCTTGGTTGTTTCCACGTGACTTCCGTTCCTATCATGAGCTTCGATTTGCAAGAAATAGCAAGCTTCGTTTTCTTCTCGGATTTTAATGGAACATCAACATCAAAGAAGTCCACGTTTTGGGCCAGCGTTTCTTCCACAATTTTCTGATCATCTTGCCAAACTTCAATGGTCAAATCGGTTCTTTGCGAACCGTCATCCGTCCGTTCAACACGGGATTGCAGCGAGGAAAAACCCTCTGGAACTCGAAACGAGAAATGGCCGGGGCCGGGGAAATAAAGGTCTTTGTCGGCCGACAACGAGGTGGCCACGGGGGCACGGCCGTTGACAACAAATCGCGGGGCCATGGCCCTATCTAAGCTCGCGATTGGATTCTTGAATTCGATTCGTTTTCCAGCCACTGAATCCAATGATTCCACTTCGGCCAGCCAACGAATATTGGCGGTTGCGTAATTGATGCTTAAAACCTTGTTGAGCGGAATGGAAACCGCCTGGCCAAGTTGGGTTTTGAGTTCAATCGCGTTGGCTTTCAATGACAATGACTCTGCCATCCAAACAGAATGATCGATCGAACTTACCTCGATGGTCGGTTTGACCCTTTCCAAGTCTCGTTGGAACCAAACCAGACCTGCCAATTTTTCGATTGGAATATCGATTTGCTGGCCGTCGAGTTCGAACGAAACACTCGCGTCTTGTACTTGAACAATGACCCCGTTGATTCTGTCGAGGCTATTCCCGGGCCTTGTCACAATTACGGCATCCGCATTCTTGGTCTCGAGGATTGCCGATTGCCAAGCATTCGCGAGTTCAGGAACAATTGGCTTAAGCCGGACAGCTTTCAGCGACTTGGAGGGAATTGCAACCTCATCGCCGGAAACATCTCTTAAAACCCAGCCGCTGCTTTTGCCGGTTAGTTTGTTACCAAAAGCCTTAGAGCCATCCAGTAAGGTCAGTTCCACCGGAGGCTTTTGGAGTTCAAGCTTGTTGGCAAAACTAACTCTTCCGATGTCTGAGGTAGACCTTTCAATGGTTCCAGTCTTTGTCTGCACAATGATTTTGCTTGAATCCGCCAATAGGAGCGATCCTACTACCTGAGAACCGCTCAGCAAGGCCACGGAAACATTTCCGTTGATGCCATCGGTCTTTTGAGCAAATGATTTGCAGGTCCAACCCACGCAGAAAACAAGGTAAAAAATCAAGCCAAGCCCAACTTGATACCGCCTACCTCTAGAGTAAGCGATATGCGTACTCCAAAACAAATTCAGTTGCCGTCGTAAGTTAAATAGCTTCATAATGATAAGTAGGAGTGCGAACTAGGACCGTTCGTAGTATAACGCAATGACTACTTCTTCGGTGCAAATGGACTTGTTGACTCTCGGGAAAAGCGATTGGTTTTTAGATGAAAGCTGCCTATTTTCGAACGACTGGCTCTCCAGATGTCATTGAATTCGGTGATTTGCCCGAGCCAGTGTGCGGCGATGACCAAGTGATCGTGAAAGTCCGGGCTGTTTCGGTAAACCCCATCGACACATACATTCGAAACGGAGCCAACTACTGGCCTCTGCCTAATCCTTTTGTTCCTGGCTGCGATTTCGCTGGCGAAATCGTGGCTATGGGGCCCCAAGTCAAGCATCTTGCTATCGGGCAACGCGTGTGGGGCAGCAATCAAGGCTTGATGGGTAGGCAAGGAACTTTCGCGGAACTGGCTGCGATCGATTCCAAATGGCTTAATCCCTCCCCGGAATTTGCAGAGGATACGGAAATGGCCGCTATCGCCTTGGTTGGAATAACCGCACATTTGGGATTGTTTCAACATGCGCTATTGCAACCCGGAGAAACGATCTTTGTTCGAGGCGGAACTGGCGGCGTGGGATCCATGGTGGTTCAAATGGCAAAAGCCATCGGTGCGGTCGTGATTACCACCGCCGGCAACCCAACCAAAAATGCAAAGTGCCGCGAGTTGGGTGCCGACTACGTTATCAATTACAACGATTCAGATGTCGCCGAAGAAATCAAGCGGGCCGCTCCGAACGGTGTCAACGTGTTTTGGGAAACCCTTAGGGAACCGGATTTTGAACTAGCAGTCGGAGCCATGAGCGAGGGAGGAAGAATGATCCTTATGGCCGGGCGCGACGCCAAGCCACCCTTTCCAGTCGGCCCATTTTACGTGAAGGGATGCTCGATGCATGGTTTCGCAATGTTTAAGGCTACTGCCCAACAGCAGCAAGTTTGCGCCTCCGACATCAACCACTGGATAACTTCCGACATCCTTAAAGCCCAAATCGATCGCATCATGCCATTGAGCGAAACCGCACAGGCTCATCGATTGCAAGAAGCCAGTACCTTGCAAAAACAGGGGCTTTTGTCCGGAAAGATAGTGCTAAAAGTCTAAATTAGAGTTCTGGGATTCAACCCGGCTTTGTGTCCTCGCGACTTCAGCCACACTAAACTACCTGGCATTTTCCATGGTGTATTGAACTGCTTTGTCGCTAATATCCTTGCGGCACCAAGCACCAGGCCATCGGACGGCCTGTACGGCGGTGTAGGCCTGCCGCTTGGCATCGGCCAAGTTGGAACCGAGGGCCGTTACTCCCAAAACACGACCACCGTTGGTGACGACTTGTCCATCTACAAGTTTGGTGCCAGCATGAAACACTTTGACATCGGCAATGGCTGCAGCGGCTTCCAAGCCTCGAATGGCGCGACCATTTTCGTACTCCCCTGGATAGCCCTGACTCGCCATAACAACGCAAATGGCAGGACGCGGATCCCAAGTCGGAGGTTCGATTTCGTTGAGACGTCCGTCGACCGTTGCTTCCAGAATATCGAGCAGATCGCTCTGCAATCGCATCAACAACGGCTGGCACTCCGGGTCTCCAAACCGAACATTGAATTCAAGCACTTTTGGACCGGTCTGCGTCAACATTAAGCCCGCATAGAGCACACCCCGAAATGGCTTTCGATTCCGTTTCATAGTGTGGATCGTCGGGACAAGGATCTGGTCTTCAATGGTCTCAATAAGTTCTTGAGTGACGACGGGGGTAGGCGAATAAGCCCCCATTCCACCGGTGTTGGGTCCCGTGTCCCCATCGAACGCGGCTTTGTGATCTTGGGCCGCAGGTAAGGTCAAAATAGTCTTGCCGTCGGTGATCGCTAGGATACTAACTTCTGGTCCCTCGAGACGTTCCTCAATGACCATCTGAGCGCCGGCTCGACCGAATTCATTCTTGCGACCGATGCGGTCTATGGCATCGAGCGCATCTTCTCGACGTGAGCAAACGATAACCCCTTTTCCGCTCGCCAAACCATCCGCTTTAACCACCAGCGGCGTTTTTTCTTTTTCGTTCGGATAGCGGGCTTTGACATATCGCATCGCGCTGTCTGCATCTCGAAACGCTTGGTAATCCGCGGTTGGTACGTCCGCTTGTCGAAGAAGAAGTTTTGAGAAAATCTTGCTGCCTTCCAGTTGAGCGGCAGCTTTGCTGGGTCCGAACGCTTTGATCTTTTCCGTGGCCAGAGCATCGACTAAACCGAGGGTGAGTGGCACTTCCGGGCCAACCACCACCAAATCTATTCTTTCCTTTTTTGCAAAGGCAACTAGACCGGCAATATCATCTGCCGCAATGGATACATTTTCGCCTTCCTCAGCCGTTCCAGCATTACCAGGGGCGATCCAAAGATGAGTTAGCCGTGGGCTTTGGCGAATTTTCCAAGCCAATGCATGTTCGCGACCGCCATTTCCAACAACCAAAACCTTCATTTTTTGATCCAAAGTCCAAGCAGAACAACTCACGAGAAAGCGAGTAGTCTAATCGCTTGGGCCAATTTCGACGAGGCGAAAAACACCACACCAGAATCCGATTCGGATTCTTCGAATTTGCTGGCTTTTTGAATATTTCTTGACAATCACTGTTCGATTCTAGCTCTTTCGCTAGGTTGCCACTGTTGCAGAACGATCTGGTAGAATCAATCAAAATGGAAGGGGTTTGGTTCGTTGATGACCTTTTCTGTTTTGACAATTGCCTTAGCATTTTAGAGCGACGACACCTCTGTTTCGAGGGTGAAGCATAGGCAACGGTTTCGCATCGGCCCCGCATCGCGAATTGGTTGCAATGAAGAGATTGATCTCCACCATCACCAAAATCATCGCATTCTGCTATTGCGCGATCGATGGGCAGGTGAGACTGTTTGCGGTCGATGAGGTGCAGAACAGACCGGGGTCCTCGGTTCGGGAAGTGTCGTATGAGACAGACATTCGGCCTTTGCTACAGGCGAGATGTTTCAACTGTCACGGCAACAAAACTCGCAAAGCCGATTTGAATTTGGCGACGTCCGAGGGAACATCGAAGGGGGGCGAGTCCGGCCCGGTGATTGTTCCCGGAGATCCTAGCAAGAGCCTTCTTTTTGCAAAGATCCACAGCGCTGAAATGCCACCGGATGAAAAAGACCGTCTAAGCCATGCCGAAATCAAACTTATCGAGCGATGGATTCTGAACGGCTCTGTGATGATAGGTGGCAATGACGAAAAGGAGGTTGTTTCGTCGGCGATTCCCAGTCAACATGACATCGTACCGATCATGTTGCGTCGATGTGCGGCCTGCCACGGACGGCATCAGCAATTGGCGAATCTGGATCTGCGAAGCAAATCGACGATGTTGATTGGTGGCAAATCGGGGGCGGTGATCGTTCCCGGAAAACCGGAGGAGAGCCTGCTCCTTAAGAAGGTGCATGCCGGTGAAATGCCGCCCCTAGAACGACTTGTCGAGGTCAGCGTTAAGCCGATCGAACCTGCTGAAGTCGAAACACTTATGAAATGGATTGCGGCCGGTGCTCCAGAAGTTAGCACCGAACCGGACGTGGCCACGACGAATGGTGACCCGCTTGTCAGCGATGAAGATCGCGACTTCTGGGCATTTCACTCACCGTTACCGGTGGACGTTCCTACGGTTCATGATCAGCATCGTGTTCGCAATGAAATTGACGCATTTATCCTTCAGAAGCTCGAGAACTCTGGGCTTTCACTCAACGATGAAGCGGATCGGCTGACACTGATTCGCCGTGCGTCGTTTGACTTAACGGGCTTGCCGCCAGACCCAGCGGACGTGGCCGCATTTATCGCTGACAACGGTCCGCGTGCATACGAATCTCTGATTGACCGTCTTCTCGATTCGCCGCGTTACGGTGAGCGGTGGGGACGGTATTGGCTGGATTTGGCTGGTTACGCGGACTCGGAAGGAAAGCGAGAACAGGATTTACCTCGGCCTTTCGCCTGGAGATTCCGCGACTATGTAATTCGTTCGTTCAACGCAGACAAACCCTTCGATCGATTCCTGCTGGAGCAGATTGCCGGCGACGAGTTGGCGGACTATGAAAACGCTCCAGAGATTACATCGGAAATTTACGACAATCTCGTGGCGACCGGTTTCCTGCGGATGACTCCAGATGCGTCCTGGGCGAACATCACTGGCTACGTTCCGGATCGAATCGATGTTATGGCGGATGAGATCGACGTACTCGGTTCTGCGGTTATGGGATTGACTTTGAAGTGTGCTCGTTGCCACACGCACAAATTCGACCCAATTCCCCATCGCGACTATTACCGTTTGGTGGATATTTTTAAAGGCGCCTACGACGAGTACGCTTGGTTGAAGCCTGATATTCATCCAGGCATTGGGCCGGTTAGTCAGGATGTGATTGGCGGACGCCACATTCCCTTTGTTACGACGACTGAACGACTGGCATGGGAACGCCACGAATCAAAGATTAAAGATGATATCGCAACTGCCAAGGCAAAGTCAGCACCCGAAGAACAACTCCGAGCGCTGGAGGCTCGGCGTCAGCCGGAGCCAAGAATTCAAGCATTATGGGATCGCGGCGATCCGTCTCCTACGTACATTTATCGCCGAGGCGATCCATTGAGTCCCAGTGATCTGGTCGGTCCGGGGGTGCCCTCGGTTCTGACGGATGGTCGTACGCCGTTCGTGGTGAATCCACCGTGGACCGGTGCTAAACAAACAGGCCGCCGACTTGCGTTGGCACGATGGCTGATTCAACCCGACCATCCACTGACGGCGCGTGTTCAAGTCAATCATATTTGGAAACATCATTTTGGCAGCGGAATTGTGAAGACGCTGGGCAACTTTGGAAAAGCAGGAATGCCGCCGACGCATCCTGACCTACTTGATTGGCTGGCACGCGAGTTTGTTCAACGTCGCTGGAGCCTGAAGGAAATGCATCGACTGATGATGACCAGTTCGACATACCGACAAAGTTCGATCCTGACGCATCGACTCGAAGAAGTCGATCCTCAAAATTCACTGGTTTCGAGAATGCCTCTGGTGCGTCTAGACGCGGAATCGCTCTACGATTCGCTCCTGCAGGTTGCTGGGCGATTGGACGAAACACGATTCGGCCCAGCAGACACTGTGCAGTCACGCGCAGATGGCTTGGTGACACCGACGGGAACGGAGCGCGGCTGGCGAAGGTTGATCTACGTTCAGCAACTGCGAAAACGGCTCGCAACACATCTGGAGAGTTTTGATTTTCCCCAGATGAACCCCAACTGCATCGAACGTCGCGATTCCATGGTCGCGCCACAGGCTCTGCATTTGATGAACAACGGCATGGTCTTTGAGCTTGCAGAGCACTTTGCCGCGCGAGTCATACGCGATGCCGGTTCTGATCCGTTGAAGCATATTGATCTGGTCTACCAGATCGCGTTAAGCCGTCCACCGAACGACGCAGAAAAGCAGATCGCACTGAAGGTGTTGAAGCAACTCCAGTCGGATTGGACGAATCAGCTAAGTGCAAATGGGCAGCCGGATCCGGCAACGGTACAATCGAAATCGCTGGCCGCATTTTGTCACGCAATCATGAATTCCGCGTCGTTTCTTTTTGTGGATTGAGCGAAAAAGCAATGTCGCATAAGAATGATTTCCGTGACTCGCGTTCTGAGCTTCCGATAACCCGTCGAAGTTTATTCCAGAGCGTATCCGGCGGACTGTGTGGAGCCGCGTTGGCTCAGCTTCTCGAAACGGATGGGATTCAGTGGTCAGGAAGGCACAGCACAAGCCTAATGGCTGCGGAGAGTTCCACAGCGACGTCCCTGGAAAATGCATCGCCATCGAACTTAGAACCTCGATCGCCGCACTTCAAACCGAGGGCGAAATCGGTCATTCACTTGTTCATGAATGGTGGGCCGAGCCAAATGGACCTTTTTGATCCCAAGCCGGCACTCGACGCTCACCACGGTGAAAAATATTTCGACAGGATCGCAGGCGAAGTCGAGAATCCACAGGCGGCAGGGGCGTTGATGCGTAGCCAATACAAATTCGCTCAACATGGTCAGTGCGGAATGTGGATGTCGGACGCGTTGCCAAACCTTTCACAACAGGTCGATGAGATCGCGATGATTCGTTCGATGTATACAACGAGCATCACCCATGAACCGGCGATCTATATTATGCAATCCGGCAAAATGAGTCCTGGACGTCCGACGTTTGGCTCATGGGCCGTTTATGGGCTTGGTTCGGAATGCGGGAATCTGCCTGCATATATTGTTCTGGATGACCCACTCGGCCTGCCGGTCAACGGTGTAGAAAACTGGGATGCTGGGTTTCTTTCGCCAATGTTTCAGGGGACACGTTTCCGTTCGAGCGGAGCGCCGGTTCTCAATCTTCGCGCCGATGTCGAACGTCCTATAGACATCGTAAATGAAGAGCGAAAACTGATTGCTCAACTTGACGAATTGCACCAGTCACGTAGGCCCGGACAATCTATTCTGGCTGCCCGAATCGCCAGCTATGAACTGGCGGCGAGGATGCAGATATCGGCTAGTGATGCTCTGGACCTCTCGCAGGAAACACAAAGCACGCTGGATATGTACGGCATTGGTCGAGAGCCAACCGATTCGTACGGCCGCCGATGTCTAATGGCACGCCGCCTAGTCGAACGCGGAGTTCGTTTCGTACAACTTTTCGTCAACGGCAATCTATGGGATCACCACACGGGTCTGTTTAGCGGCTTGAAGTCGTGTTGCGATCGCACGGACCTTCCCATCGCCGGATTGCTTCGAGACCTGAAACAACGTGGACTGTTGGATAGTACTCTAGTCGCATGGGGAAGCGAGTTCGGAAGGCTGCCGATCGCCCAGCTTTCGCCGGATAAGGACGACCGAAAGGCCGGCCGCGATCACAACAAAAACGCCTTTAGCGTCTGGATGGCGGGTGCTGGAATTCAAGGCGGAATCACTTATGGCGCGACCGATGATCTCGGACTCAGCGCCGTCGAAGATCGCGTTAGCGTACCAGACTGGCACGCGACAATGCTACACTTGCTGGGCTTGGACCATAGACAGTTGTTCGTTCTTGATAATGGGCTTAAAGAAAAACTGACCGGAGTCGTTGAAGCTCGGGTCGTAAAGGAAATTTTGAAATGATGATTACCGACGCAGGACATGCAAACACGAAAACGCTTTGGAACACGAGTGTGATACTCGGGCCCGTGTTCTTAATAGTATTTACCTTGATCGCAGTCAGCTGGATAGACTTCTACAACACCGTCGTCTTTGCCGATGAGACCACCAGGGCATTTGAGGCCGCAGACAATGCGATTTTTGCGGACGGCAGCGTGTTGGAGCTCATTTACACTCGACAGGCGAAACTCAATAGCGGCCTGACGGAAGGGCCCGCGGTCGCGTCCGACGGCAGTATCTATTTTACGGACATGCCATTCGGAATGGAAAACGGCATGATCCTTCGTTTTGATCCGAAGACCAACCAAACGACTGTGTTCGCAAACAACTCTGGCAAATCAAATGGACTGGCTTTTTTGCGTGACGGTTCGGCAGTGTCTTGTGACGGAGCTGATGGCGGCGGTCGTCGACTTGTGCGATGGAATCTTCAAACACGCGAAGGTACGACCCTTGTTAATCGTTTCCAGGGCAAGCGTTTCAATTCACCAAACGACTTATCCGTCGATCTGAAGGGCCGCGTCTATTTTACAGACCCTCGCTACGGTGGTACCGAGCCGCGTGAACTGGAGCATGAAGCTGTCTATCGTCTAGATACCGACGGCGGTATTCTCGAAATCACGCACGATGTGGAGAAGCCGAATGGAATCGTGCTGAGTCCGGATCAAAAGACGTTGTACGTCGGCGACCATAACAATGGTGGTAATCGTCTCAAACCGACCGACCCGGAACCGAAACGGGGAGCCATGAAAATCTATGCTTTTCCTCTGAATGCCGAGGGACTCATTAACGGTCCACGCAGAACACTTGTGGATTTCGGAGCTGAAAATGGCTGCGATGGAATGACTGTCGATTCGCAGGGAAACGTTTATGCGGCATGTCGCAGTTTGGTTCGGCCTGGCATCAAGGTTGTGGACCCGAATGGGAATGAATTGGCATTTGTCGAAACAGGCCCTAGGAATCAAAAGGGACTGTTTGATGACTGGAAGGGGATTCCGAGCAACGTCGAATTTGGGACGGGCGATGACGCTCATTCGCTTTACATCACTATCGATAAATCCCTGTATCGCCTCCAGGTTAAGACTCACGGATTTCATCCTCACCTGGAGTCAAAATGACAAATCCGAAACGCACTGACGAAGGAACTGGCGATTCGGGTACGCTGATTAGCGAAACTCTCTCTGGTACGACGACAAATACACCGCCGGTGACGCGTCTTGCTGATCTTTCATCGCAGCAATGGAAGTCCGGCATAGCAGCCTGGCTGGGCTGGCTGTTCGATGGACTGGACATGCATCTCTATGTGCTCGTGGCTACTCCGTTCGTAGCCGAATTGCTCGGAGTTGCGAATCAAAAAGATCCGATAGTAGGCTATTACAGTTCGTGGATACAGGCGGCGTTCTTGATTGGATGGGCCCTAGGCGGCAGTTTCTTTGGGCGGATCGCCGATCGGATGGGCCGAAGTCGCGCTTTGATGTTGACCATCCTCACGTACGCATTTTTCACGGGGATGTCATTCTTCGCCCAGACATGGTGGCAGTTGCTGATCTTTCGTTTTCTGGCGGCACTGGGCATTGGGGGTGAATGGGCCGTGGGTGCTTCGCTGCTGTCGGAGACATGGCCGCGTCGCTGGCGACCTTGGATGGCAGCCGTGTTGCAGACGGGCGTAAATCTCGGCGTGATGTTGGCTGGACTTACCATTTACCTATTGGCGGATTATCCCAAACGCTCTGTGTTCCTTGTTGGAATTCTCCCAGCACTTTTGGTGTTATGGATTCGCCGAGCGGTGCCTGAGCCAGAAGAATGGCATGCGGCTCGCCGCGCATCGACCCAGGTGGAGCCGAGGTTTTTGGACTTGTTTCGTGGATCTATCCGCCGCATAACATTCCTGACGACGACCGTCTGCGCGCTCTCGCTCAGCGCGCATTGGGCGTTCATGTTCTGGTACCTGCAGCATGTTCGAAATCTGCCGGAATTGAGTGACTGGAGCGACGGAGAAAAAAGTCAACTCGTTGGTCGCTTCGTCTGGCTGGTCATGTTTTCGTCGATCGCCGGGAATTTTCTTGCAGCGTTGATTGCAAGATGGTTTAAGTATCGCGTGGCAATATCCGGGCTTTGCATTGCGTATTTTATTTCGATGTTTGCTACGTATTGTGTTGCCCGTGACCATCACAGTTTGAGTTATGGCTTCGCCGCAATCGGATTGTGCCAGGGAGTCTTCGCACTCTTTACGATGTACCTTCCGCCTCTTTTTCCAACACTTCTGCGCACCACGGGCGCAGGCTTCTGCTACAACATTGGCCGTATTGCGGCAGGATTGGGAACCGTCGTATTTGGTTTGATTTCGAAAGTCGGCGATTATCGTTTGGCGTTGTTCTACGCTGGGTTTTTATTCCTTCCTGCTGCGGCATTCGCATGGCTATTGCCCGAACCACCGGACGAAGATTCCTTGGATTTAACGCTGACGGATTGAAAGAAAAAACCGGACTATGAATGACCTTTCCAAGCTCTCTGTCGCGGCTTCTCAGCCATCTGACTGGCATCGATTCACAGCCGATGATGGCTGGGCTCGCGTGCCTTCCGGCTGGACTTGGACCGAAGTTACGGCCGTCGCCATTGACTCTCAGGACCGCGTTTTCGTATTCAATCGCGGTGATCATCCAGTGATGGTGTTCCGCAGGGATGGATCGTTCTTGAAGTCGTGGGGGGAGGGTGTCTTCGCGAGACCTCACGGCATAACTATCGGGCCAGACGATTGCGTTTACTGCACGGACGATCTTGACCACACCGTTCGAAAGTTCACGTCCGAGGGGCGATTGCTAATGACCCTTGGTACAAGTGGTCAGCCCTCGGATACCGGGGCCACAAGCATTGACTTTCGCACGATTCGATGTGCGGGGGCACCATTCTATTTCCCTACAAACGTCGCGATCGGGTTGAAGGGCGAGATCTTTGTCACGGATGGTTACGGAAACGCGCGAGTTCACAAGTTTTCGTCGGACGGAAAACTTCGGCTGTCGTGGGGTGAGCCAGGCAGCAACCCGGGACAGTTTCGCGTTCCGCATGGGATTGCCATTGATCGGCGTGGGATCCTTTTTGTGGCGGATCGTGAGAACAGTCGTGTGCAGTTGTTTTCACCTGACGGCGAATTTCTCGAGGAATGGCCAAACGTCGCGCGTCCTTGTCAGGTAGCCTTCGACAGGAACGGAAATGTATATATCGCTGAATTGGGCTACCAAGCCGGAATGTGGCCTGGGACTGCCGCACCGTCGGACGATGCAACGGGAGGGCGTGTAAGCATATTCGATCCGGAGGGTCATTTGCTCGCTCGCTGGGGCGGGGGGCGAAACCCCACAGCCCCAGGCGACTTCTTCGCACCGCACGATATTCGAGTCGATTCTCATGGCGACGTTTATGTGTCGGAAGTCGTAATGTCGGCGGGCGGCAATCGTGGCCTTGTTTCACCCAATTGTCATAGTCTGCAGAAGTTTATTCGCCAAGTAAACAATTAAGGATGAACTCATGAAGGCGTGGAGGTTTTACGGATTTGGCGATTTTCGACTGGATGAGATTCCGGTTCCGGCAATTCTGCCGAGACACGTTCTAGTCGAACCACTTTGTGTGCAGCCGAGCGTCACTGAAGCGCAACTCGCGTTCGGCATTCCGACCCTTGCTTACGATCGCGTCAAACACCGACTGGAAACGGAAGCCCCTATTCAGTTATTCGGTCACGAGTTCTGCGCTCGGATCGTGGAAACCGGTTCAGGCGTCAGTCGTTTTAAAATCGGCGATCGAATCGCAGCCAGGGCGAAGCTGCCATGTGAAAAATGTCCGTTATGTCTTTCAGAAAGAAGTTACCTTTGTCGCAGGGGCCCGGTGATCGGCTTTGACCAGCCCGGTTGTTTCAGTGAAGTCGCGCTGTTGCCGGAAATCGCATTGGTACGTGTCGATGACTGTATCTCCGACAGCCAAGCCGCGTGTTTGCAATCGCTGAGCGATAGTGTAGCGGCGGTCGAAACGGCCGATATTGGGATAGGAGATTCTGTCGTAATCTTTGGGCAGGGGAGCATGGGACTCGAGTGCATGCAAATCGCCCGCATAAGCGGTGCGGGCAAGATTATCACCGTCGATGTCCGCGATGAATCGTGTCGCATCTCAAAGGAATTGGGAGCGGATTATGCTTTGAACGGTCGCCAGTGCGACGTGATTGCTGCGATACGGGACCTCACCGACGGCAACGGAGCGGACGTTGTTTTTGAATGCGCGGGAGGAAGTCCGAAACAGGGCATGGCCGGAACGGAAACAGTGCGACAGGCTGTAGACGCAGTCCGATCCGGCGGCAAGGTCATCGGCGTTTCTTGGTTCGGTGCCCCGCTCGAATTGAACCTCGATCTACTTCGAGAACGCAGCTTGCGTTACCTATTTCCGGACATCAGCACAAAAGCGCACTTGGAACACACGGTTCGCCTCGTGGCTTCAGGTCGAGTCCAGTTGAATTCCACCATAACCCACAGGTTGTTCGGAATTGAATCCGTTCCCAAGGCGTTCGAGATCACTGCCAACAAGGGTAAGTTCCAGGCAATCAATCCAGCCCAGGTGATAATCCGCGAGGACGTGAATCACGGCTGAAGCTGTTTGGTGTGTTTCTTCACGCTTGTGGTCAACCGAAGATTCGCTTTGTTGGAATCGGTAGGGATTCCTTTTGACATAGTCGAAATGCTCAGCGTCGAATATCTTTAACCGGCTGCCGAACGATATAGTAGCTTCACACTTCTTTTGTGGTTGGACAACCGAAAGTTTTATGCCCCGAACGATTGTCATTGGAGATATCCACGGTTGTCTAGCATCGTTGAATGCGCTTCTTGACGCAATCCAGCCAACACGGGATGACACGATTGTGACGGTTGGGGATTACGTTGATCGAGGACCAGATTCTCGCGGTGTCCTTGAACGACTATTACAACTGGAACAAACCACGAATTTGGTTCCCTTGCTGGGCAATCACGAGGAAATGCTGATCGCCGTCCTCGACCGACAAATGGAGCCCTATAGCTGGCTGAACCACGGTGGGGTTGAAACCATGGATTCGTATGGTTTCTCGGGTGATCTTGCGTGTGTGCCAAAACTGCACCGAGACTTCCTCAGACGCATGGTTGATTATTACGAAAACGAAACGCATTTCGTCGTCCACGCCAACTACGACCCAGATCTACCTCTGGCTGATCAACCATCGGATTTATTGAGATGGGTCAAGATCTCGAACGTTCTCCCTGGCCCACATTTTTCGGGCAAGAAAGCGGTGGTTGGCCATACCCATGATCGGCAAGGAGAGATTTTCGAGGTGCCCCATCTCGTTTGCATCGATACTTACTGTTACGGTGGCAAGTGGCTAACCGCGATGGAGTTGGAGACCGGTAAAGTTTGGCAGGCCAATCCTGATGGCTCCATGCGGGATGACCGGTAAGTTCATTCAGCCAGTGAACGTGGACGAGCGAGGCCCTTCGCTCGTCGAATCCATTGCAAACCTGAGCGTGGGCCTCGCTCGGCCACAAAACGCCCAGGTCGAAGCGAACAAGTCGCTACAATCTAGCCAGTTGCAGGAACACTTCGATCCCTTCAAAGGCCTGATGCGTGGCAAAAAAAGACAAAACCAAACAAGATTCAATTGAAAAAGAACTGTCCGGCATTAACGACGCCGCTGGCGATTTAATGGAATCTGCTTTTTGTGCTTCTGCCTACAAGCTCTACGGTGAGCTTCGCTCGAGAGCTAAATCGGAGGGGCAACTCGGGTTCTATGTTTTCGGGACATTCTTTCAAATGACCTTGTCTCAAAGACTGCTCCAATTTGAAAAGGTCCGCGAGAGAGCTGTCGAGCTCATCGCTATTTTTGAGGACGAAGAACAAGCAAGAAAAATCGAGCCTTCGTTGGACCTCGACCAATACGAAAACATGATCTACTCGATGGGCGCCTGCGCGTATGAGGTTCTTGCCGAAGCGACAGGGGCGCTCGACGGATACAATTCCGAGGGGATGCAGGAATGTCTGACCGGAGGCATCGAAGTCTGCCACCGTATTGGCAAGCTCTCCTGCATTCAGTGCTTTCGCGAATACGCATGCGATACGCACACCGCTGCCGATGACTACGAGTTGGCTCGATATCATTGCAAGCAAGTGCTCAATCAAAACCATGAATTTCCGGAACGTGGCGATCGCCGTTGGCTTGCCATGCTGCGTTTAGCAACCATGGATATCTTCGAAGGGCAACATGACTCCGCCAGGTCCAAACTGGAGCAAGCAGCTGAACTGGCCCATGCGACGAGTGTCAATGACCCACCAGGCGCTCAAGTTGCTGTCATGCTCGAACGTTATACGCTCGATCTAATCGAACAGCGGGAAATAGACGAGTCGACAAGAACGCTCATAAAGTCCCTTCCGCCGCGTGGGGAATGCCCTGAGTACGACCTTGATGTCGATCTGTTGACATCGATCAAGCATATTATGAATCAGGAATGGAGCGAAGCCGAGAAATTAATTCTTGCATGGAACCAATCCCTCAAGCAGTGCAAAGCCATTACCAAATGGCTGGAGTCTGGAATTCGACTCGTTGCGTTATACCGACTGCGAGGCGAAATAGCCAAAGCCAAGCGACTGAGCGTGCAATTCGAAGAAGCGGCAACGAAAGCAAACGACTGGCAATCGATCCGCAGACTCCATCAGATACTCGACGATTCGATCGCCATCACGCCGTTAGGAACGGTTATCAAGAATACTCGTACGCCTAGCACGTTGCCTCAGCCTGAACCTCCTACGGTGGCCACCGACATGGAAGTCAAACCGACCGAAATGGTCGAAACCAAGGAGCCCACGCCACTTGGGCCCTGGATGGATGACCTCACGGAGCGGATGCACGATGCCGGCAAGCAGGCCGAAAGTGACGCGATGATCAAAGTCGACGTTGCGCCTTTTCGCCAAGAACTCTTGGAACGGCCGATTAAGGATTTTGTTAATCCCGAAGATATCGGTCGGGCTATGTACCTAATGAATTTTTTGGTAACTCCCGACTGCGATCGAGCCGTGGTATGGAAGTGGGCCAATACTTTGGTTTCGTCGAACCAAGAAGTTGCCTATTTGATTTCACTGCTGGCCCGGCTTGGAATGACAATTAGCATGCTTGATCGTTTGACCGCCGAATTGGAGTTCGATGCAAACAAAGAAGAATTCGATTACCTTGACGATTTCGACGAACTTGATGATCACGACAATTTGGATAGCTTTGATGAGGATGGGCCAGTAAGAGAAAGAGACTTACCCCCTACCTCGATCAGCAACGATCGACTGGAGCAGTTGGTTCGGAAATCGTTGCAAATGGACGCGACAGGCGTCAACAACAACTTCCGAGCCGCAGAAGTGTTCGAGTACATCGGCAACAATGGCGAAGCGGAACGATGTTACGCTCGTGCCTTTAAGCTGGATCGCACGCGAGATGATGCCGCGCTTGCGCTTTCAAGAATCTACTCGGAAACGGATCGATTGCAGGACGCGCTGTACGTCCTCGACCTTTGCATTCGCGAGGGAGGTGACTCAGGCGAACTCCTCTTTGAAGCGGCTCTCAAAGCCCACGCTCTAACCCAGCATGAGTTGCAAGTGAGCTTCTTGCAAAAATTGCATGAACGCCATGCACCCGGACCTTGGACAAATTACTATCTTAGTTCTGGGTTGCTTGAGCTCAAAAGACCGCAAGAGGCGATGGAGGCCATTGATCGCGAGGTGGCCTTGTTTCAATCAAGTGGATTGCATGTCGATTCCGTTCGAGCAGCGGCTCATGCGCAACTCGGGCAATCCCAGGAAGCGGCCAAATTCATCAATCTAGCGCTCTCTCGCCCCCTTTCCAAGATCAACGACTTGACCCTAAGTGGTGTTTCCGGCGCCTTCGAGAGACTGATTACCGCTGCGAAGATGTGTCCGGATGAACGCGTCATGCATTTGCAAGTGGAGCACAAAATGCTGGTGGCCGGAATCGCAACCGAAAGCTACTTTGAACAGGTGCGGGCCAATGAGAAGCCGTGTGATCTATTTTTGTTCCAATGCTATATATCACAACCCCTCGACGCTGCTTGGCCGGAATCGGATGGTTGCTTGCCCGATCAAGCCGAATGGCAAACCTACATTGCGCAGTGGGGGGTATTAGCCCGCGATTCCGCCGAAGCGGAGGACCTCGCATTGAAATGGCAAGCCAAGTGCTATCCGCTCGAGGGGACCCTGGTCGATATTGATGGTTCCGACGAGACGCTACACGATCGTCCCGGCATTGCATTTCAAGGCCCTCGATTCCCAGAAAATGAAGCGTTGGGAGATGACGAAGACGATGATGATGACGAGGATGATCGGGAGTTTTAGGCACGTTCCATATCTTGGCGAACGCCACCTCTGTGGCGATCGTCCGGTTGAGTCACCCTCCCGCTGGGTGAATTGCCCCAAAGTAGCAGGCACACTCCGTGTGCCGTAGCCCAATAAACCAAAGGTTTTGACCTGCGGACGGCACATGGAATGTGCCGGCTACTATAAACTCACAGCCTATCCGCGAAAGTGCGTCGCATTAACGCATTTTTGCGGAGCAAAAGGCGACACTTGTAGACGAGCGAGGCCCTTCGTTCCTTGCAACCAACAACTGAGCGAGGGGCTCGCTCAGCTACCCCATTTGAGCTTCCGTCAGGTATACTCTACGGAGCGTCTAACTAGAGTGGAATTCACAAGTCTGAGGTATGGCATGCCCCTGTACGAATACGAATGCAAAAATTGCTCAAAGCAAGTCGAGATTCTAGTCGCCAATCTAAATGCGAAGCCGGTTTGCCCAGAGTGCGGTTCTGGAAAACTTTCCAAGTTGCTGAGCGTCATTTGCTCACCCGTCGTGGGCAACAGTCCGAACTCCTCGAGGAGTATTGGAAAAGAGCCCAGCGAATGCGGTAGAAGCCAATGCGCGAGCGGTGGATGTATGTTCGGGAACTCTTAGTCGTTCGATGGAATTGTTTTCGAAATCTCCAACTGGACGGTATAGGTGATCGTGTGCGCAATTCGGTAAAATTAATTTGGCTTTGTTTGCTTTTGGTGCAATTGGTTGGCTGTAGGGGTTGTTCACAGTCCAAGCCACCGAAGGAAACCGCCGAAGAAGCCGAGACAAAAAAGAAAAAGCAGCGACTAGTGGTTGATGAACTGAAAGCCATGCCTTTTTCTACTGAAATCCCTGGCAGCACTTTGAAACCAGGGCACTGGTATCAAGCTAATCAAAAACTCAAAGCCAATTTTTCGGACGAGTCTTTGACAGCTACCCTTACTGTCCAAAATCGCGACAAACAGAACGCCCCGTTCGGCCCGGGTCAAGCTTCCATAGAATTCACTCGAAATGTGTCGCTGGCCGTCGGTCAAGAGAAAAACGTCCAGCTCAAATTCTTTCAACCCGAGGTGCCTGTCACCGGCGATGAACTCACGAAGAATCCTTCCTCATTGAGGGCATTGTATTCGCAACGAGGGATTGGAGCGCCCGTCCTAGAAGACAATAGCCTCTGTCGAGTATTTTCAGGCTATCAGTACAATCTAGTTACACTCAGCCGCGACCCATCAAGGTATACGTTTTGGCGTGCGCTAGACTGTATTATTTGGCCATCAAAACAACGCATGTCGGATGAGCGAATTTCCCCTCACCGCATCATCGACCTAAATGAAGACGAGGTCGCCACGCAGTTTCCAAATCGTCTTTACGCGATGACCTCGATTTCGCATTTCGTGCTCAACGATTCTTCTGTCTCAATCATGTCTACCGATCAACAACAAGCGCTTCAAGACTGGCTGTTTTTTGGTGGCACGATCATCTTGAACGGTCCTGAGGCCATCGGTGGCATTGAGTCCAGCATGATGAAGGAGTACGCACCGCTACTTCGAACGACCAATGCTATCGTCTCAGAGGAAGAAATCGCTGCTTTGAATAACACTTGGTCCATCAAGCAGATTCTTGGCGAGAAAATACTGATCGCGCCAGCCAAACCGATTCCGAAATTGGCTGGTGAGTTGGCAACGGGGGCTCAATGGGTCAAGTACCTAGCCCCAAGCGGCGAAATCATGTCACTAGAAGGGCTTGTCGCGGAGAGGTTGGTCGGCCAAGGTCGAGTCGTCATGACGACGTTTCCAATGAGCGATATCGCGTTTCTTCGATGGCCTTCGTACAGTTCTTTTATACATAATGGAATCCTTGCAAAACCACACCGCGATCCTTCGGTTGGCCTCGAGGCAGATACGAAGTACGCCGATGAGTTTGAGGGTTCCGAGATGAATCCGCTCTATTCGACTCGATTGCGAATGTGGGCCAGGGACTTGGACGAATCGACCACGCGAAAACTTGCTCCGTTGACAAAGAAAGACGACGCGAACAAGGTCACGGAGGAACAGCCTTACATCCATAACTCCTCCGAAATCTCAAAGCTGAAACGCACAAGCCTAGGGGCCTGGAATCCCGAATCAAGTATTTTGATCAATGCTCGACAATGCCTGCAACAATCGTCGGGGATCACCGTTCCGAAAATCAACACAATCATCAAGCTTCTCTTGGGCTACTTGATCGTATTGGTTCCAGTCAATTGGCTGTTTTTCCGACTTTTTGGACGTGTCGAGTTGGCCTGGGCAGCCGCACCTGTCATCGCATTGGCCGGTGCGTTTGTGGTTGCCAGCAGCGTCCAGCTCGACGTCGGTTTTTCAAGAAGTCAAACTAGTTATGGATTTCTTGAAGTACACCAGGGTTATCCTCGCGGGTTGTTTTCAAGTTACACAGCTTTGTACACATCTTTGTCAACGAATTATCGAGCTGTGTACGAACGAGATACCGGCGTTGTTCTTCCGTTTGCCTCTACTTCCAGCAATAAGCGGTCTCGAAGCACGTTCAGCCAAATTGAATATTGGTACGCGGATGACGCGGGTGCTGGGATGCAAAGCGTCCCCGTTCTTTCCAACACAACGGGCTTGTTTCAAGCGGAAGAGATGTTGAACTTTGCCGGCAAGTTGACCGCTGACTTTGATAGCGACATGAAGGCCGTCGAAATCAAGAATCGACTTGGTTTTGCCATCAACGAAGCCGGGATTATCGGTATTGATTCAAATGGGAAACTGGTAAGCGGCTGGCTCGGCACAACCGAGGATGGAGCAGTCAAAAGGTGCGCGCTCGAAATCCGGGAAACGGACAATCGATGGAGAAATGAATGGGACAGTAATCCCATTCTTGGCCGACCATCGTATATGCGGGCCGAGGATGGATTATTATGGTCGGAAAAGGATCTGCAAGACGAGTTGTATCTCGGTCCGATGCTGGAGGACTTGTCAAAGAGATATCCACTGACGCGTGGGGAGTTCATCGTTTTGGCATGGACGGACCAGCAATTAGGTGAACTTTCGATTACGCCTATTGCCAAGCAAAAGAAATTGCGAACTGTTGTGCTTTTGCATTTGAGTGCTCCCGACTTAATCGTTGTCAGGCCGGACACGCGAATTTTTGCGAAAATCGTAGAAGAGACCGAATAGACAATGGTTCATGGCCCCCGATTGACGGGACGCCATTGAGATTCGCTCTTGGGGTCGCCCCTCAAATCCCTAACTCCACCGAGTGAGAATGGATCGCTTCGACTACCCGATGTCAACTGGCCGCTTGTGGAGGGTAGGGCATCAAGCAGCCCACCTCGTTGGATTTTGACGGGGCTTCGGCCAGTTGACCGCGATGACTTGGCATCGGATAAATTATTGATGGCTCCTCGGTCCTCACGAGCATCCCCAATCATCAATTCCGATTCGGTTCGGCTTCGATTCGAATTGCTGGCTGTGCTCCTATTCGATGCGCCTGCAAGACTGCGTGCAAGTAGCTTTTCACTTTCCGCAAGCCTTTGCTCTAATTGAACATTGCGAACCTCTAGCTCTTCGGCCCGTTTTTTTTGCGCACGAAACTCCGCGAGCAATCGATCGCTTTCGAGCTGATACTGCCGCATCGCTTGACCACCCGGAAATCGTTGGCAGCCGGTCATCGCGACGCAGCTCGGAATTAGGGTCAACAAAACAGCTAGCGTTTGCCATTGGGATTGGCACCCAGGCCTGCGTAGGATCGCTTTGTTATTCGATTTTCGGCTTGCCATGTGTGTAAGGGTAAATGCAATCAATGTCGATGGAATGCGTAAGACTCTTTTTGTTCCTACCCAACTCCATTGCATAGCAAATCCAATGTATCCAATGTAAGCCCAAACTTGATTGTGGCTTCCTAGCGGTGCATTCGCCGCGTTTCACTTTTTGCCAAAGCAAAACACACTACCCTTTTCCGTTGCGATGACGAGTTTGTCGTCGGCGATGGCTGGCGAAGCGAGAATTTGGCCAGACATCTGGTAGGACCAAGTTTCCATACCGGTTTCCAAATCGATTGCATAGAGCATTCCGTCCATTGCACCAATCCAAGCCCTACCACCACAAATGACCGGCGAACTTTCCGTCCGCTTTTTGAGAATCGCTTCCCAAAGGACTTTTCCATTCCGCAAATCGACGCCAATAACGCGGCGATTTCTAGTTGTAATTACAGTGATTCCACTGAGCTCATCGTTTTCGAATTTACCCAAGGTGGCTGCCGAAGATCGAATATCGCTAGATTGCGACGTTTCGGCAAAGGTCCAAAGTACTTTTTCCGTTTCGACATCGATGGCGAGCACCACACCAGGTTGCGTTGGTACGATAGCAATCTTGCCGATGACACTCGGTGTGCTCAAAGTCGGAGCTTGGAGTGGAACGCCATTACCGCTTGATTCCCCTTTGATCAAATCGATTTTGTGCAATCGACCATCGCATCCACCGAGCAAGGAAAAAGTCTTCCAAATTGTTGGCGACGATCGCAATTGATCCCCCGTTGCAAAACTCCATTTCGGCTCACCGGTCTTGAGGTCCATAGCGAACATCGTGCCTCCCTCGCTCGTTATGAGGACGTTGTCTCCATAGAAGTTGGCACCGTTGGCAACTTGCTGTTCGATTTCGCGAGCCCAAACCTCATTGCCGGTTTTTGTATCCAGGCAATAGACCATGCCACTGTAATCGCCGATGACGATACAGCCTTGGTTGGCCGCGGCCGAAGTGACAAAGCCATCTTTCTTCTTAACCTTCCAAACCGCTTTTCCGGTGCCAAGGTCAATGGCATGAATTGTGCCTTCAAAGTCGCCGACGAAGACTTTCCCGTCATAGATAATCGGTGTTCCTTCAAACCCAGATTTGTCCGAGTCCGTTTTGTATTCCCAAAGGACTTCAGGCTTGGCCGGAATCGAGCTGTCCGAGGTCGCCGTCGATGCCGAATTCCCTCTTCCAACCGGCCAATCGCTGCAATATCCGACGGAAACCAAGTTCACCAAATGGATCGATCCATAGCATAGGAACAGCAGTAACATCGCGATGGGACGAAAGACCTTTTGGCAATAAAATAATCTTGTATTGGAATCGGTCATAAAATTGGCTCCTGAGTGATTAGTCCGGACAATGCCTGGACGTTGCAAATAGCCATCGATTCTAGCTGGAATCCAATCATCGAACAAAGTTTGGGCCGAATTTCACTCGGAATTGATCTGGATATTCTTCCCTTGAGTTTGGTATCGTCCCACGCGTACATGCTCGCAATCAATGGCCCAGGGATGGATTCCGTGGACGACAAACATACGGTCACAAAATCGACTCGAATGGGTTTCTACCTCATTCCCTTTGCACTTTCAACGATCGTTGGATGTGTGGACGGACCGTTGTACGAGCTGAAAAAACTCAATCCCGTTATTCAGAGCCAATGGAAAAAGGATCGGGAACGCGGTTTTGTTTTCGCGGATCGCGTCGACGAGTTGCGGCTAGTTGGTCGTCGATTCCCAAACATGCTCCAGGAAGAACGGACAGAAAAGGTAAACGCGATAAGCTCGATGGTTGCGACGGAGACGAGTCCGGAAATTCGACGTGAGGCGGTGCTTGCTTTGTCTCAAGCCATGAAGCAACCAGGCGCTACTGAGACGATCATGAAACTGTCGCAAGACAAGAATGACAAGGTGCGATTAGCCGTGTCCAAAGCACTACGCAATCAAGTGACCCCCGAAACAACGCAGACTCTCTTAGCTATGGCAACTTCGGACTCAAACGAAAGCGTTCGCTTGGCCGCAGTTGAGTCACTTGGTCCACACAAAACAGAGGAAGTGAAGCAGTTTTTGGTGAAACAGCTAAACAACACCAAGCCCGCACTCCAGTACTCTGCATCCCTGGCACTCCGAGATCTAACCGGAAAAGATTTTAAGGGGGATGTCGCCATGTGGAAAAGGTATCTCAACGGAGAAAATGTCGAGCCGAAGGCACCCACGTTCTATGAAGCCGTGCAGCCGTACTTGCCTTTCACGCGCTAACCTGTTCGTAAATACAGAAGCCGACAGACCTGTTGAAATATTCCGATTTTTATGACTGTATCGGCCCTGCCTTTCACGCCGATACCAACCTTTGGTTGTTGGTCCTATGAAAACGATTCGCTTAAGATTGGTGCCTGGGAACTATGCAGTTGCGGTTTCGTCGACAGGGATTCGCCCGTTGCATTTTGCTTTCATTCGTAATTCTCGTAATTGGCAGCAATTCCGCGTTTTGCCAGCAAGATTCATTACCTGAGCCTAAGCCTAACGGACTGCGAATCGGAGAATCCGGCGGCTTGTCAAAACCAGCCAAGCTACAAGAGAATCGTGCCCAAACGCCCGGCGATGATTTCAACCGACGTGAGTTTGCCCAACGAGAATCATTTCCCAAAATCGATAGCATTCTCGTTATTGGATCCGCGGATACGATTTTGGCCGGTTCCCTAGAATCCGAAGCGCAATTGCTCCCTGTCGATTGCACTGAAGAAATGCAGCTTGCCTCCACACTTGCGTTGAAGATCGCGACCGCGAGCATGTCACACGCGTCCCCCTTTTTCTGGTGGATGGCAGGTCCAACAACCAACTTCTTCCCAAAGGAATCGAACGCAGAAGAGTTGGTTGACGATGTGTCACAAGAGACGAATAAAGACTCCGTCGAAAAATCGGTCGCAATCGCATTGAGCGAACCACCGAGAATGATTAGGACTGACGAGCTCCCTTTGGCTGCTTCGCCGGTGGCGAAAAGTGAAGTAAATGATGAAAACGATGATGGAGAAAAGCAGCCACTGGATGAGGTTCCAAGAAAGCCCACGCCTCGCAACGTCCGAATTCCATTTGACGATGAGCCTGAGACTTCAAAGCCCGTCGCGAAAAATCCGGTGAGCTCCAAGCAGACTCAAAATCGCGATCTAGATTCGCAGCGAGACCAAGAAGAGCCCCACCTGGATCCACGAAGCGGTGGAATTAATGATCGAGATCAACAAGGCATAGATGCACTTAGCGCCTCGAAACCCATATCAAAACGGCGAGAAATCCGGATCGAAGACCCTTCGAATGAGGGTATCAAAGTCGCCCCCATCGTTCCAAACAAACCCATAGATGCGGTCCTTGCCAATCGTTTAAATAGAACTGAAGCATGTCTGGCACACTACCTTAACAATCCCGAATCCACATCCGTCCGATCGCCTTGGGCTGTGATGCATGCTCTGCTAGCTTATGGCAGCGATTATGAGATGATTCACGGGCAAGGTCGCGTCAATGCAATCGGCTGGATGTGTCACAATGGCACCTGCAGAACGCAGCGCATTTTCACGCCAAATGGCATAAGCTTCACGCCTAATGTTGGTGGCGGCGTGCAAGGTCACGAAGGACAGTTTCTCGCGATTCTCGCGCAATCCAATGTCCCCTTGAACTATCCGATCCAAATCGGATCCGCGAAATTCAAAGTCGAGGACCTGGTCCGCTACGAAATGGCTACTTGCAAAGAAAAATCGGAATTGACGTTCAAGCTCATCGGACTGTCCTACTACTTGGATTCGAATAAGCAGTGGCGTGCCAATGATGGAAAAGTATGGTCGATCTCGAAACTGATCCAAGAAGAGATGGCTCAACCCATTATCGGCGCCGCCTGCGGGGGCGTACATCGCCTCATGGGATTCTCCTTTTCGGTCCGACAGCGCCAGTTGCAGGGGCAACCGATCTCCGGTCAGTACGCCAGAGCAGCCAAGTTTGTGCGCGACTATGTAGAATACACTTGGCAGTTGCAGAATCCGGATGGTAGCTTCAGTACAAGTTGGTACGAAGGACGAGCCAATGAACCAAATGACGAGCGAAAAGTGCAGACGTCGGGTCACATGTTGGAGTGGTTGATGTACACGTTATCGGATGAGGAATTCAAGAATCCGCGTGTGGGCAAGGCGATCGATTTTTTGCTCACCAAGATTTATGACAAACGGGAATACAAATGGCCGATCGGGCCGCGTGGACATGCTACTAGAGCCGTGGCTCTTTATCAGGGTAGGACTAAAGAAATTCTAAGCAATCCAAGCCCGAACGCGCCAAACCAAACGGCCAACAAGACGGTACCGGCGCCAATTCGCAAATGACGGCTGCCGAGGAAAAAATGATTGTGCGCGCCTGAGGACGTTGTTGGTACAATGGAGCACTTCCATTGCCAACCTTCGCCTCACCCATCCTGCTTTTATGAACAAAACTCCACTTGGTACCTTGGTTCGCGTCGCTTGCCTCCTTTTTGCATCGGCCATGTCCGCGTGTATTTGGGGGGCAGACCCGACTTCTACCGACGGAAAGTGGGACCGTTTTCGAGGCGTAAATGGGATGGGCGTCTTGGCCAAATGCCAAGTGCAAATCCCTTGGGAAGAGTCTCAGGTGAAATCGATCTCCTTGCCCGGCAGCGGTAATGGCTCGCCAGTATTGTCAAAGGGAATGGCGTTCTTGCTGGCCGCAGATTCCAAAGATGCTACGCGTCATGTCGTGGCGATCGATCTCGCAAAGAATGCGATCGCGTGGGTAAAGTCATATCCATCGACCACTCATGCTTTGCACAAGTTCAGCTCGTACGCTTCGTCAACTCCTTGCGTAGACGACGAACGAGTCTACGTGGCTTGGGCCGATCCGGAAAATGTTATCGTTAAGGCCCTGACACCATCGGGGGACGAGGTATGGACGCGAAGCTTGGGACGCTACGTCTCCCAGCATGGATTTGGAACTTCCCCGATGTTGGTAGACGGCAAGCTCATTTTACTGAATTCTCAAGACGCATTGGAACTGCCGGTGGGAGTCGAGCCTGGCGAGGACCATATGATCGCGATGGATTGTAAGTCAGGCAAAACAGTTTGGGAAACCGCGTTACCCACAAAGATGGTTTGCTATGGTGTGCCTTGCGTTCGCAAGGTTGGAGAGAGCACGGAGCTGGTTTGTAGTACAACAGGTCAGGGGATGTTTGCATTGGACGCCAGCAATGGTTCACTTATGTGGTCGCACGATTGTTTTAAACTGCGAGTCTGCGCATCGTCGCTTTTGCTCGGAAACATCCTAATTGGCTCGCAGGGTTCTGGTGGCGGCAAAGATAATCGCTTAGTCGCTTTTGATATCGACTCCAAGCAAGAACGGTTCAGCATCACTCGAGCCTTGTCTCCGTATGTCCCAACTCCGGTCTCCGTCGACGGCTTGCTGTTTTTATGGAGCGATGGTGGCATTGTCACATGCTTGGAACTGGCGACGGGCAACAACCTTTGGAGCAATCGGATCGGCGGCGATTACTCATCGTCTCCCGTCGTACTTGGAGACAAGCTGATCAACGTGTCTCATGTAGGAGTGGTAAGCATCCTTGCTGCGAGTCGCGAATTTCAAAAGCTCGGGTCTGTGGAAACGGGCAAAGCAACACGTGCAACGATTGCGGCGGACAAGGAACACGTTTTGTTGAGAACTGATTCTGAGCTAATGATTGTTCGTTAGGCCTCAGGGCAGAAGTTGGCGAAATTTCAATGCTACGATGGTTGTTTTGGACCAGTCTATGCTGGTTGTTTTTGATCACAATTCTCCATGGTTTTCTAAACCTCAACTGGTTTTCCCCAACGAGTCTCATCAACCGCTCAGATCAACCACGTTTTCGAGTTGGATTCATTCCAGTCACATGCCATCTAACTTGCCCAGTCACACATTTTATCAATGAGAAGATGACTGGAGACGGACTCTTTGATCCGATTCGGTTCAATGGCTGGCCTGAACTGAAGGAGACGTTTCTTGCCAACCGGCTGGAAGCAACTTTTCTATTGGCTCCATTAGCGATTTCGCTTCGCGAACATGGTGTACCAATCAAGATAGTCTATTTGGGGCACCGCGATGGAACGGCCATGATGGTCCACACGGATTCGAAGATTATAAAAATCGAAGAGCTGCGTGGTCGAACGATTGCGGTTCCTAACCGCTTTTCTAATCAGTTTCTAATCATCTACAAAGCATTGCAAGAGCGGGGTATGTCGATCAAGGATGTAACGATTGTCGAAATGCCGCCACCCGATATGCCCGCCGCACTCTACTCGCGATCCGTCGACGCGATCATTTCAGGCGAGCCGTTCATGGCGCAATCCGAAATGGAGGGCTATGGTCGCGTCCTATTCATTACCAAGGATGTTTGGCCCGACTTCATTTCATGTGTCTTAGCTGTTTCTGATCGAGTTATTCAAGAACGTCGCGATGATGTTCAACAATTGGTGGATGGGATTGCGAAAAGCGGCCAATGGCTTGATCAATCCCCCTCCCATCGGATGCAAGCAGCCGACTTTGCAGGCAAAAAGTACTATCGGCAAGATCCGGACCTGTTGCGTTTTGTGCTTAGCAAGCCTCCAGACCGCGTCAAATACACAAACCTTTCTGTGGTTCGAAGTGACTTTGAAGAGATCGTTCGTTTAGGCCAGCAAGCCGGAATCCTTGAGGGCACAGTCTCGTTCGACGACTATGCAGACCCAAGCTTTGCACCCGTTGGCACCGCAATTGTGCCTCACGAATTTGAGTTTGGGCCATGAGTGCAAACAGTGCAGGCAGGTCCAAGAACTCTTTGTCGAACTGGCTTCAGCATCCTTTGGCCGCAGTAGTGCTTCCAGCGTTTGTGTGTTGTGTTCTGTTGATAGTTTGGGAAGTCGCAGTCAGACGTTCTCAAAGCGATCTGTTCCCAGGGCCGGTCAATGTACTCTTCGGAATTTACGAACTGTTCGATCGTGGCTTGCTTTTTAAGTATATCATTGCGTCACTTTTTCGAATCTCTTGGGGCTTTGCATTCGCTGTCTTGATCGGAGTGCCCCTCGGACTCCTTATCGGTTGGTACCGACCCGCGCATCTAGCATTGAATCCGATCTTCCAAATATTGCGTCCGATATCACCCATTGCATGGATTCCGTTGTCCATTCTTTGGTTTGGCATTTCAGATGCATCGCCGATCTTTTTGATCTTTTTGGCAAGTGTTTTTCCAATCACGGTGTCTGCATCAGCAGCAGTAAAAAGTCTACTGCCGGTAACTATTCGCGCTGCTGGAAATTTCGAGCTAGACCGCTGGCAGTTATTCACACGCGTAATTCTTCCCGGCTCGCTACCTCAGATTATTACCGGCATTCGAATAGCGCTGGGTGTTGCTTGGCTGGTCGTGGTTGCGGCCGAAATGATCGCCGTCAGCTCCGGACTTGGATATCTAATCATCGACGCAAGAAACGCGGGCAAGCGCTACGATCTTGTCGTGGCGGGTATGGTCGTTATTGGTGTCATTGGCTTGATATTGGACTGGATCATTCGACGATTAGAACGATTTGACGAGGTTCGATGGGGGTTCAACGGAACATGAGTGGACCGCCAGTCCCAATCGTCTCTGTTCGTGACGTTCAATTCCGGTATCGGAACCCATCGACCGGCAGTTGCGTGGAAGTCCTAAAGGGGATCGATCTTGATATTTGCGAGGGCGAGTTCATTTGTATCATCGGCCCTTCCGGCTGCGGCAAATCGACGTTGTTAAACATTCTTGCAGGCTTTTTGCCAGCCTGTAGTGGTGAAGTGGCAATTGAAGGTGAGGCTGTGACTGGTCCTAGTCGACACCGCATATTGATCTTTCAAGAAGGGGGTGTGTTTCCTTGGTTAACGGTTCGCCAAAATATTGAATTTGGAATTGTGGGATTATCCAGGAACGAACGACACGCCACTGTTGAACGCTACGTGAAAATGGTGGGTTTGTCAGGATTTGAAGCTACATACCCACATGCCCTTTCAGGAGGAATGCGGCAGCGTGTCGAGTTAGCTCGCGCTCTCGCCGCGAATCCCCGAATCCTTTTCATGGATGAACCATTTGGCTCGCTCGACTATTTGACACGCCTCAAAATGCGATCCGATTTGATTGGCATCTGTCAGGCGGAACAGAAGACAGTCGTCT
>JANMHA010000083.1:0-1968 GCA_031374925.1 Pirellula sp. | reverse complement strand
TCGCAGACGCAATTCTATCAGCTCACCCACGATTATTTAGTGCCTTCGCTTCGCGAGTGGCTAACACGCAAGCAGAAGGAAACTCGCAAAGGCCGTGCGGAACTCAAACTGGCCGAGCGGTCAGCATTATGGAACGCGAAGCCGGAGAACCGGTACCTGCCATCGCTGGCGGAATGGTTTTGCATCCGCACGCTGACTGATTACAAGCATTGGACAGACCCGCAGCGATCCATGATGCGATCCGCAACTCGTACGCATATGACGCGGGTTGGCTTGGCTGCCATTATTTTGGTTGCGATTACTGGCATCGGTCTGCGGACAAAAGGCTATTTCGATCTCCAGAGGTTAGAGGCAGAAGCCAGTAGTCGAGTCGATGGGTTGCTCAAATCAGATAGTTCCAACCTCGTTTCGACCGTTGACGGCCTAAAGGAATATCGAGAGTGGGCTCAAGATGATCTCGAAAATGCGTTTAAGAGTTCGGCCGAGGATTCGAATGCCAAATTGCATGCAGGTCTCGGATTGTTGTCGTCCAAAGCATCCCCGGACCCAGCACTTGTGGACTACTTGAAGGAGCGTCTGCTGACCAGTTCGCCAACGCAACTGTCCCCCGTTCGGACGCTCTTGGAATCCCATAAATCGCAACTTGTACCAGCGTATTGGCAAATTGCGTTGGATGACAAACAATCGGCCATACGACGTTTTCATGTAGCGAGTGCGCTGGCCGCTTTTGATCCTTTGAATACTGCTTGGGACGAATCGAAGTTTGCAGCGTTCGTCTCGGAACAGCTCGTGGCTGTCAGTCCGACTTACGTTAGCCAGTACCAGGAATTGGTTCGCCCGGTCTCTGCGAAACTAATTCCCGCTCTGACTTTGATTTTCAAGGACCCAGCGCGAGGTGAACTTGCTCGCACGTTGGCAACGTCACTTTTGGCGGACTACGCAGCGCAAGATCCAGCGACGCTTGTCGATTTGGTCATCGCGGCAGATGCGCCCTCGGACAAGGCATTGTTTCCGGTTCTGAAGAAGCACTTTGATGTGGCGGTCAAGCGGTTTGAATCCATCTTGGATCGCAGCGTCAAGCCGAATTGGCACGATGCACCGTTGGATAAGAATTGGGTTGAGCCAGATGCGGCGATCCAAGCATCCATGGAATCCGCACACGGCATGATCGGTGAACGCTTTGCCTACGTCGTAGACATGCCGATGGACAAATTTATTGAAGTTGCGGAAAAATTGCGAACCAGCGGTTATCGACCAACACGGGTGAGAGTAGAACGATTGTCCTCAATCGTTTCGCCCAGCGCCAAGGTCGTTAGTTCTCCAAGCAACAATAATACTGTACCGCCGGACCCGAACCACTGGGACAATGGTTCTACGCTAAATGGTTCTACCTTCGTTGCTGCCATCTGGATACGTGACACCAAACGCTGGCTTCTCGAAACCAACATCGCCAAATCCGCCTTACCCACCCTGGAAAAAAACGCGGAAAAAGGCGGACTCCTCATCGACGATATCTGCGTAATCCCATCAACAGAAGAATCATCCGATCCAACCTGCATCGTCCTCTGGTCAGAGCCAACACGAGAAAAAGAACAGCGACGCGTCGTAGTCGATGTAACCGAACAAGAAATAATCGCAACGAATGCTCAACTCACCGAAAAGGGGATCCAATCGCAACGAACCATCTCCGTACGCACGAGTTCCAAAGGCGAGCGACTCTATTCAGGCATTTGGTCCAACGAGGGTGCACCCTCTGAATTACGACCCGCCTACGCCGGATTCGAACTGGTCCATCAACCACAGTGGGATGTGGCCGTTGCACACGCCGGTCGACTGCCAGACCCACTCGACACGTTCCGAAATCAACTTGCAAGTTTTGAAAAAATGCTAGCCGAGAAATTCGACGATCCCAGCTTGCGAGAGTTGCGAGCCACGGCAAACTATTCGATCGGCAATCTCGATCTCGCA
>JANMHA010000078.1:0-2853 GCA_031374925.1 Pirellula sp. | reverse complement strand
GCGGCGCATGCCACCGACGTTTTGCCAACTCCACCTTTGCCCGTAAAGAAAAGGTTTCGAGTCGTTTGATCTAGGAATTTCATGAGATGACCTTGGATTTTGGAATCGGGAGAAATCGTGGATTTAGCAACAACCTGTTGATCCACAACATCCACCGGACTTTGCAACCGGTAGCAATTGTTTCGCTGCAGCAGGGTTGACCCAACTGGCCATTACTTCTCGCGAGGGGTATTCTTTGCGACTAACGATTTTGCCGTTGATTAAAATTAGTGGCAGACAATCTGTTCCTTCGCTTCCTAGAAGTTGGTGAACCTCTTGGTTTTCAATGAATGCCATTGGCTGCTGAGCCAAGTTAAAGCGTTCCACTTGATTCCCTTGCGACTTGAGCCAATCAAGGTCCGCTGCAAACTGTGGCAATACAGGATCCACTTGGGGACCACATACTCCGGTCGAGCAGCACATTGGCTTGTCGTAGACCTGAACGTTTTTCATAGGTACTTCCTTTACAACGGGTTTAGAGTCGAAATTGTCGGAATGTTTGATTGCATGCACACGAACGCTTGCGGTAAAGGCGTTTGCATCGAATGACTTGATTACAGCGGCTAGACCATCGTGTAATGCCGAATTGGATTTAGAATCGATACTGGCACCACAGCATCCGCTACTACTTGCGTTTGCCAATGCGTTGAGATCGCCCCCCATATCCGAACGCAGCAGCAACAGACCGCACGGCTTTGGAATCATTCGAGAGGCTGCTCGTCGCAACGTCGGCATATTGCTTTCGAACATCGTCGATTACGGTCCGTTGATTCATGGTCATCTCATTCTTATCGGTAATCGTCGAAAAATGATTAATTCGGGTAAAAAAATGGTAAGGCTACAAATCCGCGATGAGCCGCTTTAGTTGCTTCAACATCTTTTGATTGATGCAGTAGCAAATACGGGGCCCATCGATCTCTCCTCGAACTAAACCCGACTCTTTGAGGATCTTCAGGTGCTGTGAAACAGTCGACTGGGCCAAAGGCATATGTGTCAGCCCGAGTTACGTCAAGTAGGTACCACTTCGGGATTTGGTGAATGACAGCGGTTACTGGAAACCTCAATCATCTAATAATTGCGATTTCACATGGTGATTGACCTAAGTTGTCACCGGCTCATCTGATAAAGGGTGTGTTGGGACGCGGCAGACCAACGATTCCAGCACTGCCGCAGCAAGCGAACTCAAGGAAGAATCAAAATGCTAGCTCTAAGTCGCAAAGTTGGTGATAAGTTGGTTATCGATGGCAACATCACTGTGGAAGTCGTCAAGATTCAAGGCAACCGAATTTCGCTTGGAATCGTTGCACCATCCAATGTCAAGATTCTACGCGGTGAGTTGACTCAGCCAAAAGCAAACGCACAAGTTGTCGAACTTGTCGTTGAAGATGGGTTGCTGGTGGCTTGCTAAATTGAAGCGAGCTTAACTGGGAAGCAATTTCACGTTTTCAAGTTGGACTCAAACTGCAGCCCCAAAGACTGCGCCAACTCCAGCCGTGATCGCCATCGCCAGTGCGCCCCAGAAAGTAACTCGCACGGCGGCCTTCAACCAAGGAGCGCCACCCGCGTACGCTCCAAACCCACCGAGCAATGCGAGAAAGAGAATGGAGGTGGCGACGACCACCGGAATCAGCGCACGTTGTGGTGTCAGTACTGCAGTTAGCAGTGGCATCGCAGCTCCGATCGCAAAGGTACCCGCTGATGCGAATGCCGCTTGCACAGGTCGAGCGCTGAGTGTGTCGGAGATTCCGAGTTCGTCTCGCGCATGAGCCCCTAACGCGTCGTGTTTCATCAATTGGTCGGCGACTTGGCTTGCGAGTGTTGGATCAAGCCCTCGCTTCTCATAAATCGCTGCCAGCTCCGCATGTTCGTGGACTGGATCGGCGGCAAGTTCAGCTCGCTCTCGTTCGATATCAGCCTTTTCCGTATCTGCCTGTGAGCTCACCGAAACATACTCGCCCGCAGCCATCGACATTGCACCAGCAACCAAGCCCGCGACGCCAGCAACAAGAATATCATTGCTACCGGTATTTGCGGCAGCGACTCCGACAACAAGACTCGCTGTGGAAACGATCCCGTCATTTGCGCCAAGAACGGCAGCTCGTAGCCATCCAATGCGATCCGTTCGGTGTAGCTCTGGGTGTGGCAATCGCATGGTCTGAGACTCATTTTTGTAGATGAATTCGGGATATGTCTAATCCCGATTCTCACGGGCAAGTAGCACAAGTATAAGCGTTGCGGTTGCGACGACTTCACATCTCGGCGTCGTTGCATAAATTGCAACCATCGAACCCAGGTCTGCGCTCGGACGTCTCTTGCGAAGCTCTACGGTCTTCTTTCCTTCAACAATTGCTAATGCAAATTCGGGATGAATTGATAGGAACAACATCGTCTACTCCTCATTGGAAGCACGTTGGTAGATTTTTTCAAAGGCGACTTGGCTGATCTTCACCGAGGATACGAACTGCTGGCGTTTCATTCCGTCTTTTACCAAAATTGCATTCAATTCGTCCAGTGAGATTGGGTTGGGAAACAGCTCAGTGTTTGTGAATTCAACCGCAAATGCCGGAGCATTTGCATCGTCAAAGTGATCCATCATCCATCGCGGTTTGATTCGTTCTGTCACCTACTTGGAAAAGTACGATGTCGGGACTGCAAAAGCAATGAAGGTAACGGTCCCCTTGAGCCACCAACCAGTCTCATCGCCATGAACCACGTCTCGATTGGCAATTTGCAGCTTCAAAATGGATATCAAACCTTTGGACTTGTTCGCAACGCTTTGGGTCGCACGGACGATGCCGCCAGGAGAAAACGCAA
>JANMHA010000069.1:0-2828 GCA_031374925.1 Pirellula sp. | reverse complement strand
AGATTGTGTTTGAATCCTTTGTTTCCCAACATATTCAACACGTGAGCCGGTCAAACGGTTCTTTCTTCAAGGAGCTTTTTTGCGTTTTACCCAATCTTTTTATTGGTCAAATGAATTTACGGACAGACACTAGCTAGCGACACCCACGCCCTTCATGAATAAAATCACAGCCTCTTCGAAGCGGACAGCCCAGCGTCTCGAATAATCCCTGCTACGAGGCCAAATGTCTTGGTTCTGGTCCGGTTTTCCTTGTTGTTCCGTACAAGTCGATTTAGCCTAGTAATTCGCCGCAATTCTTGCGGACTTCGATCCCTTCGCTTTTACTATCCTCTTCCATATGCCTATCGATTTAGCTTGTACAAACTGCTCCAAACAAGTGCGAGTGCCTGACGGCAGTGAAGGCAAGAAATGCAAGTGTCCAGAATGTCAAACCATTCTGAGCGTTCCAAAGGTCGAGATGGAAGCGATTGAAATTAAGCTAGAGGTTCCCTGCCCTCGATGCGATTTCGTTCTGGTCTGCGATCCTTCCTTGGAGGGGACCCGGGGGCTGTGCCCAAACTGCAAGCTCATCTTCACCATCGAGCCTCAAGGGGCGAGCGAGAATGTAGCAAAAAAGTCAAGTTTGCAAATGACGTTTGCGTTTCAGTGTCCGCACTGCAAGCAACTGTTCGAAGGCAAACCAGGTATGGAAGGTCGCAACGGAAAGTGCATCCATTGCCACCAAGTGTTTGAGATAAAAAAACATATCGATCCCGTATTCCATTCCAGACCTAAAACAGCCAAGCCAGTGGAACCCAAGCCGACTCAATCCACCAATCCTCCGAGACAGTCTTCGCCAAAGCCTTCTGTTCGTGTTGCGCCGGCCACTAAAACAACAGCCCCTTCCGTCCCCATTGCTAACGATGATTGGCTCGGATCAACGCCCCTACCATCAGCCAACGCCAATCCGTTCAGCGCGGCGATGAATCCTTACGCTGTTTCTGAAAATTCAGCTAGTCATAAAGCGCCGCAGAGCGACAGCATTTCTGGCGATGCCGACTCCGTTCGCAGAAATCTCATTGCGCATGAATCCGCCATCAAGGGATTTGGGCTTCTCTATGCGATAGGAGCGGGGTTCTGTATTTTTATTGCGGTTGCGGCAACGTTTTTTGGACTCTTCGTGTTCGCGTCTTTTCCTAAAGACGCTGGTCCTGCGATTGGGATCATGATGTTAATTTATGCGGCGGTGTATTTCACCATCGGCACTTTAGTTGGGCTCGTTTCCTCTGGCCTCTATAAACTTTCCGATGTTGGCAAGATCGGTGGGAGCATTTTCAGCGTGCTGGGGCTGTGCGCCGTCCCCATCGGCACGTTACTTGGAGCCTACATGCTCTATCTGATATTTTCCGAAAAGGGCAAATTCATTTTTTCGCAACGATACCGTTCGATAGTAAAACAAACACCCCATATTAGGTGCCATACGCCTGTTTTCGTTTGGATAGTACTGGCTTGTACTGGTCTTTTGATTGCTGTTGGGTTCTTGCTAGCCATCGTGGGGGTGATCGGCAGCAGGAACTAGATTGTGTTTTGAGACTCCCACCAAAGCAACGCCACCCCAGCCAGAACTCTATAGATTGCAAATGGGGTGAAGCCGTGCTTGCGGACCCATGTCATGAACCAAGCAATGACGACATACGCAACCACGAAGCTTGTGATCAGCCCCGCAGCCAGTGACATCCATTGATCATTGGAGGGAACTCCGTCATTGAGAAGGTGCTTCAGCAGTTTGTAACCGGCAGCGGCGATCATGACCGGGATCGAAAGAAAGAAACTAAACTCCAGTGCCGCGCTCCGCGATAGCCCCATCAACTGGCCGCCAGCAATTGTCGACATCGAGCGACTCGTGCCTGGAAACGCTGCTGCCAAAATTTGAGCCAAACCGATCACAATGGCTTGCTTCAAGTTCATGTTATCCATTTTTTCTGTCGTCACACGAGTGCTGCAATAGCGATCGATTACATACATGGCGATCCCGCCCACGATCAAGACGATGCCTATCATTTTGAGGCTCTCCATGTTGTCGCCCATAAATTTTTCCATAAACTTATCGATCAAGAAGCACGGAATTGCAGTTACGACAAAGCTGATCAGCACCAAGACCAGCGGGTGCTTGAGCCAAGCTGATCTGCTCCTTTCACCACCCTTTCCTTTCGATGCGATGTCGCGAAAGGAAGCGACAAAACAGATCAGCCGCTTCCAGAAATAAACGATCACTGCCAAGATGGCACCCAACTGAATGAAGACCGCAAACATCTTCCAAAAACTGTTGGTCCGATCCAGCTTTAAGAATTCCTGTGCAATGACAATGTGCGCGGTCGAACTGATCGGAAGAAACTCGGTCAATCCCTCGACGATACCTTGAATTATGGCGGGGATCAGGTCAGTCATGAAAACATTCAAGTCGAAGAAGAATAAGGAGACTCGCAAACTCACGGTTGAAATCTCATAGCATGCTAACCTGCACCGAGAGTCAACGCCGTTGCCGCGAACCGCTCGGTACTCATTTTGCGATAGGACCCTACGCATTGTAAGGATCCTACCGGTCATTCCGTGAACAATCCCCTGAAGGATTTTCAGCAACGATTTCTCGGGTTGAGCGGGAGCTTGTCTCCCCTCAACCCTGTTTTGGTGTCCTACTAGCAACACGTTACCTGACACACCCCGCACTCCCGCCTCGACCGCCATAGGCGGTCGAGGCGGGTGTGCGGGGGTGCGGGAGCGGGGGAGCGGGGGGGGTTTTTCGGGCGGTACTGCACTCGGAGTACGCCAAAACGGCGGCCGGCGGTGAC
>JANMHA010000036.1:0-5039 GCA_031374925.1 Pirellula sp. | reverse complement strand
CATGGTGCTTGGTTCGTTCGTTTCTTATCTTGCTTGTTGGTTCTTGGTTCCTCGTTCAAGCGACCGCCTTCAGCCAAGAACCAAAAACGAGGAACGAGGAACCAGCGACCGATGTCTTCCGGCCCGAAGCCGGAAAGTTTCCGCCGTTGGAAAAATCGCATTCGTACCGGGGCGAGTTGGTTTTCGTGGACCATGTCAACCGTCGTGGTAGCCTCCGCGTTCAAGGGAAAGGCAAATTTTACCGAAACGATCCGCAGCCCTTCGCCATGCTTCCCTACGGAGTTATCCGTTATCACGGCGCACCGGCGGATCTACGCGATATTCCGCTCGGCACCGTGATGCACGTCCGGGCCTTCCTCCCGCCTGACCCGAAGATTTCCGCCGTGCCGGTGCTGCCGGTCAATAACAAAGATGTGGACTCAGGCCATTATCGTGGCACCGGTACCGCACCCGCCGAAAACCATGTGCTCCTGCTCGAAGACGAGCCCAGCCACTGCCTGCACCAGGGAATGGTCTGGAAGCTCAACGAGGTAGAACTCAAGGACAACGCGGGGAAGATCATCGCCAACCGCGAACCGAAGGCAGGGGGAGACGGCAAGGCCAGCGAAGAAGAACTGACGTTCGACGCCGCTACCCGCATCTGGCGCGGCCGCGAACGGATCCTCATCGTGGACTTGATCGCCGAAGAACTGTGGCCTGCCAGCGGCAAAAAAGACCTGGGGGGACAGCTCGTCCTGCTCGGGATCACTTGGAAGCCCTCACCGGGAGATGGACTCAGTGGCGCTTTCACCCGCTTTCATATTTCGGACATCTGGTTGGACGACGCCTCTATCGAGCATGCCACTCAACTTCAGACCGAGACGCATAAAACGTTCGTCCGCAGCCGCTGGATGCCAGCCTGGATTGATGCCGTCGAGTATGGCAAGTTCGGGCGCGCGACAATCACCGCGACACTATTTGGCTGCATGGATCCTTCGCTCTACGCCGACTTCCAGAAAGGTGTTGGGGCACAAATCAATGGTGCCGAGATCACTTTGAAACATACAGCCGGCCACTACGGCCCTGGCCACGTAGCCTCCAACTGCAAAATCCTTGAAGTCACCAAGGTAACCGGAGAAATCCCACTTGGCAGCAGCGGCATCCAAATCGAATTTGAGACCGACCTGATCATTGAAGGCATTCGCCGCACCAGAGTCGTCCGTGTCCGTCCAGAAAGCTGGCCCAAGATGCAAGTGCCTCGGGAAGAATACTTGCTGGAAGGTAGCCGCGAGTACGAAGAACGCTTCCCGACACCGGCCATCTTCCCAAAGTACTGAAAAAACCAAAAACCAAAAACCAAAAACCAAAAACTAAAAACTAAAAACTAAGAACGAAGAACCAAGTACCAAGAACATGAAACTTCTTATTGCGCTCCTACTCGCACCGCTGGCAGTGCTGCACGCCGCTGCGGCTGATCTATCGAAGATCACCTCGCGGGCTGACCTTGATGCCCTCATCGCTGGCACCACTGATGGTGCATTGAAAAAGGCGCTAACCGATAACGCCGCCGACATTCTCGTCGCTGCGGAACAGCACCCGCACGTCGAGGCCGTCATCCGCACGATCGAGAGCGCACCGGGCACGTTCACGAAGATCAACACCACACCCGAAGCGCTGAAGAAAGCCGCTGGCGGTGACATCGCGCTCTTTGACACGTTGACCCTCGTCAGCACCGGCATCCTCAGCGGCCATGCGCATGCAAGTCGTGACAAAAAGACGGACCCCTACAACGCGGCCTTCATCGAGCATCTCGGGCAGATCCCCTCGTTGGAAAACCTTTCAGTCGTGGTGACCACGCTCGAGGAATCCTCGCTGGACCCGATCCTGAAACTGAAGCGCCTCAAATCCCTGCGCATCGAGAAGCGATACGACAATGGCCCAGGCGACACTGCCCTCGCGAAACTTTCGCAGCTCGCGACGTTCCCCGATTTGAAGTCCCTGTCCCTACATTACTTTAGCAAAGCCACCGATGCCGGACTCGAGCAACTGGCCGGGCTGAAGAACCTGGAAAGCTTCAGCTTTCGTGGGAACGTCCCGGGTCATGCCTTCGGCAAGTTCGAGGGGTGGACGAACCTGAAGTCCATCGCCTTCCACGGCAACGGTATCGATGACGACGGCCTCGGCTTCATCTGCGAGCGATTCCCCAACCTCGAATCCCTCAACCTCATCCACGCCCGAGTCCTCACCGATGCCAGCGCGGTGCATCTGCTCAAGCTCAAAAAGCTCAAGAGCATCATCCTCAACGGTCCCAAAATGACGGCGTCATGGCATGGGGACTTGCGCACGTTGCCTCTGGAATCCCTGTCCGTCAGCCAAGGTAACGCCCTTCCTGCGACACAGGCGATTGCCGGCGCCAGATCGATCCCCACGTTGCGTCGCTTTGCCATAGATGGCAAAACGCTGACCGATGTCGATCTCACCGCCCTCGCTAGCATGACTCAACTCGAATCGCTTTCGCTTGGAGACATCGGCCTGCCCGACACCCGCCTCCCGCAATTGCAGGTCTTTGCTCACCTCAAAACCCTCACCCTCATTCGCTACGGAAATGGCTACCCCGACGAAACCCAGACCATGGTGAAAGAGCTGCTGCCAAAGGTCGATGTGAAATTTGTGCAATGATGTGCCCGCCTCCGACAAGCCTATCCGCACGGTGGCCCTCGAAGTCGGTCTGCAAGACGGCGGTATGGCCCACTGGCCTCGCGTTCAATGTTCTGCACAGTCCTTCCGAGGCGCTCGCAGCCCGTATGAGTTCGTGGATATCGCGCAGCTCCGTGCCAAAACATTCTGAAGTTCTATGTACGAGAAATCGACAATCAATCCTGCTGATGCTCGCCGCAGGTGCAAACCATTTAATGTGTTCGAATGTCGCTATTTGGCTGTTCGAATGGTTGGGATTCCCGAGCAATCGCGCCTTCGAGTTGAGGTTTCGATCTTAATTCAGTCCGCTGCTGCGTACGTCGAGACAGCCACCTGCCCGCTTTTTGCTTTTGGTTGCACACAACATAGTGATTGGCGAGTGCCTGATGGCTTGAGATCGATTTGGATTACTTGGATTTCGGGCAGACACGCCTGAAATTGTTGAGCAAGCTTCGATTCTCTCCTAGCTTGCCTTTCGACAAGACTTGAAGGCCGAATTGTAACTCCAAGTCGCTCCGGTCACCCAAACCGGAGCGAGTTCGCGCCCGGCCGTCGATTACCCGCTGTGCGAGCTTGCAATTTGGCTTGCGTAATCAAAGTCTGTCGTCAGTTGCATGAAGCGGCGTTTTACCGGCGACAGGCCGAAGCATTCGATCATGGTCCAGTTGTCGGCTGACGTACCGTGGAATAGCAGCTGGTCTGGTATGGCGGATGTTGAAGGTGCAAATTTTTCCGTGCTATGCCCGTAGGTAGCACGAAACAATCCATGCTGGAACTGAACTCGATCGATCAGATTAATTTCTTGGAAGACACGAAGGACCTCGTCGAAGTCGGGTACGAAGTCGGTACCGGTGAGTTGATTGATGAGCTGCCCGATCTCAACTGAATTCACCCAGCCATCTTTGTCCATGTTTAGTCTGTAGAGCTCTGGCGAGTGGCGCAGCGCCTTCAGAATGGTTCCGCGGAGGATGTCTTTCGAAATCCCATCCAAGTTGATGCGATTGTTTGTCGTCGATTGGACACTTAGGCGGTCCTCGTTTAGATGTCGTTCTTGGCCGAGATAGGCTGAATCAACCAGCGTCAGGATCGTGTCCCGAATGTGCGGCGGGAGAAGGGGCCAAGCAGCGTTGATTCTGCCAATTGGTGACGATAGCTGCCACGAGTTGGCAGGTTGCGAAGCTGAGTTTGTGCAAACTGTAGTGCAAACAGATTTTGGCTGGTGCGGGGCGCAAGTGCTTAACTCGTTTGTATTTAGCGAGTTATCGCTAGAGCGGTTGGAAGCGAGCTCTGGACTGAAAATCCGTGTGTCGCCGGTTCAAGCCCGGCCCTGACCACGAATGAAGTCCCAGGGTTTACCTGGGTTTTTTCGTTTAAAGACGATGAGTTTTCGTTTTCGATTGCACCCGCTTCTGTGGGTTTCCGTCGTTTGCCGCAATTGACTGCACCCGATTCTGCACCCTGTATTATGCTTCCATCCTTTTGCGGCTGTGTTGGCCGGTCTTGGAGGTCTGTTTTCTTCTCGGTCGCGTTCTGAAATGCATCGCTGGTAATCATCAAGTAATGATCTTTGGAGACCTGTGTTGAATGCCCCAGCCAATTCGACACCGCGCGCGCAGGATGCCCCAACGAAACGAAGTGAGTCTCGCAAGATCGCCGTAAAGTCTGAAACAAATCCTCCCAAGGCTTTAGATTCGCCTCTTTGATGATCGCGGGTAACTTCCTTCGGACATTGGCAACGGATAGTGTGAGGATCGTAGTTGCTTTCTCGGGCGCAACGTCCCAGCCTTTATCCAGCAGTTCCATAAGCTCAGGCAAGATCGGGCAAACGCGGGACTCAGCATAACGTCGCGTCTTTTTGGACGGGATGCAAAGGGCCTTTTTTTCCCAGTCGACCATGTCCCAGGTAATCGCGAACGCTTCGCTGGGAACTCGCAGGCCAGCATACCGTGCCAAGCCGACCAGCAGTTTCCATTGCAGGCTAGGGCAAGCGTTCAGAAGTGACGCGGTATCTTCCGGGGTGACGTAGTGACGCGCTGTCGCCGCAAGCGAGGTTGATTTCAATTTGCGAAATGGATTGGCGACCAACCAGCCGTGATCAACGGCATACGCGAACAACTGCTTTGCGTAGCGGTTGCCGCTACCAACTTTGCATCCGCATCGTCCTATCGAAGTCGCGTGATTTCAGCGTCCAGGTTCTCTTTATCGGCGAGAACCACTACCTTGTAGCGGTTGATCGATAGGTCGTAGCCTTGCTCGACGATGTCCGACTTGGGCACGCAGAAACTCTGGTCTGTCCGAGCGTTCTTTAGCTCCGACCTATCCCGCTTGCTCCATCGCTCCAGTATGTCGGGCATGTGGATGGG
>JANMHA010000035.1:0-8276 GCA_031374925.1 Pirellula sp. | reverse complement strand
CGGGTCATGGGCGCCGTCGGTTCGGTCACCTCCTTTTTCAAAGCGAAGTTCGAAGATCGATTGATGGAAATCTATTTGCGAGGTGGATTCGCTAGCCGCCTTATGAAACGCTTGAAAGGCGAATTGGATTCCACCCCTAGCACCGGTGAACTCAACGACCTTTATTCCAGGAAGGCAAGCTACGACGATCACAAGAGTCGTCAATTGCTCGGCTACTCGCCTCGCTTCGACCTTGACAAGGGAATTCAGCAAACCATCGATTGGATGGTACTGCATGAAATTGCGAAACAACCGAGCACTCGACCTTGCCAGCAGAACAATCCAAGTCCTGCAGATAGCAAGACGCCGGAGAGTGTTGGGGTGTCATGAGGATTGCTTTTGTCTCCTATTACTTTCCTGAGTATTGCATTCGCCATGTGAACGAAATGGTGAAGGAAGCCGATGTTTTGTTGATGATGCCATCGAGCCAGGACTCGGGAAACCTCGCTATGCTCGATTCGCGCGTTCGCTACGAACCCTTTCAGCAGCCGAGGATGCGTCAGCCAATTCGCCAGGTTCGAACAGTGCTATCGATGCTCGGCACATTGAAGCGATTTGCTCCTGATGTGGTTCATTACCAACACGGTCATATGTACTTTAATCTCGCGCTGCCGCGCGTTCGGAAGTATCCACTGGTTGTCACGATTCATGACGCAAGACAGCACGTCGGTGATAAAGAATCGAAGCTGACTCCACAGTCGATCATGGATTTCGGTTATCGACGAGCGGATCATGTGATCGTACACGGCCAAAGTCTTATCGGTACCGTAACCGATGATCTTCATATTGCTCCGTCGAAAATCCACCTTATACCACATATTGCAATCGGCGAAGAAGTGTCCACCGCCGAGCATCGCGATGACGGTCAAACGATTCTGTTTTTCGGTAGGATCTGGGAATACAAAGGACTGGAGTACCTGATTCGGGCTGAACCCAAGGTCTCGGCAGAATTTCCGAATGTGCGAATTGTAATTGCTGGCAAGGGAGATGACTTTGATCATTACCGGCGCATGATGGTTCACCCCGAACGGTTTGAGGTTCATAATGATTGGATCAGCGATGAGACGCGGGCCGAAATGTTCGCTTTGTCGAGCATCGTGGTGCTTCCGTATATCGAAGCGTCCCAAAGTGGAGTGATTCCAATCGCCTACACGTATCAGAAGCCGGTGATTGCGACTCACACAGGCGGGCTTCCGGATATGGTTGACCACGGCAAAACGGGTTTGCTTGTTCCACCCAGAGATGCCGATGCGTTGGCCGATGCGATCATTCAACTTTTAAGGGCACCAGAACAGCGATCCGCTATGGGACAGGCCGGTCGGATCAAGCTGAAGCGTGAGTGCGCACCGGAGGTGGTTGCCAAAGCGACTATGGATGTCTATCGACAAGCGATTGCGGATCGCAAACAACCACGAACCCGTCCGGTTGGAGTCAACGCGTGAGCCAACAACAACCTCATATCGGCATCGTGGCTTCGATGAAGCGAGGACTAGAGCATTTCATCTATCGCGATGTTTCTCATTTGGAACAAACCGGCGTCAAGATCAGTATTTATCCGACCAAAGTTGGCCAGGGCCTCTATGCTCCTCGCGAGAGTTGGAGAGTCATACACTGGTCGCTGGTGAGTATCCTAATGGCCCAGCCGGGAGCTTTTTTACGCTCACCAGGCCGATACACTCATGCTTTGTCGATTGCGATCAAGCACCGCGCCATTGTCGATTTCCTATTGGCCGCTTATTTTGCCAAGAGTATGCAAGATGTCGATGCGATCTACGCGACGTTCGGAGACCGAAAACTCTTTGTTGGTTATTTCGCGAAACTGTTGGTCGACAAACCTCTGCTTTGCACCATTCATGCTTACGAACTGTATCAGAATCCAAATCCTGGTTTGTTCCAAGCATCGCTGGCCGCCTGTGATCAATTGATCACCATTTCAGACTTCAATCGGAAGAAACTCAATGAGCTATTCGGTTATCCAGAAGAGAAGATCGACATCATCTCGCTCTCCATGGATCTCGATGACTATCGACCAGCACCCAAAAAATTTGTGATCTTGATAGTCGGCTTTTTCGTTCAGCGCAAAGGTCACAAAGTCCTGTTTCAGGCGGTCAAGCAATTGAACGATCCGAATATCGAAGTCTGGGTCGTCGGCGGCGAAGGTGCCGAGTCGGATTCGGTGGATGTTCGAGGTTTCGTCAAGGAATGTCAAATCGAATCTCAAGTTGCGTTCTTAGGTAAACTCTCTGGCACTGCACTGCGGGCGATGTTCCATGCTTGCGATGTTTTCTGTTTGCCTTGTCACTTTGACGATGTCGGGGTCGGCGAGGGTTTCCCTAGTGTGATTATCGAAGCGATGGCGTGTGGTAAGCCGGTTATCTCAACCCGACATGTTGGAATTCCGGAATTCCTCGAACAGATTGTGGTCGAGGAAAAGAACGTAGAACAACTGGCTGAAGCGATTCGTAAGGTACAACGTTCCGAGCAACTGCGACAGGAACTTGGGAAACGGAATCGCGAGCTGGCGGAAAAGTATTTTTCCCCCAACAATGTTCAAAAGACGGCCACGATCATTCGACGTCTTTGTACGAAAGCGAAATGAGTTTCAAAGAATCATGTGCGGAATTGCCGGTATCCTCAGTCTCGATTCTTCGCGAAGCGTTCCGCCCGAACGACTCGAACCGATGCTTGCATCCATTTTTCACCGCGGACCTGACGAAGCCGGACGACTGATCGATCGCGAATTGGCGATGGGCATGAGGCGGCTCAGCATTATTGATTTGGCGGATGGCCAGCAGCCGATTTTCGACGAGTCGGGTCGCTATGGGGTTGTTTTCAACGGAGAGATTTACAATTACCGTGAGCTGCGCACGGCTTTGATTGCTCGAGGGCATCAGCTCAAAACCCATAGCGACACCGAAGTCATTGTCCACCTTTACGAAGAGTACGGAGAAGCGTGCCTCGATCATCTTCGTGGGATGTTCGGTTTTGCGATTTGGGATAACGTCCGCCGTGAGTTGTTTATCGCCCGTGATCGCATGGGCATCAAGCCGCTGTACTACACGCAATGCGATGGTGATTTCGTCTTCGGATCGGAGATCAAATCGATTCTTGAGCATCCAGCTGTAAAGCCTTCGATGGATCTGGAGGCGCTCAGTTTGTATCTGTCGCTCAAGTATGTGCCAGCTCCACGCACTCTGTTCGCCGGCATACATTCTTTGCCACCCGGTCATTTTATGCAAATTGCAAAAGGTCGCGTCGAGATCCAGCGCTATTGGGATATCTCGTTTGCGAAACCGGAACGTATTTTGAGTGAGCAGGACTACGCGGATCAGTTGCTGGAGTTGCTGCGTGAGTCCGTAAGGCTTCATCTGCGGAGCGACGTGCCTTTCGGTGCTTTTCTTAGCGGTGGCGTGGATTCGAGTACGATCGTTGCGTTGATGTCGCAAGAACTCCATACGCCGGTCAAGACTTTCTCGGTTGGTTTTGGCGGTGAGGGGATCCAAGATGAATTGCCATATGCCCAGCAGGTCGCCGACAAATTCGGTTGCGAGCACCATACACTCAAAATCACCTCCGATGACTTTTTACGTTATGCAGAAGATGTGCTTTGGCATCTCGACCAACCGATTGCCGATCAAGCGACGGTTGCGACGCATATGGTTGCCAAGCTTGCGAGGCAACATGTCAAGATGGTATTAACGGGCGAAGGTGGCGATGAATTGTTTGCGGGCTACGCGCGTTACTCGGGCGAGCGCTATTCGAGGTGGTTCTCTCGATTGCCGACCAGCGCCGCGAAATTGTTGCGTGCTGCATCCTCGACGTTGCCGGGAATGCGACGTGGCAAGATTGCGATTGGGGCCTTGACCATTAGCGACGAAGCGACCCGATTCGCGAATTGGTTCCCAATGTTTGGCGATGACGCCAAGCGGCAATTGCTGGACCGTCAAGTGGAATCGATTCGAGCCGGCGCTGCTTCTGTATTTTCGAGTCACTTAGCAAACTGCGATGCCCATTCGCAGTTAGACCGGATGCTATATGCCGACAGCAAGCTTTGGTTGCCCGATTACCTCTTGCTTCGCGGTGACAAACTGACGATGGCGAATTCGCTGGAAGCGAGGGTGCCGTTGCTCGATCATAAGTTGGTCGAGTTTGCTGCCCAGTTACCGGACTCGATGAAGCTGCGTGGTTCACAGCGCAAGTATCTGTTGAAGCAGGTTGCACGCCGTCTCCTGCCTGCTGAGATCATTGATAGAAAGAAGCAAGGGTTTCCAATTCCAATTGAACGTTGGCTTAGAAAAGAAGCTCGACCGATGATGCAAGACTTGTTGTCGACAGAGACGCTGGAGCGACGTAGGCTGTTCAATGTTCCCTTTGTCGAGCGGTTGATTCGCGAGCATGTCTCCGGATATGCAGACCATTCGACGAAGCTTTGGGGGCTTATGAGCGTCGAGATGTGGACGCGGAAATTCATCGATCAGGGTGGGAATAGTGCGGTACCGTCTAGCTGTTCTGCGGCAACACCTGACGAGGCGGGGTGTTTGTCGTGATGAGGGGTAACGTTTTTAGAATCCTTCCGTTTGATCAATTGCCTGAGTGGGACCGCTTCGTTGAAAGCCATACGAAAGGAACCATCTTTCATACTTCCGCCATGATTCGGACGATGGCCGCGACCAAACGCCATAGACCCTTTGCTCACGGAGCGGTCGACGAGAAGGGCAATCTCTGTGCCATGCTGGTAGCGGTAAAAGTCTCGACGCTCGGTCAATGGGCGGATTCAATTGCCGCTCGTTCGATACTTTACGCAGAACCGATTTTCCTCGAGTCATGCGAGGGACGCGAGGGAGTTGCACAGCTTCTTCGTCATCACGACAACTACATGCGTCGAAGCACTCTCTTCGCGGAAGTGCGTCCACTTTTCGCATCACCCGTGGCCGAAGATCCTTTGGTTCTTAAGCAATATGAGTTACTTGGCTATTACAACTACGAGTTGGACCTCCGACGATCTGAGGAGCAGCTTTTTATGGGGCTTGATCCAAAATGTCGAAATAACATACGTTCGAGTATGCGACGCGGTTTGATTGTCCGGGAGGTCGAGCCACTTGGCGAACTGAATCGTTTCTACTCAGTAGTATCCGAGAGTTACGCGGGCTCCAAAGTCCCGCTGGCCGATCGGAGCCTTTTTGAAGCTGCGTTTCGAGAAATGCCACAAAAGATCTGTCGTGTTTTTTTTGCCGAATATGAGGGGGGAGTAGCTGCTGCCGCCTGTTTCCTCGCCTATAAAAATCGCGTGATTTACTGGTATGCCGGAGCGAAGCGCATTCAAGGTATCTCGGCAATGTCCATGATTTTGTGGGAAGCGATTACAAAATACTCGATTGAGGGTTATCCGTTGTTCGATTTTGCAGGAGCTGGTTGGGAAGGTGAAGAATATGGACCGGGAAAATTCAAAGCCAAGTTCGGTGGGGTCCTAACGAATTTTGGACGCTATCGCAAAGTCTATTCGCCGTGGAAGTTACGTTGCGCATCGTCTGCCTACAAGATCATGCGTGGCTGGATTTCACCGCCTGTTCCATCTCAATGAAAGAATCAATGCAAAACACTCCTCGCCCCAAGCGCATTTTGATGATTCTAGAGAATGGATGCTATCCGCAGGATTCTCGCGTCTACCAGGAAGCTATCGCTCTGACGGAGGCCGGCTATAGGACGACCGTGATTTGCCCGACGGGTAAGAGCCGCAGCCTGTACGAGATTGTCGAGGGGGTCCATGTTTACCGCTATCCGCGACCTCCAGAGTGGAATGGTCTGCTGGGCTACCTCTTCGAGTATGCATACAGTTTGGTGATGGCTTTTCTGGTCGCCACCTGGGTCTTGGTTCGCAGTGGTTTCGATGCCGTTCACGTTCATTGTCCGCCCGATCTCAATTCGATGCTCGCAATCTTTTTCAGGCTGCTCGGGAAGAAATTTGTGGTTGACCTGCACGATCTCTCGCCCGAACTCTATCAAGCCCAGAAAGACGGTCAAGGGAGTCCACTTGTCATTAAGGGATTGCGTTTTTTTGAGCGACTCGCCAGTCGCAATGCACATGCTCTCATCGCCACCAACGCAACGCAGCATAGGATTCAAATCGAGCGTTGCGGTGCCGACCCACGGCGATGCTACATTGTGCGCAATGGTCCCAGCGATCGTTTTTCTCCTGGAATCCAGCCACTCGATGAATTGAGGCCACCAGGAAAGACGATTCTCGGTTATGTCGGATTGATGGGTTTTCAAGATGGCGTCGATTACTTCATTCGGGCGTTGGCAAAACTCCATGAGCAGCGGACCGATTTCCTAGCGGTACTTGTGGGAAGGGGACCCGCCCTTGAATCGCTAAAAAAACTGACGGAAGATTTGGGGCTAAAGGATCATGTTCTGTTCACCGGATTTGTCGATTTCCAGGAAGTGCCTCGCTACATCGCATCGTTTGATATCTGCGTGACGCCGGACCCAAGTAACCCATACAACGATAGTTGCACGACCATCAAAACGATGGAGTATATGGCAGTTGGTCGACCTACCGTCGCATTTCGAACGATTGAAAATGAAATCACTGCTGGCGATGCTGCACTTTATGCCGAGAAGAACAACGTCTATCAGTTTGCTGAGCTCATTTTGAAGCTCTTCGATGCGCCCGAACTGCGAACGAAAATGGGGGAGATCGGGCGAAGCCGAATTGAACAGTCGCTGGCGTGGTCGCATCAACGCAGGATTTTGCTTCAGGTATACGATGACCTGTTTGCTGGACGATCAAAAGGCGATTTAGCAAAGTGCGACTCGCCAGGGACTCTTGTTACGACGCAACATGATTTGGAAGCCCAGTTCTGTTTTGAAGGCAGGCTATACGAAATACTGCAGGACGGCCTTACCAATGACATGACTAACGCCAAACTATCGCCTGCGTTTCGAATGTACTATCAAGTACGTCAGTATTTGCCCATCAAGGCGAGGCAGTTGTTTCAAAAAACGCGGAATAGGGGACTATCGTCTCGAGGCCATTGGTACATTCCTGGGGCGCTAGAAGAATATTCGGAAACGCTTAGTCAACCCTTGAACTCACTTTGGCCGGACAGCGCGAGCCACGCATTGGTCTTGACGCACGACATCGAAGAACAACGAGGCGTATCGTTGGTTTCCAAGCTAGCGGAAATAGAGGAGTCATTCGGCTTTCGTTCGAGCTGGAATTTTGTACCTTACAAGTACAATATAGACGAAGGCTTGATTCGTGACTTGAAGCAAAACGGGCATGAGATTGGGATTCATGGCTACAACCACGATGGACGTTTGTTTCTGAGCAAGGCCACCTTTGACGCACGCGTCCCCAAGATCAATCAAGCCATCGAACGCTACGGCGCGGTAGGGTTTCGAGCGCCGATGGTGCACCGTAATTTGCAATGGATGCAGAAGCTAAACATCGAGTACGATGCATCGTGTTTCGATGTCGATCCCTATCAACCGATGCCGGGCGGCGTTGGAGGCATTTGGCCATTTTCCGCTGGGAAATTCGTCGAATTGCCATACACGCTGCCTCAGGACCATACTCTCTTTGTTTCGTTGAGGGAGACCAGTAACCGCATTTGGCGAGACAAGTTGCAATTCATTCAGCGTCTTCATGGAATGGCGCTCATGGTGACGCATCCGGACTATTTAGACAGCCCAACTAGGTTGGCGGTTTATCGTGATTTTCTATCATGGATGCGGGACCATTCTGAACCTTGGCATGTGCTTCCGAAAGATGTAGCCAAATGGTTTCGTAACTTCAAGAAAGAACAATAATGCGCTCGCTCTTGGCGCAAGACTGATTGGGATCAAAGCAATGGAACGGACCATGCGGACCTAGGAACGCAGCAGCCCAGCCGCACGAAGCTACTTGAATGGATCTTCCTCCTTGGTTTCGGACGGAGTCGAGTCGAACCGTGCCCGTGCTGTCTTTCGGATATCTCTTGGTTTATGCGGGCACTTTCCGAACCGATTGCTCGACTTGCGAACCGGGACGACGCCTGTACGGGTTCTTTTTGGGAGGGACGCTTTAAAGCGCAAAGGATCATTCGCCTATTGTCGGCAACGCTGTGAAGCATTTTCGTCCGATCGGAGCTTTTCTAGGATAGTCAAGTTCATTATTTTTCCTTTTTTTATACCTTCCTCGCGTACCGCCAGACATCGTTTTTCAAACCGTTTTTGAAAACCGTCTGCGGCCAATG
>JANMHA010000461.1:0-2231 GCA_031374925.1 Pirellula sp. | reverse complement strand
CGCCGCGCACCCAAACGCACGGCGTCGAAGGCGGCCAGCCAGGTCTTGCCCAGGCCCGTGGCCAGCACCACCAGGCCGCGCCGGTAGCCGGCTTCGCGGCTGGCGGCCAGCGCTGCCAGAGCGTCGTGCTGGACCGTCGAGGGCTCGGGCGGCGCCTCTTGCTCGTGGCTGCCCGGCGCGACCGATCGCGAGGGTGGCAGCCGCCGCTGTTCGTAGGCCTCGATCCAGGCGTCGGACAGCGCCACCGTCTTCGGGTGGCCGAACAGCACCTCGAAGCGCTGCCGCGCTTCCAGAAAACCCGCGTCGCCCGGGTAGACGACCCGGTAGTTCCACTCCAGCCCGTCCTGCAGCGCCTGCCGGCTGATGTTGCTGGAGCCGATGAACGCGGTGCCCGCCACCAGCACCTGCTGGTCCAACCGGGCGAAGAGGTAGGCCTTGAGGTGGAAGCTGCCCGCCTGCGCGGTGGAGTACACGCGCACCTCGGCGCCGCGTTCCTGCAGCAGCAGCAGCAGGCGCAGCGCCTCGGGGTCGGTGATGTCGAGGTAGTCGCTGGTGAGCACGCGCACGCGCCGCGGCGCACCGGCATCGACCATCGACGCCAGGTCGGGCATCAGCAGCCGCAGCCCCGTGGTCTTGACGAACGCGACGGCCAGATCTGTCTGCGTGGCCCAGGTGAAGGCTTGCGACAGATGTGGCAGGAAGTGGTCGTCGGCGCCGCCCGTCACCAGCCGTTGTTGCTGCGGGCGCGCCGCGGGCTGGCGCCTGGCCAGCGCATTGGTCCAGCGTTCGGTGCGCTCGGGCCGCTGGTCGTCGGTGAGCCACACCTCCAGCGGTTGGGCCTCGGGTAGGCGGGCGAACCACGCGCGCAGCGTGGCCTCGTCGGCATCGGTGAAGCGTCGCCCGCCGTGGGTGCGCTCTCCGGTGCCGTGCTTGAAGCTCGCATACAGCGTGCCGCCCGGGCGCAGCGCGGTCCACAGCCGCGCGAGGATGTCGGGCATGGCGGCCAGTGGCACGTGCAGCAGGCTGGCGCAACACCAGATGCCGTCGAACTGCGCCACCTCGTCGACGTCCTCGAAGCGCCGGGCTGCCACCTCGAACCCGCAGTGGGCGCTGGCCAGCCGTGCCAGCTCGGCGGACGCGTCGAAGGCGCTGACCCGGAACCCGGCCTCGGCGAAGGCCCGGGCGTCCCGGCCAGACCCGCAGCCGGCATCGAGGATGTGGCCACCCGGGGGGAGCCGCGCGATGAAGCGCTGGCGGATGGGGGCCATGTCCACGCCGACGGTCGAGTGGAAGAACTCGGCTGCGTGCTGGGTGTAATAGTGGTGGGTGGGGTCCATCCGGGGGGCAGCTGTTGGATACCGGGGCGAAGGCAGCTTACCAGGTGGGCTGTCGATCACAACCCACCGCACTTCCATGTGCTCGCCAGCGATGGCTCCGAAGCTTCGATTGCATCGGACAGGCGTCGCCGTCGGCCATCACAAGCCTGCCGACGCGTTCAAGGCCATTCCATCGTGGCGGGATCTCAAGGTCGAACCGGCGACGCGCTGACCAGCAGGCGCATGGGAATGAACGCCACACCGTGCTGCTCGACGCGCGCTCCGTGCACCTGGAAACCAAGCGCTTGGTAGACCGCTACGGCGTTTGCTGACGCGTTGACCGTCAGGACGCCCGCATCGGCATCGATCAAAGCCTCGCGCGCATGCGCCCACAAGCGCCGTCCCAGGCCCTGGCGCTGCCACTGCGCTTGCACGAACAGGTGGTACAGGTGGGTGCCGTTGCGGATCGCAACCACGCCCGCCAACGCGCCGTCGGCTGACGCGGCCGCATAGCGGAACTGCGGCGACTCCAGATAGCCACGAATGGCCGCTGGCGTGACGAACTCCAGAAACCGTTCGGCGCCGGCCCGCGTTCCACTGATGGTCAACTCGCCCAGGTGGCTATGGATCAAGGCGCTGATGGCGGGGGCATCATCCACAGTGGCGGCGCGCAATTGCATCGTGCCGGCAGTCTACCGGCGCTCCCGCCTCAGCCCGCCGCGGCGCGTCTGCCGCGCGGGGCGCGCGTGGCCGCGGCGACCAATTTCAATGGCGGCACCGCTGACTTCTTGGGCGCCGGCCGCTTTGCAGCCGCCTTTCGCGGCGCCGCCGATTTGGCCGGCCCAGATGTAACTGCTACGGACTCCACCACGGGCGTCGGCAAATGGTGGGCCTTTTCCGGCGCCGGGGCCGACG
>JANMHA010000393.1:0-12945 GCA_031374925.1 Pirellula sp. | reverse complement strand
GGGAGACGATCTGCTCTTTGGTCAACAGGCAGCGGACAAGTTCTTCCGATTCTTTGGTGACTCGGATGGTGACCGGGACGTCGACGCGCAGGACTATGGTCGATTTGGATTAACCTATCGCAAGACGTCGGCCTCGACCGCGTACAATTCAGCCTTCGACTTCGATCAAGACGGTGACGTCGACGCGCAGGACTATGGCCAGTTCGGTTTGCGATATCGCAAGACCCTGCCATTTGAGTGATTTCCCCAGATGTTGTTGTCCATTGTAGCTGACCAGTTGTGGCTCCACCGGGATGAACCCGAGATGAACCCGGATGGAAGCCGAGTGATTCCGTTTCCATCGGCTTCATTCCCGGTCGGACGACAACTGGTTTGCTACAGTGTTGTTTGGACAAACATGATTCTATGCCAGTATTTTCTCAATGACATTTCCGCCGACGTCGGTCAGTCGGAAGTCACGTCCTTGATATCGGTATACCAGTCGCTTGTGATCCAAGCCGAACAGGTGCAGAAGGGTTGCATGAAAATCATTGACGTGCACGGGGTCCGAGACCACATTCCATCCGAGCTCATCGGTCTGGCCGACCACTGTGCCGGACTTGACTCCGCCACCAGCCATCCATGTCGTGAACGCAGTTGGATGGTGGTCTCGACCGCTAATGTCCACACCTTGATTCCGATTCTCCCCGACCGGCGTTCTTCCGAACTCGCCGGCCCAGACCACCAGCGTGGAGTCTAGCATTCCCCTTAACTTCAAGTCTTGCAAAAGCGCAGCGATAGGCTGATCCGCCACCTTGCACAGTCGCGTATGATTGTCCGTAAGATTGACGTGAGCATCCCAATCGCCCAAGTAAATATTGACGAAACGAACGCCTCGTTCTACCAATCGCCGCGCAAGCAGGCAGTTTTTGGAAAAATTCCGTTCGTCTTCATCCTCTCGATCGATACCATATGCCCGCTGAGTCAACTCGCTCTCGCGCGCAAGATCGCATAGTTCCGGTGCCGCACTTTGCATCCTAAATGCCAGTTCATAGTTGGCAATGCGAGCCGCGATCTCGTCATCGCCTGTTTCTGTTTGTCGTATCTCATTCAGTTTCTTGATGGCGTCCAAACTATGCCGGTGCGCCGCTTTCGATAATCCTTCTGGGTTGTCCATATTCAGAATCGGGGGCCCTTCGCGGCGGAAGGCCACACCTTGATAGATAGCCGGAAGAAAGCCACTCGACCAATTCGAAGAACCTCCGTCTAGTTTCTTGCCCGAACGCAACACCACATAACCTGGCAAATCACGGGACGGACTCCCCAAACCGTACTGAAGCCAAGACCCGACCGAAGGCCTGCCCAAGCGTGGGAAACCCGTATTCATCAAGATCTGACCGGGCCGATGATTAAACGAGTCGGTGTGCATGGTGCGAATCAAGGTCATGTCATCCACGCAACGACCTAGATTTGGTAATAACTCGGATAGTGCGATTCCCGATTTCCCATGGGGGCGAAACTGGAACGGCGACCCTTGCAATCTCGCACTTTCTTTATGAACAAATGCAAAGTTTGCATCTTTGGCAATCTCGTCCGGAATAAACTCGCCATGGTGCTTGATCAAAATCGGTTTCGGATCGAACAAGTCGATGTGACTGGGCCCCCCAAACATAAAAAAGAAAATACAATGCTTGGCTTGGCTGACGAAGTGGGGCTGGTGCAATGACGTAGCGTCTTCCTCCTTGGTGCGGGAAAGGTCATCGGCCATGACCAAGAGCCCTTCCTCGGCGAGCAACGACGCTAACGCCAATCCGCCTACACCTCGAAAGGCGTTCGACAACAGCATGCGACGATCCAACATATAGAAGCTCCCAAATAAGTTACGAACACGAATCTCAATTAGACCGCTTCGTCCATTCACTCACGCGTCACCGTCTCGTCCAAATTCAAAACAGTTCGGGCCAACACAAACCACACTTTTGAAAGATCGGTCTCGCCGCTTCCATCGGAGCTCGGCGCAGCGATGAGTTTCCAATACAGTTCCTCGAGCACTTCGATTTCCTGCATCGTCGGTAGCCGGCCAATACAATGATGCCACATTTGCTCAATACGTGGACGCGGACTTTCGTCCGCTCTTTCTGAATAGCGATTGGAAAGTGCTTTGGCAGCTTGTACAAAGAGCGGGTCGTTCAGTAGCGTCATGGCTTGCAGTGGAGTATTCGTTCGCTGTCTCAATGGACAAGTCGTGATGCCATCGGGTGCGTCAAAGGTTGTTAACATCGCGTCCGGCAACGTTCTGGGAATGGCCACATACAATCCGCGGCGAAACAACCCAGCATCGGAAGCTAGGAGCGCAGCGGGTTCCCAATCCTCGGTTCGTTCATCGTTCGGACCCGGAATTCGATAACTGGGGCCTCCCAATCGAGATATCAACAACCCAGATCGATCCAACAGACAATCCCGTACCGACTCCGCATCCAGCCGAAATCGATTTTGACGCGCAAGTAATAGGTTTTGCGGATCTCGCCGAGTGGACTCCAAGGCCACCGAGTTTTGACGATAAGTTGCCGAGCAAACGATTTGTCGAACCATGGCCTTTCGACTCCAGTCCTTGGACATGAACTGGTCAGCCAAAGAGTCAAGCAACTCAGGATGGCTGGGCGCGTCTCCTTGGCGACCGAAATCGCCTGCGGATCTCACCAAACCGGCACCGAACAAACTTTGCCAAAGACTATTCACGGTAACCCTAGCCGTCAGTGGGTTCGAGGGACTCGCGATCCAATGAGCCAGGTCCAGACGGGTCCAATTTGCCAGCGACGGGTTGCTTGACTCAAAGGCAACGGGAATGCCAGGTTCAACACGAACCCCTTTTCGACGAAAATCGCCCCGAACATGCACGTGCGTTTCTCGTGGCTGCCAGGCTTCCTGCACGCATTCGGCTCCGCGAGGATTCATCCATTGAGCATTGAGGTCCAAGACACGGTTCCATTCCTTCAAGTCTGCATCGTTGGGTTGGTGAATCGATTGGTAGTACCTTTTGATACTAGCTTTCTCGTTGTCCGTGCGATCATGGTCGTTCTTCGCCAGCCATTGACGAATCTCACCTGGTACTGATTGACCAGCCAGATGCTTACTTTCAACATCCGTCACCGACACTCGAAATCGACAGGGGTTTCGTCCAAGCCCCGTTAGGAAATGGAGCCGGATCATCACGTTCGCTTGATCGCATTCGAGCGGCGAATCCAGGACGAATACGGCAGCGTGAGGGCTGCCCTTGTGATCTACGGCCCATCCCTTAGTTTCATCTCGCTCTGTTTCCTTGATTGCATCTACTGGGTCGAATCCGGTTTTGCAATAGTCCGAGTCGACCGAGACGATTTGCGATGATCGGATTTCATTCGGTTTATGGATTGGCGACGCTGAGAGGGAAATTCCCGACAAAATGCATTCTCCATCCTTGCAACGTCCCGGACCCTGATGAAATCGATCGGCGTCCTCAAGCAATTCGACACGCAACGCCCGTATTTTCGAAATTCCGGGCTCGAAAATCACGTAATGATCGTCGCTGCTCCTTAGACGTCCATCGACCGTAAGTGAGCCGTCAGCTTTCGGATGAACCATTGCAAATCCCAATGACCTCAAGGTGCGCGGGTCATACTTGGTAGGGACGTGCCACACGTCTGGCAGAGATTTGATGCGGTTTTCCCATTCCAATTGTCCCGTGGACGGGGAAGCAATGTAAGACGTTCGTACACGCTCCAATTGCGAACGAGCTTCGAGCATGCTAGGAGTAGCATCGGGAGTTGAACAATCGATGTCCTGATTGTCCAATCGACCGAAGAAGGCGTACATCCGGTAGAAGTCACGTTGTGAGATCGGATCGTATTTGTGCGAATGACATTCCGCACATCCGAGGGTTAGGCCAAGCCAAGTTGCTCCAACCATGGAGGTACGATCCACCGTTGTTTTGACTTCTTCGGCCCTCAATTCGATGCCCGCCTCATGATTCGTGAGTGCATTGCGAAAAAAGCCTGTCGCAATACGCGTCTCCGCCGTTGCGTTCGGCAACAGGTCACCTGCGAGTTGCTCAATCGTGAACTGATCGAATGGCATGTCGCAATTCATGGCCGATACCACCCAATCTCGCCAACGCCATGCGTACGATCGAGGTAGATCGATGACGCAACCGCTGCTCTCCGCATATTGAGTCCGATCCAACCAATGTCTAGCCCAACGTTCACCGAACTGCGGGTCTGCGAGATATCGATCCACCAACTTTTCGTAAGCGTCGGGCTGGCAGTCCACAAGGAAGGCGTCGATGTCCTCATCCGCGGGTGGAATTCCAAGCAGATCAAGGCATAGCCTCCGAATAAGTGTCCGCCGATCTGCCTCTGGCGCCGGGGGGATTTTCTCAGACTCCAATCGGGCAAGAACGAAGGTGTCGATCTCGTTCAGCCCCCAGTCGGTGCGTTGCACCGGAGGTAGAGTTGGCCTCAGAATGGGCTGGAAGGACCAATGCGAGGCCTTGTTGGCAACGACGTCCGAGGAGTTTTCCTCCAACGGCCATTTTGCACCTCGATCGATCCAATCGGCTAACAGTTGCACTTGAACCGACGTCAACCGGGGTCCCTCGGGCGGCATGAAAATATCCCCGTCCCCTCGAACGTAGTGAATAAGAGTCGATTTTTGGCTAAGGCTAGCTACGAATGCGGGGCCGCTGTCGCCACCCAATTGCAATGATTCTGCGTTGTCTAACCTCAAACCCGCTTCCTGCTTCTCCGGTCCATGGCAACGCGTGCAATGTTGCGAAAGGATACCAATGGCTTCTCGATCTTGGTTATCCGCATGAGCGCCCGAAACGACCATAAGGCTGCCGAATACAAACGAAAACACTATTCCTTGCAGTCTTCGATGCAATCGATTCAAAGTCCATGCCTCCAAAGTTGGAACACCATTTCGGTCTCGGGCGACCGGCATTCATTGGATTTTAGGGCATGGCTACCCAGGTTGCAAAATTGTTTCGAACTCTTTTTATCATTGTCCTCTTTCCCATTGGCGAGCCGCCATTTGAAAACTACCAATAATAACCCGATACTTCGCTCCCGCCTCGACCGCCTTAGGCGGTCGAGGCGGGAGTGAAGTGAAGTAATTTAAGGTCTAAGCCGCACATTTAGTACGCCAAAACGGCGTCCGTCGGAGGCAAGCTCCGATCGGACGAAAATGATTCACAGCGTTACCGAGGGAGGGTGACTTTTGTTGAAAAACCCCGCAATACAAACCGGACGTTCTCTGGTATTGGAGTATTTGGCTGAAACCGACATAATACAGCGGTTCACGAGACAGAGTTTCGGTGTACGATGGCTGTGGCTTAGCGCGACCCAGCTTTGGGCAGATTTTGTTTTCAGGAGGTGAGCATGGACGCAAACTGGCATGAATCCTTTGTGGACTTCGGGGAAGATCCGCTGATGCCGTTTCCTCGCGCAGCTCTTAGTCGCATCGAATCGGAAAGCACGATCGAGTTGCGAGGGCTTGTGTCCAGGAACGCTCCAAAGCTACCGGGGGTTTACGGGATGTTGGATGCGACTGGGCGTCTAATTTACGTTGGCAAATCAAAATCGCTGCGAAATCGTTTGCTGAGCTACTTCATGCCCAACAACACCGACGAAAAGGCAGGTCGGATCATCCAGGCTGCCGCGGCTATTGTCTGGGAAAAGCAACCTAGCGATTTTGGGGCATTGCTCCGTGAACAGATGTTGATCCGACGGTGGCAACCCAGGCTAAACGTTGTAGGTATGCCGAAACGTCAACAACAAGCTTTCGTTTGTATTGGGAATGCTCCCGCCGAATGTTTCTATTTGAGCAAGCAATTCGATCCTGATGCGACGAGTTGCCATGGTCCGTTTCATGGAATGGGAAACCTGAATCGAGCCGTCGAGACGCTGAACCGTTTATACTTGTTACGGGACTGCAATCAGAAGACACCGATGATGTATTCTGACCAACTGCAACTTTTCGATTTGGAGTTGCGAGCAGGTTGTGTTCGTGAGGAAATCGGTACCTGCCTTGCCCCATGCCTAAGATCTTGTAGCCGGCTTAAATATGGCGAACAACTGGAGAAAGCACTTCGATTTCTTAATGGAACGTCCGTCGAAGTGCTTGCGCAAGTAGAGCAACAAATGAACCGTGCATCGGCTGGTCTCCATTTTGAGCATGCGGCTCGCATGCGAGACGATCTTAAAGTCTTGAAATGGCTGTCGAATCGCTTGGCGAGTTTCAAGCGCGCTCGTGAGCAGTATTCGTTTATCTATCCGGTTCAGGGTTGCGACGGTCGCGATATCTGGTATTTGGTTAGAAAAGGTGGCATCGAACATGCGATCGCACTACCGAAGAACGCTTCGCAATGGCGAACTGCCCGTACCGCATTAACACACTGGCACGAGAACAGCGATTCGGTTGGTTCTGGTTTTTTGCGGTATGAAGAAACGATTGGACTGGTAACCACTTGGTTTCAGAAGAATCGTGAGGAACTGCGAGAAACTCAGTCGGTAGCCGAAATCCCGACGCGTTGGACTGAAATGCAATCCAATTTACGGCAACGACATCTTACTGTTGGTTAGCAATGCCGAACGCAGGGATTGCATTTCTGAATCGTCTGCAAACTCTTCGGTCAAGGATTTCAGCCAGTTTTTAAGCGAGTCTTCGGAATTCGTATCGTGCGATTCTAAAAGAGCCTTCCATTTTGTCTGAGCAGCCAGCAAACAAACTCTTTGGAGCTGTTTCTTGAAGTCTTGGACATCGAGTTGAGTGTCCGCACCATGCAAGATATCGGGAATACAAAAATACATTTGCTGCATTGCGGCCCCTTGAACGATTGGCCAAAGAATTGCGGCGTAACGAGGGTTTTTGAATGACCATTCATCCCAAACACTCGAACCATCCGCGTTGGTAGATTGCAAGCAGTTGAGCAGGATTTTCGGGCCAAGCGTTTGTGAGACCGATCCGTATTGGACGGTGGATACATGCCACTCTGTTTGATTGCCGGGGGAGAGGTGGGTTAATATATTCTTGCTGCACGGACTTACGGACGGCGATAATCTGGTTTTGCTGATGAGAAACTTGGTACCAGGAACGCGTTGGTAACTGAATTCACGTTTTTGAAACAGTTGCGGGCTAAATTCTTCACCAGAAATGTGGGAGCTGGTCCAAACGAAAAAAGTGCCAAATAGCCCAAAAAGCAATAGGCAAATCAGTCCGATGATCCATTTGTGTCCTTGATGTCGGATTAGGCTTGGGGCAGTGGGTTTAGAAACAGGCATCGGAAACAAACTTCTTTTTGCGGCAAAAATCGAAAATCGATATTGCGTTTGGTTTTTTTGATAATCGGGAAACAAGTATAATCTTTGCAGGGCGTATTTTGGAGTGATACATGAAGCAATCCGACATTAACCATCAGGGACGAACGAATAAACCATGGCTTTGCCTTTCTTTCGAAGAATTCCAAAAACCGGTTCGCTTGTCGAAAAAATACAAATCCGTCAAAATTCTGGCGTTGGTTGGCGGCAGCAATGGCTTTTTGAGCAGAGCGGTAAGAAGCAGCCGTTCCACAAATTGCAATTGAACCAACGTCAAAACACGTCAAAAACAACTCCAATTGATTTCGATAACCAAGCGCCTGAGGTAAAGTGCCGCATCCTTGAAGCCATTCTACTGATCGCTAAAGAGCCATTGTCAGCAAGGAGACTCGCGGTATTGGCCGGCTTGGCGGACCCTACTCAGGCAAGAACGTTAGCTCGACGGCTCAACGAGCAGTACGACCTACATGGCCACGCGTTCCGGATCGAGGAAATCGCTGGCGGGATGCAGTTATTGACCCGTCCACAATTTGCATCCTGGCTTCGACGACTGGACCATGTCCCTGGCGAAGAACTTCTCAGCCAGGGAATGCTCGAAACCTTGGCAATTGTGGCTTATCGACAACCGCTACTGCGTGCAGAAATCGAAGCAATTCGAGGTGTAGGTTGTGATGAGGTACTACGTCAACTTATGCAGCGGGATATCGTCCGAATTTGTGGCCGCCATGAGGATTTGGGCCGACCCTACCTTTATGGGACAACCAAGCGTTTTCTACAGCTTTTTGGCTTACAATCTTTGGATTCGTTGCCAAGAGCACAAAAGATTCGCATTGACGAAGCCGAAATTGCAACCAGACTTGCGGTCAATTCCGTGCTAGCCCAAGATATCGGTGGAAAATCGGACGTATCGAACGAGGCCCCCCATTCGACTTGAGCTGACCACCATTGACCGACTTGAAACATTCAGTAATCATGCTCCGTTTGATTCCCCAACTGTTCAAATCCCATGCCGCAACCACATTGGTAGTGGTCACTGGAATTTCGATTGGTACGATTGTAAAAATTGATTTGCTGAAAAATCCCGACCCTGTTTTCGTCTGCTCAAAAAAGTAAGGAGTCCATTGTGAAAATGACGCTAGCGGCTACCGAGTTGCATGGATCATTGAAGTCCGAGTTAATGAACTGGAATTTACGATCGATTGAGCTGACCAAAATTCCAATTGTGATGGTCGATGAAGACGATTTTGACGAAGACGAAGATGACTTCGACGATGACGACGATGAAGATGACGATGACGATGAAATAGAGGACGAAGAAGTCCTCGAGGATGACGATTTGGATGACGACATTGAAGACGACGAACTGGACGAGGGAGTAGTAAAGGGCAAGAAGTCCAAAAAGAAGGATGACGTTGTCGAGGAAGATGAATGGGAAGAAGTCGGCGATGACGACGAGGATGAAGACGAAGACGACGAGGATGAAGACGACGACGATTGGGATGATGATGACGACTGGGACGACGACGACGACGATGAAGAAGAAGATGACGAAGAAGAAGATTGATCGACTTTGCCTCGGATCGCGTCGCAATTAAGTTAAATACAAGCCTCGTTGCCCAGACGGGGCTTTTTGTTTTGTCGCGAATTTTTAGAGAGGCTTGATTTCCGTCGATGCCAAACGCTACTTGTTTTTTGGTCGCGTATGCGTTGGTGCTTTGCCTTGAGATGGCCCGTTGGGTTGGATTCTCCCCGAGGGGCAAGTCGTGGCTCATGACGTTGCTAGTGGCCATGACCGCCATTGGCATTCTGACTCACTCGCTCTACCTGCTGGATCGGATCTTCTTGACAGCCGCGTCCAATCAATCATGGCGTTTGGCCTTTTCCTGGCATGACTGGGGAATACTCACAGCCTGGGCGTTGGCAATCGCGTATGCAACCCTTTTATGGAGACGCAGCGAAAGCTGGATCGGCTTGTTCGTTTTGCCTTTGCTGTTAACTCTCATTTGGGGGTCGATCTCCGTTCCAAGCGAACCGCTCAACCAAGTGTCTACCGCCAGCCTTTGGAGAATTGTCCACGGAATAGCCATGACATTGGGAACCATGTTGGTATCGCTAGGATTCGCCATGGCCATCATGTACTTGATCCAGGAATGGCGACTCAAAGCCAAGCGGGCAACGAAGGGCCTGCTGCGTCTGCCGTCTCTTGAATACCTGCAGAGTTTTGGAAGTACTTGCCTGCTTTGCAGTGCTGGCTCGATTGGCTTCGGCGTTATTTCCGGGGTTATCATGAATTTGGTGAAAGACGGTCAAGTGAACTGGACCGATCGAGGGATTGTGTTTTCTGGAGGGTTATTCGTTTGGCTTGCTGTTGCGTCTGTGGTCCAGTGGTATTTTGCCAGACGAGGCCGTGGTCACATCACAGCCTGGATGAATATCCTTTCGTTTTTGATCGTTGGAATGGCTCTCTATTTAGTGGTCAGCGCGCCGCATGGGCGACGAGACATGCAAGCCCCGTCCATCGACTTGCCCATGACGGAACGGGGTAATGGGGGTGTCGGGTGAAGTTTCGCATGATTGGCTGTAGCCATCACTCCATGCCGCTAGCGATTCGAGAACGACTTTCGTTTACGGACGAGCAATGCATCACAGCGTTGTCGGAATTTCGTGAAAAGTATCCCGACTGCGAATGCGTCTTGCTCAATACCTGCAATCGGGTTGAACTCTACGTCGGTAGCGCCATGGAGATCGAATTGCCTTCGACCGCGGAGTTAGTGGAATTCGTTACCAGCTTTCACCATCAACCATTAAACGAATTCGAACCGCATTTTTTGAAGTTGGAATCCAAACCCGCCGTCGACCACTTATTTTCGGTGGCCAGCAGCATCGATTCCTTGGTTATTGGTGAAACGCAAATCGCAGCCCAAGTGCACGAAGCCTATGAACGAGCCACCCAGGGGGGCTTTACTGGCCCAACCATGCATGCCGCTTTTCAGCACGCCAATCAAGTAGCCAAACGCGTTACCAACGAAACCGAAATCCACCGCCGTCGTATCAGTGTTCCAAGTGTCGCCGTCAGCGAAATTGCATCCGAATTCTTCGAACGCTTCGACGACAAACAGATCGTCGTTATTGGGAGCGGCGAGATGGGGGTAGAAACGTTGCAGTATCTCAAAAGCGCCGGTGCTACCAAAATCACCATCGTCAATCGTTCGATCGACAAAGCACAATTGGTTGCAGAAAAATTCGCAATCAAAGCCATGCCCTGGGAAGCTCTCGATTCGCTTCTGGCAGACGCGGATCTTGTTGTGAGCACGACTGGCGCTGCCAATCCCATCATGACGGAAAGTCGATTTCGGCCGATCGCTCATCATCGCAATAAAGGAACACTTTTGATCCTCGACCTAGCGGTTCCTCGAGATTTTGAGGCCGCCATCGGTCGATTGCCAGGTGTGTATCTCTATTCTGTCGATGATTTGGAAGCTGTTTGCGATCGCAATCGATCCTTTCGCGAACAGCAATTGCCCAAGGCACAGAAGATCATTCGCGAGGAATCGGATCGATTGCTGGGGGATTGGAACCATCGATCGTCGGGAGCCACCATTCGGGCATTGCGAGAGCAAGCGGAACAAATAAAGAAATCGGAATTAGCTCGATTGCTGGGCAAGCAATCGATGTCGACTTTATCCTCAGAAATGCACGAAGAGATCGGAGCGGCTTTTGACCGATTGATCAACAAAATGCTGCACTCACCTTTGCAGTCCATTCGGGATGTAGCCCAAAGCGAACAACGCGACACCTTGGTTTCCGCCTTGCGGAAACTGTTTCAAATTAGATAGCACTGTCGCCTTTTGCTCCGCAAAAGTGCGTTGCGAAACGCTCTTTCGCGGAGCGAAAGGCGACAATTCGGTAACATTACGTCGACCAATCGATTGCAAGGAACATGGCGGTCAGTTTTTCGCCACGGGCTCTATGGAGCTGTCGCACCCAATTTACCCTGCCTCGCAAATGGGCTTCAAAATCGGCGAGCTGATTTCGGTTTTGAGTCGATGGTCCCAAACGAGCGCAATTGTAGAGTGTGGCTTTGAGTCGGTCGAATTCGATCCGATTTAGATTGGTGCATCGATTGAGCACGATTCCTGCAGCAGTCTGCCGCGTTGCTGCCCGCATGATTCGTGTCTTACGGAATTGGATTTGAAACCCTTCTTCTTGCGCGATCGAACCAATCTTGATCGCAAATACTTTGGCAACTCGACCAAAGCTCTCGGACCCTGAAAACAAGAGATCGTCGGCGTACCGCGTATAGTTGATGCCAACGCTACGCGCTAGGCCAGCCAATCTACAATCCAAACGAAATGCGATCAGGTTTGCGAGCGCCGGCGAAGTGGGTGCGCCTTGGGGAAGGTGCTTGCGACAATAAAGGGAACGAAGTTGCCAGCAACGATCCAGGTTCGGCTCAAATCGACATCCATCCGGTAGCAACATTTGCAGTTTTTCCTCGGAACAAGTTGCAGTACACAGGTTCGTCAACAGTTGCGTCATGGCATAGGGGTAGCCCATGGACCGGAACAGACCGAAAACGCGAGACGCGGCAATGGATGGGAAGAAATCTTGCAAATCCATTCGCAAGAGAATTGGTTTGCCAACATGTACCTGGACAAAAGAAAGGGCAGAGCGTCCGCGAACGAAACCATGGGCCGCGGTATGGCACGGAATAGTCTGCAAAATCTCGGTAGCGATCTTGCGTTGTAGGGCTTTAAGCCTTGCCCTGGGGGCTTCTACGATGCGTAAGCCCCCTGATCGCTTCGGGGTCGTACTGACTCGGTAATGATCCTTTCGATGTTGTGCTAGCCAGTCGACAAGTCCAACCTCCATATCGCACCATTCTGCAAATTTTCCGACGGTTGGCAAATTCGGAATGGAAGTTGCAAATGGGGCTTCCACGCATCCCCTCATTCTGTTCGGTTCAACATCATGCAGGCGAAAGCCTTCAGCCTTGCTCCAGTTCAGTTTTCCGCAAAGTCTGTGCTTCTCCAAGTACGATGCCAGAACGCTTCGCGAAGGGGGAGTTTTAAACTCCAGCAATATCGCGGCAGACAATCGCTTCCTCGCCTTAGATCTCGGGACGGAAAACAGCACGATGGCTTTTTCAAGGGAATCGCTCGTCCATTGGGTATCGAGCAAGATTCCAGCCAAGCATTGAAAACGGTCCATCGGCTTAGCTATCCAAAACAGAATAAGGGAAATGTGATCGTCAGTTCAACAGAACGGGTGTGCGGTGAGGAGTTGTGCTTCGGTAGATGCACTTAACCTCACCATGGTATGGTTCAGATAACTTACTCCGCGTGGGTATCCCATGCGAGACAATGCAAATAGGCACAAGGCCAATTCGATTGCCAGCTTGAACGGACGATCACGGGTGAATTATGAGACAGAATCGTATGGATTGTCAAATGTATGGGGCTGCTAATTTACCTGGACTTGGATATTGTTTAGAGTTTTTTGTCGCCCTTAGCGCCGCCGAAAATGGTTTTAGAAACCCACAATATCGGAGGCAAATGCGACAAAGAAAGTTATAAGAATGTTTATATTATCAGCCAAAAATTGCGGTTGTTAA
>JANMHA010000360.1:0-3454 GCA_031374925.1 Pirellula sp. | reverse complement strand
TTGCTGGCTCGTACACTTTCGCCACGCTTCCAGGCATTGCAGCAGATATGCGGCCCCGTCGTCTAGAGGCCTAGGACACTGCCCTTTCACGGCGGTAACACGGGTTCGACTCCCGTCGGGGTCATTACATAGGGTATCATTAGCCCGCCAACACCATCAGAACCCAGCAATTCGCTGGGTTCTGTTGTTTCTGGATGAGCCATTCCTGGGGGTGCGATTGCAGGTTTTGGCCTTTGTTTCCAGGTTTTTTTCGCTATGTTCTATCGCCAATAGGGGGACGTCCATTGGACGTTCAACCCGCATCCAAATTAAACGCAGTAAATAAGAGTAGCCAGAGAGCAAACCATGAGCGATTGGCTTGAGGTGGGGACCAAGGCCCCAGCATTTACCTTGGTTTCGGATTCCGGGAAAAAATTGAAACTCAGCGATTTCAAAGGCAAACCGATTGTCCTCTATTTTTACCCCAAGGATGACACCCCCGGATGCACTAAGGAAGCGTGCGCCTTTCGAGATGCGAGCAAGCAACTCAAGGAATTCGGAGCAGTCGTGCTCGGCGTGAGCCCCGACGATGAAGCGTCGCATGCAAAATTTCGAGACAAATTCCAATTGAATTTTCCCTTGCTCGCCGATCCAGATCATGGCTTGGCGGAAGCCTATGGGGCTTGGCGTGAAAAGAACATGTATGGCAAAACAAGCATGGGGGTTCAACGCAGCACCTATTTGATTGCTCCGGACGGAACGATTGCTAAGGTATGGAAAAAAGTGAGCGTTGATGGCCACGACGCGGCAGTTCTTGAGGCTTTAAAAGACTGCAAATGAACGCTCCAATAAAACTTGCGATCCATGGTGCATCAGGACGTAACGGCAAGAGACTGATTGCCCTCGGCAGTATCGATCCTGCTTTCAAGATCACTGCTGCACTCGTGCGATCCTCGTCAAATCATCTCGGTGAAGATGCTGGGACCTTGGCAGGCATACAACCCATTGGCGTGCCTGTTTCGAGCAGTTGGCAAGCCAACATGGACGTGGTTATCGATTTTTCCTCTCCAGAGGGATGCATGCATGCGCTCGAGCATTGCGTGGACAAGCATATCCCGATTGTCATCGCGTCGACCGGACTGACACAAAAACAGATCGACGCCATCGCCGCAGCGGCCAAGCTTATACCGGTGTGCTATGCACCGAACATGAGCGTGGCCGTTAACTTGACCATGAAGCTAGTCGAGCAAGCCGCTCGCGCGCTGAAAGACGCGCCGGGTGGTGCCGATGTTGAGATCATTGAGAGGCACCACCGATTTAAGGAAGATAGCCCCAGCGGTACAGCACTTAAGTTTGGTCAAATTGCAGCCAACGAAATGGGGATCAGCCAACATGTTCACGGTAGGCATGGTCAGGTTGGAAAACGACCCCATGGCGAAATCGGTTACCATGCTGTGCGCGTTGGAGACGATGCCGGTCAGCACACCATCATTTTTGGTATGATGGGTGAAACGATTGAGCTACGTGTCGCCGCCTCCAATCGAGATTGCTATGCCAGCGGTGCGATTGCGGCTGCAAAATTTTTGTTAGGAAGGCCGCCTAAGCAATACTCCATGTTTGATGTGCTTGGACTGTAGCATGGCCAGATGCGATCAGGGTTATTTATGCCGGGTCTGCGGAGAAGAAGTCGAGCATATCACCGATAGTCAACTCTATCTGCGTTTCGTGATCGGCGAGATCGACCCCGAAACTCTGCATGCTTCGCCTGAGTGTCACTTGAGTTGCGCGCCCTCGTTTTCCCAGTTTATTGCTGACAACCGGTTCGATTTGAGTTCGAGAATCGAGGGGCTTTTTGCCAAGAACCAGCTCGATTCAGCCTATGTGGACGAGAGAACGAAATTGGTTTCGCGTGGCTATGCTCGACTTTGGGCCATTCGAGAGGAACGGCGAAAGCCCCTGACGGTCGTGGAATATCCGCTTCCGGAATTTGTCGAAAAGTGGAAATAATGCAGCTCGCGTCTTTTTCAGTAGCGGCTCGCCTCCAAAGCACTTTAGCGTGTAAACGAGCCATCGGATGCAACGGTCGCGACCTTTTTCTGCCTTGATTTGCGAAATCGGCCAACTAGGATGGACTGGGGCTCGCCGGAGCCCGTCACCCTGAGTTGCAATCCTGAGGAGAAACCCGATGCTGTCGTCGGTTCGAAGAAACGTTGTTCGTTCGCTTTTTGTGCTTCCGCTCGCATTGGGCCAAGGTTTCGCACAAACCCCGGTTGGAGTTTTGCCCGAAGCGAATTCGTTTTCTGCAACAGTTGCAGTATCTGCACAGACAAATGATCTATTCGTGAATCAATGGGTTCATGTAGACGAGACCCTTGCCTTAAAGGGATCGGTTGTCGCATTGCTTGGACAAGATCAGCAATCGCTATCCAGTATGCGAGTATCGCTCAGCAACAATGGATCGGTTGTCGCTTTCGATGACACCGATATCGACGGGAATTTTTTGATCGAGAAGGTTAAGCCAGGACTTTACACGTTGTCTGCCGAAGGAACTGGAACTATCGCCATGTTTTCTCTGGCCGTGCTGGACAAAGTCGCTGGTAAACACCTTCCAAATTTTGTCGAGATTCGCGTGATGCCTTCCAGCAGTCGCGTAGCGGAGATTATTCGTGGACAAGCCTTGCCAAAAGTAGCGGAATCCGCTGCTCCAAGCCGAGATCCACTGGGTGAAGATCGCAAAGTAGCCACCACACATCAGGTCCTGATCGATGGTCAAGGAACGCTAACGGGACGACTCGGAAAAGCAACGACTGAGGTTGACATGAGTTCCATGACGGTTTTCATCATGAAGGATGGACAAGATGTAAAACGAGCAAGAGTCTCGCCGGATGGTAATTTTTCTGTTTCTGGTCTTTCACCTGCTTGCTACGGTTTGGTCGCCGCCGGTGACCAAGGAGTAGCTGCAATTGGTTTCTGTGCTGTCAATCGAAGTGTTGTGGGCATCAGCAAAGAGGCAAGAGTATTCGTCGCGCAAAACAACAAGATGCCCACGAGTTTGAATATCGAAGTGGCGAGCGGAGTAGCCAGCGAGTTGCCTCCCAAGTCAGATGTAGCGGTCCTGGAGAACGTCCCCTCGGCTGCGTATCCATCCATTGGAATGGGGCCTGGTTTCGGCGGCGGCGGCGGTGGTAGCATCGGTGCTGGAGGTGGTGGCCCCGTCGGAGGTGGACTTGGAGCATTGGCAGGTATTGGTGGATTGATCGCTGTCGGCGTCATTGCGGCGGATAATAACAACAACGCTCCTCTGGTGAGCCCAGTTGTTCCCAAGTGACCGCCATGTGAAGTATGCCGATGTCACCATCACGACTGACTCCCTCGGCAACGCTGTGAAGCATCTTCACCAGCAATTCGCTTAGGTTGAGCGGGAGCTTGCCTCCCCTCAACCTTGTTTTGGCGTCCTACGTAACAGCCCGCGAAC
>JANMHA010000343.1:0-12740 GCA_031374925.1 Pirellula sp. | reverse complement strand
CATTGGCCGCAGACGGTTTTCAAAAACGGTTTGAAAAACGATGTCTGGCGGTACGCGAGGAAGGTATAAAAAAAGGAAAAATAATGAACTTGACTATCCTAGAAAAGCTCCGATCGGACGAAAATGCTTCACAGCGTTGCCCACCGAGGTTGAAACACGGATTTGGAATCGTTAATCCGTGTTGATCTGTGTAAATCCGTGGCTAACAACGGTTGGACTTCAAACATGTTGCAAAGGGACGAACCACAGACCCTTTCCTGGCGCCGAATATGAAAGTGCCTATACCTCTGCGAGGCGTTCCGTCGAATCGCCGAACTTATCGAGCCGCATTCCAAACTTGTCGAGCAGCGATAAGTACAAACTGCACATCTTCCGATTGGGTTTGCCTGCATAATCCAAAACACGCCCAGTCTCTAGCTTTCCGCCCCCTTTACCCAAGATCGCAACTGGCAATTTGGTCGCATCGTGTCCGCCCGTGAGCATGCTGCTGCAGTACATCAGAATGGAATTGTCCAATGCGGTACGGTCACCCTCTTGAATGGCATCTAACTTATTTGCCACGTAAGCAAACTGTTCGATGAAGAACCGATTCACTTTGAGCCAGTCGTCCGACTCTTGATGGGAAAGCAGATGATGGATCATGTAGTCAACGTTGAGATTGGGAAACCGAAGCGACGAATGGTCATTGTTTAGTTTGAGCGTACACAATCGAGTTGTGTCCGTTTGGAAACCCAAAACAAGTATGTCGCACATCAACCGCATGTGCTCCGCGACGTCTTGCGGAATACCATCGGCGGGGCGTGGAATATTTGGCTTGTCCAGCGTCGGTCGCCAGCCTTGCAATTCCCCTCGCTTGCCCGCCCCAGCAATGCGTTGCTCGACTTCGCGCACCGAACTTAAATACTCGTCCAGCTTCTGTTGGTCGCTTGAGCTGATCGTACTTCTGAACGAGGTTGCGTCCTCAAGAACTGCATCGAGAACGCTCTTGTCTCCTTTGCTGGTCGCATCGCGGAATAGCCGATCGAATGCAAGGGCCGGGTAAACTTCGAGCGGAGTCGGAGTTGTAGGCGAACTCCACGAAATATGACTGCTATAGATCATCGAGTAATTCTTGTGAACGGATGGATTCCCCTTTTCGCAACCCAGCACAAGACTCGAAACTTTGGTTGACTGACCATAGTGCTGCGCCAACAATTGATCAATGCTGGTTCCACTTCGAATGCCTCCGCCGGCTTCCAGCGGAGCACCGCTCAATAGATTGCCGGTTTGAGAGCTATGGATATTTCCTTTGAGCGCTTCTTCGTTGAAAAGGCCTTTAATAAAGAGTAGCTTTTCGCGATGAGGATGGAGAGGCTCAAGCACTTTACCAAGTTCCATCTCTTTGCCAGTACCTTTGGCCCACCAATGATCCTTGTGAAAGCCGTTGCCTGAAAACAATACCGCCATTCGTATTGGCGCATTGCCATCGGCTGAAGTTGTACCGGATTCCTTGCCCCAGACACGGAGTGATTCCATCCAAGGCAAAGCCATCGATACTCCGATACCGTGAAGAATCGTTCTACGCGAAGTTAGGATGGATGTCATGATTAATCAGTTGTTGAGGAGTGTTAGTAAGGAAGTTGCCATCAAATATTGGGAAGTTCTTTGGGGGACCGTACTCGTTGAGGACAAACGTTCTACAAATCATGGACCATGCTCCGCTCCACGAATCATTCTAAACTGCGGGCTCAGAGCGATCAGCTCCATTGCCACGGAAATACGGTAGTCCTTTTCTGACAATTGCTGAATCATCTCTTCAATCAACGGTTTGTCCGATAACTGCACAGATCGCCCAAGAGCATAACCGACAAGGCGCCGGCAAAATGTCTCGAGGAAGTCCTTGCGTCGGGTCGTTGAAAGATACTGCCGCAAGCCTTCGACTCCCGCTATTCGTGTACCGTCGCGAAGGACGGATGAGGTATCGATTTTGTGCCCCTGCGCGTCTTCGGTCCTGAACTGGCCAATCGTGTCGTATTGTTCCAATGCGTACCCAAAGCCATCGATTCGTTGATGGCATTTGGCGCAAGCTGGGTCGTTGCTGTGACGCTCAATGAGTTGCCGTTCGGTCAAATCCGCTGGCACATCTTCCGGAAGGACGGGGACATTCTTCGGAGGACGCGGCAGTTTCTCACCCAAAAGGAACTCAGAAACCCAATTGCCTCTTAGGATTGGACTAGTTCGCGATGCTCCAGAATGCTTGGCCATGGTGGCTGCCATACTCAAAATGCCACCGCGGGAAAGCTTTCTCGTACCATCAACTCTTTGCCAGTCGCCCTCCACATTTTCGAGGCCGTAAAACTTGGCTAGTCGACCGTTCACGTAAGTGTGATCGGCACTGAGCAAATCAAGGATCGAGCCATCATTTCGAAACATGTTTTCGAAAAACCGGATCGATTCCTCGTACATGTCTGCCTTGAGCCCCGCAAATTCGGGATAGTGTTTTTCGCTTTTTTCATCCAACTGGTCAAAGTCGCGAATATGAAGCCATTGGCAACCAAACTCAACGGCCATGCGTCGCATGCGCTCGTCGGACATCATGCGTTGCACTTGGTTGCGCAAAACATCCGGGGAGTGCAGTGTTCCGCTTGCAGCAACACTTTGCAACTCTCGATCGGGCATTGTCGACCACAGGAAAAAGCTCAATCGCGTTGCAAGTTCTTGATTCGTAACCGGGGTCGAAGTTTTCCCTGGAGCGGCTTCTTCGCCGCGAAATAGAAATGCAGGTGCTACCAAGACTCTGGCCAGAAGCATACGAATGGCCGTGCCGTGCGGTAACTCCTCGCTTCGTAACCGCTGATACAACTCTATTAAGTGTTGCTTTTCGGATTGGGACAATCGGCGACGCCATGCCTGCTCCGCGAAATCCAACATCGATTGAATCTGAATCGGCTCGGTTTCGAGCATTCGAGACTTGAATTGCTCCGCTCGTTGCATGATGCCTTCACGCATTGGAGTGAAGGCGCTTGGATCGGCGTCTTGAGTTGCGAACTGCCAAAGTTGTTCGTATGCGTCCACCAAGGCCAGGGCATCTTGGCTCACGAAATGCAGTTCATCCCATAGTTGGTCTAGCTCAGCAACTTGTTCGTCGTTCAACATCAATCGCTTGAGAAGGTCGTCTTCTCGATAGAAAAGAGTTAAAGTGACCACTTCATCGACTGGAACAATCTTGCTGTAGCACAACGCAGCAGGAAACAAGTGCCGAAAAGCGTCAAATTCCGACTGCAGTCGTTTGTTGGAAGCGCTACCATCGGCGACAATAATCGGTGAATCATATTGCACTGGCCTATCGCCATCGGACCAAGTCGCTTTGGCCCCTTTGACCGCAGCCCCACTGGCAGCTAAGCCATGTAATTGCGACGGTCTGTCAAAGAGCACTTGCAGTTGCACCGTCCCTTCCGCACCCGTCTCAGGGTGAAGCGCACCAGTGGCTACAAACTCGTAACCCTCAACCAAATCGGCCGGAACGACCACTTCGATCAACGATGGCGCTTGAACCACAATGTTGGAAACACTGGTCGGCTGTCCATTCGGATGCTTGCCGAATAAGGATGGATCGACTCCGAATTCGGACACGACCGAGTCCATAATCAAAGGTTTGTTCGCCAGAAGCTCAGCCCGAACAGCGGAAAAGAGAGGGCCGCTCAAGGAAGTCAACTGTCGGTACAACATTGCATCGGGCGAGTCTAACGGGATGGCTCCAAGGCCGCGGGTTAGTACCGATTGAATTTCGTCAGCCCATTTTTGCTTTTCAATCCCGATCGAAGCCAGTTGCCATTTTTCGAGCAGCGAGCCCACTGGGACGATAGATTTTTCGTCCGCCGAATCGGGCTCGTTGTAAAAGTGCCATACACCCGAATTGCCTTGCCTATCGGGGTGCGGATTTCCGGCTAGGATATCAGGCGAAACATCTTTCGCGAGATCCCAATCCAGGGACGGATACGTGCTGCTGCGGATTGAGATATCGATGGCGGTCATATCGCACGAGTGCTCGCCATTGCGTGGACCTACGATCAGCGAAATCAAGTCCCCTTTTTGGACGGCAATTTCTGCGGCGGACGCAAACCGTTGTTCCTCGGCATTGATGGCTGCGCCCGAGGCAAGTGCGCGCCGTGAACCTTGATGGCTATGTTCAAGAAGCCAAGTAACTCCATTGCCACAACCGATGTGGGCCCTTTGAACACGGCTTGAGATCGTTACACTTCCCGCGATAGGACTCTTCCATCCAACTGCCACGCGTTTCTTGGGCGAGGGGTGAACTCCGACACTGTGAGGCTGCATATCGCCAGGAATCCGTACAAACTGGTCGGATGAATTGGCGATCACACTGAGCGCATCCGCCCCTATCCAACCTTTCACAAAGTCGTAATTCTCAGCTCGCTCCATTTTTGTAGTCATGTAGGAATCGATTCGCCTTTCACCTGCACCTATACCTAAATATTGAAACCAGGCTGCAAGGATCGTTTCGTCCACTGAGAACTTCTCAGCCAACTTAGCAATCGGTACTTTGTCGGCAGATTGGCCGTACTCCGCGGCCGCGGCCAAGCTATTCGCCGCGTTGGAAAGGATCTTCTCTCGATTCGCCGAAAGGGATTTTATGGCGTAGCGCAGATCTCGGAGATGAAGGTCTGGTTTGCCTGCAGCAACGAAGCGCGGGTTTTCCCAGACGGCGAAGTCCCCTTCGTTTCCGTCCGAAAGATCTGACGCAACTAGAAACAAAGACAAATTCTTGCCCTCCGGTGGCTTGGCGAGTTTGGTTCGAATTTCATGCCTTGCAGAGAGTGGCAGGATTGGAACTTGCCAAGCCGTTGGCCCGTCCCGTTTGCCGATATGACCAATGGTTGCAAACCGCCACAACGACTGTTGCCATTTTGCAATGGTTGAGACCAAGTCGGCGAGTTCGTCTGGCTTGGCTGCACGCCACTTTGTTCTAATGACGTCTAATACCAGCGAAGGTGCTTTGTCATTCAATGCAGTCCAAAGTGAGTTCAAGTATTTTTCATTCAAAGAGTTTGCTTTTGCAATCTTGGCGATGGTCGTTGTTCCCGACTGAAGCGATTCGCGTTCCATCAGTGTAGCGCGGAGGTACGATTCCAACGGGAGACGTCCACCATTGTTGGTATCGAATTGAATGCCTTGCAAATTGACCGCCGTTGCACCGCCGTTGTCCGAAAAACGAGCGTAGAATTTTTGAATCGCTGCGAGTTTCTCGTTGGTCCAATCGCGCTGCGTGGTGTTTTCAGAAAACTGAATTCCGGTCGGAACCAACATGGCATGGCTGGATATCTCTTTTGCCGCGTCGAGATACTTTTGAATCAAGGCGGGGGAGATTACTAAAGCGCCACCAACATTGGTAAAACCCTCGCCAGCTGCGCTATCCGCTGGGAACTCGCGGGCTGGGTTCAACTTGAGGCCTGTGAGATCCTGGATCGTGTAAGTGAATTCGGCATTGTTGAGACGCCGTAGAACCACAGGGCCTGGATCACCAGCGTTGGCAATGGAATCGGCATGAAGAATCGCTTGTACCCAGTTTTTTAGCGAGGAGATCTCGGCCGGAGTTGGTTTTGTTTTCGCATCTTTGGGGGGCATCTCGCCATCTTGCAGCATTTCGATGACGCGTTGCCATGGAACGACGTTGCTGCGGATACTCGCAACGCTACGAAACTGCTCCAAATCGAGCTCGCCTTGATTCTCGACAGCGGAATGGCAACTGAGGCAGTATTTTTCCAGGACTGGATGCTGTGTTGTTTGGAACTGCGCCTGTAGCGACTCAAACGATTCGATGTCCTGAGCGAAACCATTCGTGGACAATGTAATGATCGCGGTAAGAACTATTCGGAAAAGGGACAATGCAACGGAATAACGATGCGAGAACAATTGGAGAATCTCCGGCGGGGAAAGCGAAAGGTGGGACCTGCTTCGCTCACCATTGTAACATAGGGGTGAACCAGTCACATCCGTACTTCACTAATCAAAAATCATCGAATTTTCAATTCATCAAAAAGTTTTTCCGCTTTTCGATTGAACTGCGCCTCCGTGAATGATTGGAAAAACTCCTGCGAAAGTTCTATGAAAGCAAGATTGCGTTCCATTATCTGCTCTCTTCGAAGCCTTGATTCTCTTGGGTATGTCTTGCCAAAGAAGTTAATGACCTTCGAGACCACCTTTGCTGGCTGGTTCATTGTTAAGAGCTTCAATCCTGGCTTGGAGACACAAGATCAGGTTGACGCCAAAAATTTGGTTTCGGTGATGCGTTCGTAGGCATCGATGTACCGTTGTCGTGTTTGCTCCACAATTGAGTCAGGCAACAGTGGAGGTGGGCTGTTTTTGTCCCAGGTTGTCCCCATCAGATACTCACGAACAAACTGTTTGTCAAAGGACGCTTGAGAACGGCCAGGGGTCCAGCTTTCTGCGGGCCAGAATCGGGAACTGTCCGGCGTTAACACTTCATCGATCAGGATCACGCGGTTATCCCACCAGCCCCATTCCAGCTTCGTGTCAGCAATGATGATGCCCCGCTTTTTCGCCAGCTCAACTCCGCGAGCGTAAACGCCAAGGGTTTTGTCTCGTAGCTCATTGGCAAGCGGGCTTCCAATCACTTTGCTCATCGTTTCGAACGAAACGTTTTCATCGTGGCCTGTTTCCGCTTTTGTGGCAGGCGTAAACAGTGGAGTCGGTAGTGCGTCGCATTGACGAAGATTCTTTGGCAAATCGATACCGCAAACCTGGCCTGTCGCTTGGTAGTCTTTCCAACCGCTCCCCTCGATATAACCACGTACGACGCATTCAAAAGGAATGACTGACGCTTTGCGCACGACCATGCACCGTCCGACCAGATCTTCATTAGGATCATGCGGTTGAACTTCCTGGGGAACGGCGTCGTTTATGAGATGGTTTTCAAAACCAAGTTCAGCGAACCAATAAAGACTAAGTCGGGTCAGTACCGAACCCTTGTCAGGAATCCCATTGGGCATCACCCAATCAAAGGCGCTGATTCGATCCGTACTAACGATAAATAACCGGTCCCCAAGATCATAAACATCTCGGACCTTTCCCTGTCGACGAGGGAAAGGCAAATGGGTTTCTAGCAGTGGGGGGCGGGTCATTTCACCTCGTCAGCGGTCATTTTGAAAACAGCGTAGTGTCCGCCATCTGGATCTTGAAACGACTCAGTATCGATTTCGAATTTGCCTTTCACTGTCACAACGCGAGTTGCGAAGTTCGTGCTTTTACCTGGGGCCATTTCGACCCACACGCAATCATAGATAAAGGCCCCTGGCCCAAAACAGCATTGCAGGTTGTCTCGAACCAATACAAACTGCTTGATACCCGACTGTTGGAACACCGAAGTCGGCAAGATGAAGCCACGGAGCGTAAAGGTCTTTTTGTCGAGCTCCTTCAGATTCTCGGTAATCATCTCGGACTTGAATTCAGCACCCTTCTCAATATCGAATTTGAGATCATCGAAGGTAATTTCGCCACGTTTACGAGCGGCCTCCCGGGCCTTTCGTTGGTCCGCTTTCTGTTTTTCGGTTTTTGGCTCCGTTTTGTCCGGCGCAATGGTTCTTCTCGGGTCAGGTCTACCAGTCAATGGTTTTGTTGAATCTTCGGCCTTTTCCGTCTGAGCAGGTTTTGGATCGGTATCGGATTTAGATCCGGTTGGACCCGCGACGTTGGCCAACTGCTGGGAAAAAACCACTTGAGAACCCGTTCCACCAAACAAAATGGTGAACGAGAGAAGTGACGTTGTTTTCCAACGAAGCCCTTGCATTCGATTTTGCATATTCGTCGCCTATTTGGTTGGAACGGACTGGCGTCCGTTGAATTCAGTTCCATCGCTTCTCACATCCTAACGCTTTCCACCGTAGCATTCCAGAGAGTTAGGACTGGATATGTGCGTTTCTAGCGCCACACCAAACTTCTGACCTAACTTTAGGCCAATAGATTGCTAAAATGGGTTGGTGGCGATTACAAACAATCAGTAAAAAAGACGTTCGACAACAGAATCGCCCCGTTTCCCCTTACATAGGCTTAATTTCCCATGCGTTTTATCATCGTCCTTGGTTCTGTTTTAACTTTCGTCGGCTGCAATTCAGAACCGAATCAAATCGCTTCCCCTTCGGACAAGCCAATGGCAGTAACCTCCGATTCCGATTCGTCGGAAACAGCGGAATTCAAAACGGTAGCGGTAAAGGTCACTGGAATGATGTGCCCACATGGCTGTTATCCTGAGGTTAAGTCGCTGATCACGAAGAAGAATGACGTTGAATCCATCGAACTAACTCCTCAGGAAAAAAAGGATGTCATCGACAATCCTGTGATTTTGGTCAAGTATCGTGGCGTCCTCAACAAAGAGGAAACGACGAAAGCTATCATCGAAGCCGGCTATGAAAAGGTTGAGTACACGGAACAATAGTGTAAAGGTGAATAGGTCTCTTGTTGCGGCTCAAACATTTGGCGCCTCATCCCCGAGCCCCTCTCCGTTTTAGTCACCCTCCCCCTGGGAGGGTCGAGCGAAGCGAGGGGTGGGTGAAGTGCGAGAAGCAATGGTAAATTGCAGCTCACCCTAACCGGCCGTTGGCCGCCCCTGCCCGAGGGAGGGTAACTTGTGTTCTATGTTGTGACTCCATTACTCCACCCCCTAGCAACTAGCAACTAGAAACTAGAAACTAGAAACTAGCAACTCCCAACTCCCAATATGTCCACCGACACGCCACGTCCGTTCACGCATCTGCATTGCCACAGTCACTACAGTTTGCTCGACGGCGCGAGCCCGATCGACAAATTGCTCAAACGAGCCAAGTCGCACGGCATGACATCGTTGGCCATTACCGACCACGGGAATTTGCATGGCTCGCTCGAGTTTTATCGTAAAGCGAAAGAACTTGGCATCAACCCCATTCTCGGCTACGAAGCCTATGTTGCGCCTGGTAGCCGTTTCGAACGTGATGCCGCATCGTCGAAGGAAGCATCATTCCACTTGACGCTTCTGGCTAAGAACAAGACCGGCTTCAAAAACCTTATACGACTCGCTTCTGCTGCGAGCTTGGAGGGCTTTTATTTCAAGCCTCGAATTGACAAGCAGATTTTAGAAGCGCACAGCGAAGGAATCATTTGCCTGAGTGGCTGCGTATCCAGCGAATTCTCTCGCGCGATCCTCAAGGGTTACGACACCGACTCGGCAATCCAGGAAGCCATCGAAGTCACTCAGTGGTTCGATCGTGTGTTCGGCGATCGATTCTTTATCGAGATCATGAACAACAAGCTCGAAATCCAACGTCAGCAGATGGCTGGTGCAATCGAGGTTGCCAATCGTGTGGGTATTCCGTTAGTTGCAACCAGCGACGCCCACTACGTTGACCGCGAGGACTCCGAGGTCCAAGACGTGCTGCTTTGTATTAGTACGGGCAAGTTCCGAACCGACCGCAATCGAATGCAGATGGAGGGGAACGAGTTCTACTTGCGCTCTCAGGAAGAAATGTACGGCCACTTCCCCGGTCATTCAGATGCCGTTGCGCGATCGCAGGAAATCGCCGACTCGGTCGATATCAGTTTGGACCTTGGTTCTCGAAATTTTCCGTCCTACGCGATCCCCGAGCCGAGCCTTTCGCCCGACGATTACTTGCGTAAGCTATGCATGGAGGGACTGCGCGATCGCTATTCAAAAAACGAGGAGATGTGCAAGAACGGCGAGTTGGCTCAAGTGGTGCTGGATCGACTCGATCGCGAGTTGGGAGTCATCTCCAAACTCGGGTTCTCGAACTATTTTCTAATTGTCTGGGACTTCGTCCGCTATGCCCGCGAAATCAATGTTCCTGCCACGGCCAGGGGCAGCGGTGTCGGTGCGCTGGTTTGTTATGCGACCTATCTATCGCACGTTTGCCCCATCAAATACGACTTGCTCTTTGAACGATTCCTGGATGAGAGCCGACTTGAAGCGCCTGATATCGACATTGACTTTTGCCAAGAACGCCGCGGCGAAATCATTCGTTACGTCAAGGAAAAATACGGCGAAGCCAACGTGGCTCAAATCGGCACCTTCGGCACGCTGAAGGCCCGTGGCGCGATCAAGGATGTTGGACGGACTTTGGGCATGCCGCTGAGTCGTGTGTCCGAAATCAGCGAGTTGGTGCCTGACGACCCGAAGGTCACGATCAAAAGCGCATTAGAGGATAGCGAAGACCTCAAAAAGCTCTATGACAACGATCCGGATGTACGTGAGGTTATCGATTTCGCCAGCAAGCTCGAGGGAATGGCTCGCAATATTGGTACGCACGCCGCCGCCGTCGTGATTGCTGACAAACCGCTCACCGAGTACGTACCGCTCATGCGTGTCTCGGGCAAAGAAGACATCATCACGCAGTGGTCGATGGGGGACGTGGAGGCGGCGGGGCTCCTTAAAATGGACTTCCTCGGCCTTCGCAATTTGACCATCTTGTCCAAGTCGATGGATATCATCGAACAAACCACCGGCCAGCGCATCGATCCGCTTGACTTCCCACTCGATGATGTGGCCACGTTCGACTTGCTTAAGCGTGGCGAGACCAAAGGGGTCTTTCAGTTGGAGAGTGGAGGCATTCGCGACCTGTTGCAGCGCATGAAGCCGGACCACTTCAGCGATATTATCGCAACGAATGCACTCTATCGCCCCGGCCCTCTCGAGGGAGGGATGGTCGATGAATATGTCGCCGTGAAAAACAAGAAAAAGCAAGCAGAATACATCCACCCTGTTCTCGAGGAGATTCTCGCCGAGACCAACGGGGTAATGGTTTATCAAGAGCAGGTCATGCGGATCTTGAATGGCCTTGGTGGAATTGAGCTGGCCAAGGCGTACACGTGCATCAAGGCGATCAGCAAGAAAAAAGAATCGCTTATCGCGGCCAACGCGGAAAAATTCTTCGGCGGATGTCAAGAAAAGGGACTGACAAAAAAGGAGGCTGAAGACTTTTGGAACATGATTCTCAAGTTTGCAGGCTACGGCTTCAACAAGAGCCACTCTACGGCTTACGCTCTCATCGCGTATCAGACTGCATATCTGAAGGCTCATTACAAAGTCGAGTTCATGGCGGCATTGCTCACCGGCGATATTCCAGGCCGTAACTTCAAACGCAAAGACGCCTTGGTCGAGCATTTGGAGGATTGCCAGCGGATGAACATTTCGGTCGAGTACCCGAATGTGAATTCTTGCCGATCTGAGTTTAGCGTGAGCGACAACAAGATCCTCTTTGGGCTATCCGCGATCAAAGGCTGCGGTGGTTCGGCCGCTGAGGCCATCGCATCGGAGAGAGACAAAAATGGCCCGTTCAAGGACATCTTCAATTTCTGCGAACGGGTCGACGTGACTCAGTGCGGTAGAGCTGCAATAGAGACGCTCATCAAAGCCGGAGCGATGGATTGTTTCAAAGCCAGGCGTTCGCAGATGATGGCGGGTGTGGAAAAAGCACTACAAGGTGGCGCATCGAAACTCAAGGATCGTCGAAGTGGGCAAATGAGCTTGTTCGACGATTTCGAAGAGGTGGTTGAGGACATTAAAATCACTTTGCCAGACGTGCCCGAATACCCTGACAAAGAGAAACTCGTTATGGAGAAAGAGGTGCTCGGATTTTACCTCTCGGCACATCCGCTATCCGAGTATGACAAGATCCTGAAAGCGTTTTGTTCTCACACATCGGCAACCGTCAAGACCGCCAAGAATCGAGACGAAGTATTGATGGGTGGCATGATTTCGTCGATCAAGATCGCACAAACTCGCAATCCGAAACCTGGCAAATCCTCAAAGTATGCGAATTTTGATTTGGAAGATATGGATGGATATGTTCGCAGCATATGTTGGCCGGACGGGTACGAGAAATATGGCGAGTTGATCCAGCCAGACGCGGTGGTCTTGGTGCGTGGCACGGTCGACAAGAAAGGGGAGGAGGACGAAGTCAGTTTCATCGTCAATGAACTCATGCCAATTGAAGAAGCCGACACGAAGTTCACAACGGGCATTCACATTCTTTATGACGAGAGCAAACACAAGCCGGAGATGATCAAAAAGATCCGGGAAATTCTGAAGGGCTATCCTGGCCCTCGCGATGTTCTGGTCGCGGTCCGTCTCGCATCGGGAGAAACCGTGCACGTCAAGTCGGAAAAGCAAAAGGTAGCGATTGCGCCTGAACTGCGATCCAGGCTCGACGATTTATTGGGAGCGGATAGCCACAGGTTATTAATGACCAAGCCGAAATTAAAGAGCGGTGGAGCAAATGATCAGAGGCGTCGCACGTAGGACCACGTAGGTCCGTCGCTCCGCCGACGGACGGTCAGCGACAAAAAACACGCACTCGATCCCCACGCTAAATTTTCGACGCGAGCCAGCAGTCACAGGTCGTCCTCTTGCGCCTGCCTTAGCTCCTGTTCAGTATGGGCGATTCTATACATGAAGGACTCAAGTCGACATTTTCAAAGGCTCTATCGAGTCCAAAATTCAAATCGGATCAATCCCAGAACGCGTCCCTCGCTTAGGCGTTGCACGACAATAAGTTGCCGTATTGGTATTGAAATGGAAGTGTTGAATATGGGATGTTTCCGGAATGGCGGACGCATCGTTGGTAGAATCGATAAGTCAAAAGTATAGAGCAATTCTCGCAGACTTGGATGAGCGTGGCAACCGGCGTTGGGCTGCCGCAGAAGCGATGTCTTTGGGGCGCGGCGGAATTGTTGCG
>JANMHA010000336.1:0-26143 GCA_031374925.1 Pirellula sp. | reverse complement strand
GTGAGCAACTCAAGCCCCGTCATTTTGCAGTTCAGACGCACATCGACAATAACGAGAGGATGTTTCGATAAGTCGAATTTCACTAGTGCTTCGTCGGCATTAGCCGCAGTATCAATCTTATCTGCCTCTGCCGCGAGACCTTTAGCAAGTCCCGAACGAATATTCGGTTCGTCGTCGACGATCAGAACGCCAAATTGCTCAGAATGTTCCATCAAGGAGATCACCTTAACTATCGTACTTACCATGTGACTTGCTGCAAAAAACTAGAACCTCCGCAAGCAGTTCCTGTTCCAAATCCGTGAAATAAGCACTGAACGCGGCTCGCGTATGCGGGAAACAAGGAAAGTTACGGGAATTATCGCACTTGGATAATTGTTTCAATCATTCGTCCATTCTACAGGAGATTGGTTTTTCCGTGCCTCTGAAGTGCAATTGGCTGCACGAATAGTGCATCGAATTGCAGGTCCGCCTTACGTGAAGCTCGCAAAAATCCCGAACCCGATTGCGAACTCGAAACCTATTTCTCGGGTATGGCGGCTTTCGTGAAAACAGAACAGGCAGGCGCTACGGCTGCCAATTGATTTGGTTGCGCGCCCATTTTCACTTGTTTACCGTCCGTGCACTTCGCAACAATTACGGCGGCCATGTCGTTCACTGCTTTTTGTAAGCGCAGGTCGCTTGGATAAAGAGACGCCAGTGTCAGCAGTTCGGGTAGAGCTTCGACGGTGATTCCCATCGCATCAAACTCATCCAGCAACGCTTCTATAGCGGGTCTCGCGATTTGATCCACCTCGGCCCGTTCGGCCTTGTGATTCTCAGCAAGGACCGAGGCGAGATCGCCAAGAGCTCGCACAATAATAACGTGATAGACGGTGCGAGCATTGTGGGCATCGATCCAGCGACCATTAGGGGCTTGCCCAGGTGCCACCCCGACGCGGAATTTTTGTAACGCACCCTCGAGATATTTTTCTTCGCCGCTAATACGAAACGCTTGGGCTAGCAGCGATACGGAAAAAGCGTTGTAGTTGAAATTACTGCAACAAGGTTGCATCAACGACCAATCCGCTGCCAGCAGGCCTGCGCGTTTCCAATCGTCATTGGCATGAAGTTGTCCCGCTAACAGCAACGCCGTGCCACAGAGGCCGGTGTCGAACTGCGACCCGCCATCTGGATCTGCAGAGACAATCCAACCATCTCGCACCTCGAATTGTTCGGCACTGACTTGCTTTTGGATCATATCGCCGAAGCGTATGTTCTTGCCTCGTAAATCAGGAAAAGGGAAGATACCATTCGACTGCTGTAACTTGAGCAAGATGCCAGCAACGCTTGCTGTTAGCTTGTTGAGTTCGGGGAGGGAGTCCGGTTGGTGCTTTGCGGCAAACGGACGAATAGTGCACGCTGCGTTGAGCACGTACGCATAGACACGGACCATCTGGTCCGGAAGTAGCCGGCCATCGGACAACTGACGGATGGTTCGGCCTTCACTCGCTAGCGCATCGAGGAATAGTTTTGTCGCATCGGGTTCGTTCATCGGTCGCGGGTCGGGTTTGATTCCCGCTCGCCGTCCATCGGGTACACCTGCTTGATCGCCTAGTACCGAAAGCATCTCGGCAGTGACCGCGCGTACCTGTGCGGCATCATTGGACTTCATGGCAGCCGCGAGTTTTGGCCTGAGAACGGTTGCTTTCTGCAGCATCTCTGGCGTTGGATGGAACAACGGCTGACCCGCCATCGACCAACCACCAGGGTCAATGCCGACCTTCTTCTCGATATCGCGCAGCTTGGCTTCCGCATCTTCCGGTAGCTTTCTCCCAAAGGCACGACCAAGTTCCTCGACGGCAGTGACTAGATTCCGATCATTCTTTTCGCGTGCAAACTGGAGGGCCATCCGAAGACGCCCCTCTGCCTGTGTGCTACTTAGCGTTTGGCTCTCACTACTTGCCGACGACCACGATAGTGCCGTAACAAATGAAATAGAAAGGAAGGCAAACTTGATGGCCGTGGCATTCATTTGGAAACCCGATTCGATCTGAACTTTGCTTCACCCTCCCCTCGCGTCGCTCGACCCTCCCAGCTGCGGGAGGGTTACTAACCGGTACGAAGTTCCAGACACGCCGCACGCGACGCGGGATCTTGTTGTAGAACAAGCTGGGACCGCTTGCCCTCCAAATACTCGATCCATTCTAACAATCCCAATCCGGTTTTCGCCGAGGATTCGATGACCCGCATGCCGGGCCGAACGCTTTGAATATTGCCTAACGCTTCACTGCGATTGAATTCGCATACCGTTGCCAAGTCGCATTTAGTGATGACGGCAACATCGGATGTGTTGAACAAACCAGGGTACTTCAGAGGTTTGTCCTCCCCTTCGGTAACGGACAACATGGCCGCGCGAACCGATTCGCCCAAATCCCAACTCGTCGGACAGACCAAGTTGCCAACGTTCTCGATGAATAAGAATTCGAGTTCATTCAAGTCCCAGCCATCGAGATGACTGCGCACCATGTCCGCTTCGAGATGGCACATGCCATGGGTCATGATCTGTCGCACCGGCGCACCGCTCTCGGCCAATCGTCGAGCGTCGTTGTCGGTTTCTAAATCTCCGACGACAGCCGCTACCCTCGTGCCTTCTAGGACGAAGTGACGGAGCGTCTCGCGGAGGAAGGTTGTCTTTCCTGTTCCTGGGCTAGAAACAATGTTGACTACCAACACGCCTGCTTCGAGGAATGCCTTGCGCATCTCGCGTGCCAGTTCGTCATTCTTTTTGAGGATCTTGGTTCGGACTTCTAGAATGCGTGGCTCAATCATGATCGGCTCCTTTAGTCGTTTAGGATTGGATGGTCGCTGATTCGGACGCGGCCAATTCGGTTTCGACCAATTCGGCTTCAACAAATTCGATGGAGACGATGTCTAACTCCTGCCCTTGTCGAATATCCGCCGACGGAGTCTGACACACAGGACATCGAAATTGTTGAACACCGGGCAGTTCCTGCAGGCAATCGCAGGTGGGGCAATAAATGACGATTGGCAGATCCGTGATATGCAGCTTCGCACCCGCCAGCGGTGTGTCCGCCGTTATCAAATCAAAACTGAAGAGTAATGCATCTCGATGTACGCAAGACAGGGAACCAATGCTCAAATTGATTTGCGAAACGCGTCCATCTCGTGCCGCTTCTGCGTACTGCAAAGCAACCTCGAGTATACTGTTAGCGATAGAAAGTTCGTGCATGTCAGCCCTACTTCAAATGTTTCGAAAAGGCTTTAGCAAAAGCGACAGCAAAACCGACAGCCTTCTGGACATCCGGATCTTTCGAAGCACGCATCATACCATATAAAACGCTGACGGGAGTAACAGGTTGACTTGTGATGACAAAACGATTCTAAGGGCTCACGCCCAATGGCTACAGCATGCCGCCGCGTCGCGGCTAAGTTCGCGACCAACAGCGGCGTTGCGGCTAGTTCGCGACTTGCGGCCGCGTTGCGGACACTCGCATTATCGAAGTAATGAGTTCGTGGCTACGACTTAGTCCCGAAGGGACGAAATGCGGTAGCCATGGGCGCGAGCCCATGGACCGCAAGAACCAATGGACCAAAGTCCCGAAGGGACGATATGATCCCGTCCACCGCCAACGTCCGACTATCGGCCCCGCGAGGTCAGCCACTCGGAGATGAAGGTTGAATGGAATTGGTCGCCCGTCCTCTCAACCTTGAATTAACATTGCGTCCTCGGGAAAGAAGACGGGTTCGATTACTCTAAGAAGAAATCAAAGAGGCCTGACCCCTTTGTTTTGGACCCAGGAGCCTCTCCCTCCCGGTAGAATCAATGCTGCCGCTCGCGTAGGCGCATAGGCGCATACCGGCCCGCAATCGCGCAACGACAAAAATTCAATGTCGATTTTCATCCAAGAGCCAGGTTCGCAACCAGGCGCGGCCATAGGCCCACAGAAAATCGGCTTTGCGAGGTGAAATCCCCATCACTCGCGCAGCTTTTGGAATGGTCAGGCCTGCGAAGAATCGCAACTTTACCAACTCGGCAGTTTGAGGATCTACTTTGGCCAGTTCGTTCATTCCCTCGTCTAAAGTTTCAATTTCCGTCGGTTCATCAGCGATCAAGATTTGGTCCACTGCCAGATCTTCTTTGGACCATCCGCCACCGCGTTTGAGCGAACGCTTTCGCCGAGCGTTGTCAATCAGGATTCGTCTCATCGCCTCGGCCGCGGCACCGAAAAATCGACGTGGATCGGCATAGAGCTCTGGAACGTGCGACTTCCCCGCCGCATGGGGACTCAATAGCTTGAGATACGCTTCGTGCACCAATGCCGTTGCCGTCAACGTGTGGCCAGCCCGTTCATTCGCCAACATGCTCGCTGCCAAATGCCGCAACTCGCCGTAAAGCTCCGTCAAAAACTCCTCGGAATCTCCAGGTGGATTTTGGTTGGCCATCGCAACAACTTTTGAGCTAGGTGCAAGTGAAATAGGAGTTTTTGAAGAACGCGAAGCGGCTCACTCAACTTTTGCTTTTTGTGCCAGCAATTTTTTTCTGCGGCGCTTGCTCCTTCTACCATGCCAGTCGAACAAGAGCAGGATTGCGGGAACGACTAAAGCGTAGTATGCAAATCGAATCGACTTGCGTGGCGGGAATTTCCATACCGATAGTTTGAAGTCGTACATCGCACATAGGCTGCCATCTTTTGTCCAAATAGGATCATCCAGCATCCAGATACCGTTGTACTTCAGGCGTTGAAGCTGGCCGGATGGACCATCTACACGCAAAACGGTTGTGCTTTTAAAGTAGTTTAGAAAATCCACTCTGTTTTGACCCGTCAAGCCGGCTTTGTCAGCCATGGTATTGGCGAAAGACTGAAGTGATGGCGGACGGAGGTCGACAACTAGAACCGATGACTTTGAAGGAACTCGAATTGGGTGCGGTGACAGCGGCGTACCATCCTGCCAAGACTTTCCGAGTTCCAACTTTCGCGATCCAACTCGCTTGCGTTGAAGGATATTCCAGAATTGGATCGATTGATCTTTTACAATTTGAACGGTTTCTTTGTCAGCAAGAAACTGCGGCAGCCAACCGTCGATCGAGATCAACAAATTGCCGGTCGAAACTTCGAACACTTCAACGATGAACTTGCCAGAATTGTTGCGTGAATGGGCAGCCGCAAGTCGACCATCTGCGGAAAAGACAGCCCCATCGTTCCATTCCGACACATTACCGTGCAAGGGCAGCGTGGACTGCAGTCGTCCCGACTCGAGATCCCATACTTGGATCGCGTTCGGGACTCCGCTACCGTCACTGGAACGCCAACAGGATGTGGCGAATAATTTACCATCTGGCGAATAGACAGGTTGATTTTGATCCGAGAGAACGATGTGTTCTTCGCCGTTTTTGGCATCCCAAACGGTCACGGTACGCTTGTCTTCCCAACTAACAGTTGACGTCAACCACTTGCCGTCAGGCGAAAAGATGGTCGCTGGCAGCGCACTCTTAGCCCAGCCAGGATCCATCGGAACTATTGTGGTGACGATGCGTTTTCTGGTGACCAAGTCGACGACGATCAGCTCTCGATTGAAAGGTCGAACTGCTTGATCCATCAAAACGGCAATTCGATCGCCTTGAGGTGAGTACTCAACTTTTACAACATGTCTTTGCCAGGTCTCGACGCTAGACGCGACCAGTTCGTCGAGTGTCAGCGGAGGCTGGTCTTCTTTTCCACTTTGAGCGCTTAAGAAACGAATCGGAGCAAAGGCTCCAATTACACCCCTCGGCACGTATGACGACGACACCACTGCGAGTACATCATTTTTGGGGGCGAAGGCCATCGGCTTGACATCCCCGAGTGTCCACTCAGCAACGTGCCCCGTAAAGTACCATGTAAAAGGAAGTGTCACTAAGTATGGAATAACAACAAGAAAAAAAGCTTTCCGGATCCAGACTCGTCTAATTTCGTTGGTCATCTTATTGGAACCCTACTAAATGGTGGCTCGCTCGCATTTGCTGGCCCATGACCATTACCCCTAGAATTTGCAGTATAACGATCTAGGCGCAGGGTGTTCATCAATCGCGCAAAATCATTTCGAATCACGCTGGCGATCCGGCTTCAGAAGATTGGTTCGAAGAATTCTTTGCGCGAACCAATGGCAAGTTGCGCCTAAGTCTATGAAAGCCACTTTCAAGAGTAAAACTTGATCGAATTCGGATCCAACTGCCAGAGGAGCGTCCAATGCGCGAACGCGATATCTTTGAAGGAGCAATCGCAAGGAGCGAGGGTAGCGAACGCAAACAATACCTAAAAGAGCAGTGCGGAAATGATCTCAAGTTATTGAGGCGCGTCGAACGGTTACTTGAGAATCATCGAATTACAGGTTTCTTTTTGGACCCTGTAAGGCATCCGCTCGAACAAACGGATCTTTTCAATGAAGAAAGTAAGCACGTTGCGTTGCCGCCACAGATTCATCCTCCAGCCAAGGTGCGGTACGTTGGAGATTACGAGCTGATCGATGAAATAGCCCGTGGCGGCATGGGCGTTGTGTTTCGTGCACGCCAGATGTCTTTGAATCGCATCGTGGCTATCAAGTTGCTGATTGCCAGCACATCCTTTTCAAAGGACGCAAAATCGCGTTTCGTTGCAGAGGCTGAGTCGGCCGCTATGCTCGACCATCCCAACATCTTGCCGGTCTATGAGATCGGGGAACACGGCGCGGTGCCCTATTACTCAATGAAGTTGGTCGAGGGAGGAAGCCTGGCAAATCAGCTTCCCTATTTTCAACGCAATCGACGATCAGCAGTCGAGCTTATAGCCAAAGTTAGCCGCGCGGTTCACTACGGGCATGCGCGCGGCATCATCCACCGCGATTTGAAACCCGGAAACATCTTACTTGAAAAGCTCGACCAGCCGTTTGTGGCCGATTTTGGTTTGGCGAAACGACTCGAAGCCGATGGAGGGTTGACGCGTTCAGGCGAAATTTTGGGAACCCCCAGTTACATGTCACCGGAGCAAGCCAAGGGTCACAAATCGATAACAACGGGCGTAGACATTTTCGCACTCGGTTGCATGCTGTACGAATTGCTCGTGGGCCAAAAGCCCTTTCCTGGCAACGACGCACTAGATGTTTTGCGCCGAGTTGTTGAGGAAGAACCTCACCCACTTGGAAAAGTCGATCCTTCGATCGATCTTGACCTGGAAACGATCGTATTCAAATGTCTTGAAAAAGATTGCGAGAAACGCTACCCGACGGCGGCTGCTTTGGCCGACGATCTTGAGCGGTGGTTGCGAGGCGAACCAATTCATGCTCGACGGATCGGCCGCGTCGAGCGTCTTTGGAAATGGGCTCGACGTCATCCCTCTCGTGCAGGCTTGACACTTTCTGCCACGGCCCTGTCATTTTTATTGCTAGTCGGAGTGCCGACTTTTTGGTACCGAGACCAGTGGCTGAAACAAAGAGCAAGCCAAGCGGAGCAACGCGAGAACCAAGCGAAAACGTCGGGAACCGAGGCCAAGGTTGAATCCTCACAGACTCGAGAGCGGTTGGGGCATGAAAAGATAGAGGCCATGCAAGCGCAAGTAATCGCAAACCTCAACTCGGCCACAGCCATTCGCGCGAAAGAGACACCGGGCACGATCAAGTCGTATTGGACAACGCTGAAGAACGCGGTGGAACTGAAGGAGCCAATGCTGGCACAAGCTCGTGACCTTGACGCAAATGCTCTTTCCAATGCAAACCAATTCTGGACGCAGACACTTCCGAAACTCCGATACGAAGCCCTTCAATGGTCGTTCAATAGTCAGCCCAGATTGCTGAAGTCATGTACGCTTGATACCCATGACAAATCACAGGGACAATTTCAAAATTACGGTCAAGGTGGATTGCTCGGCCAGATCACCTACAGCAACAATCGGAGGTCTGCGCTCAGCGGCGACGGCTCGCTGATTGCGCATCATGTTCCCGCGTCGGACAAGGACGAAAGCGATAGTATCGAGCTGTGGGATTGCGGAAAACGCGAAGTCGTTCGCTCCATTCGATTGCCGTCCTTGCGTGCACTGCCAGGAAAGCAATTGGAACGCGTCGCCGTTACACCCATCTTGAATCAAAAAGACTACCTGCATTTAGTGTGGATCGATCATTCGCAAGAGTTCACAAAAGGACCTACGAGTTCAAGCATCTTGACACATGCCCGTTATTCGTTGAACGAGGAAGTGCCGCCCCAAGTTTCGACGGTAGACTTAGGCAAGGTCCTTGTTGCTCCGGTCGTCAATATGTTTCCCGGCCCAAGATCTCCAGCCTTGAGCTTTCGCAGTCCACAGTTTGTATTGAACAAGGACGCCGCCCGGCTCGTTGTGTTTGAAGATCAGTTGAGAACGTCCGGTCTCTATGAAGGTAATCCCGTTGTCGTAATTGACCTAAATACCCATCAAGTCATCAAGAGCTACAGGGGTTGCTCGCCTCAGGTTGAGCCAGCCAAAGCGGGTACGGCGCGGGCCATGCGGCCAGTAGCAACGTTGCCAGGTTTGAATGGAGTTCTATTTGCGCCGCTGACCGCAAAACATGCTCAGCCGTTGATGATTGACCACTTCGCCGATGGCGTAGAGCCGACACGCTTAGCCATCAACAATGGTTTGGATTCCAACGAGCCGGTGGTGATTAGCCCTGATGGTAAATGGCTAGCCACAATACAAGTTGAGGGCTATACCACAAGAGCGGTTTTGCAGAAACTCTCGGAGTCGCAAAGTACCTATGTGGAATTGCCAAACGACGATGCGGTTAACAGAGCGCGCCAGGTGGTTGACGTTAAGAGAAATATCGAGGTTTGCTTCTCGCCAGACTCCGAAAGATTGCTCGTCGCAACTCCGAATCAACTCTCAGTCATCCAAGTGGCGGAAAACCTGCTGCTGTGGAGTTGGAATTCTGAAGCCAATCCAAAATCCGCTTCAGCAGTAAACATCGATCCACGAAAAACATTGCAAGCAGAATCACTCCAGTTTCTCCCTGACAATCGAGTCGCGGTCTGTTACGCGATTCCCAATCAACTCCCAACACAACACCAACAAATTTGGCAATTTTGGGAGTTACCCGAATACTCGCAACAACTTCAACTGGCTGCTCCGCTATCGGCTGGTCGCTACGTTGAGCGGAAAGATGGTGAATGCATGGTTGCGCCGCTTTCGCCAACAGAAACGCTTATGGTAACAAGCGCCAATAGCATTTTGTCACGCCAGGATTTTGGGCAGCGACTTGGGGTCCCTCAACAGTTCGAGGCCCGGGTCTTCGGAGCGAACGGTTCTTACACTCGCAGTACTCTACCTGGAGCGCAGAATTTTCGGTTTGTTTGGAACGTCGTATCAAGACGCAAAGACTGGCGAGATTTGCATTGGCTGCGATCTCGCGTATCGGCTGAAGCGTTGCGCGCCGAGTTTTTAGATCCGATCGAATTCGTGACGTCAGTTCGCTCAAACCAGGGACAGATCGAGTCTTTCGAATCCAATGACAATTGGCGAATAGGACTCAATCAGTATATTACAGAACACGGACTATTGAGTAGCGATCCAACGATTCAAGGCGATGAACGCTTGCGGGATGTTTTTGAAAACTTATCGTTGCTTACCACAAAGCGGCATGAAAACCAATCCTCGCTTTTCGTGCGTGACCATACCTCGGGGCAAATCGTATTCGAACTTTCACAGCCAATTTTAGAGAGTGTCAGCAGCGCACGATTTCACGAAAAAGGCAAGTATGTCATCGCCGATTGTGAGAAGGGGTCGCTTTTGGTGAGGGTGGACGGAAGTTCGCCACCGACAATAATGCGTGAGGCGCGTGGAAGTTCTCCACACGAGCGATTTGATCTCTTAGTGCGTCAAAACCATCAAACAGGCGTCTGGAGCGTTTACGACCCAGAAGATGGTAAGCCACAGTTTGAGATTGCTAGCGCGAACGGCCTGCTGGCGACTGCGACATGTCTTGATGGAGGCCTCGTGGCTTTCTTAGTTCGAGATGAGGGACGAAAATCACATATTACTCTTTGGTCACCAAAAGTTGGAAGTTCGAAACGGATCGATGCAGAGGTCGATTCTTTTGATGGTTTCAACATACTGGCAATGAGCGACACCGGAGATCGCTTGGTCTTACTCAATCGAATGGAGGGATCGATGCGGGTGCGAATGTGGGATACAACCACGCAAAAGCTATTGTTGCAGGAAGGGAATTCTGACAATACGTGGATCAATTGTGCAATTTTGCCAGGTGCGAACTGTTTAGTCGTCGACAAGCGGAGAATTCCTGACCCAAGGGCAGCATCTGACGAGACGACCATTTACGACCTGCAATCGGGAAAACGCAGAAGTTCGCTAACGGACCATACATTGGAGGTGAAGGCTTCTTTTGCTGACCAATACTTGATTGTGCGTCAACCCAACCGAGAAGTGATGATTTACGATGCATCGAAAGCGGAAAAGGTCGTGGAGTTGGGTAGTGGAGAGCTGATTGGATTCGGACGCCAACATGTAATCATTGCCAGCGACGATCAGGTCAAGCTCTGGAATGTCCTCGAGAAAAAGTCATTTACAATTCCAGTGAATGCGAAATCCCATTTGCGATTAGGGGAAAGCGAAACGGTACTTGTAAGCTCCGACGTTGCTACTGGATTGACCCAGGCTTGGGACACGCAAAATGGAAAGTTGATCTGTACCCTCGACCTGCACGGTGAGTCACGCTTGCAAAAATCCCTCCCTCCGATTGCCACTGCGTTGAATGTCAGCCCCAGCGGTAAGCGGGTTGCCGTCGCCGTGCACAATGAAACGCGGATTTTTGATTTGGAATCAGGCGAGCAAACGGCGGTTGTACCCCGGACATCACATCCCTATGGAATAAGATGCCTGGCGTCCGGGCCGGACAACCTTTTCGCTACCGGCGGATTGGATCCAACGATCAGTCTCTGGGAGGCATCCACTGGTAAACACCTAGCAATGCTTGAAGGCTTTGCCGGTGAGTTGTCTGCGGTTGCTTTTGCAGGAATAAATCAACTGCTGGCTAGAGACAAGGATGGAACTTTGGTACTGTGCCATATTGATGAGAAGAACTCAAGATATCAACTTGAAGTCGTGTGGCAAAAAATGGGCCCAAAGCCCAGCAACCGGACCAGTGCGATCGCCTTGACCAACGGAAACTCTTTTGCGACGGGAAACGAAGACGGTTCGATCGATATTCGATCTCTCGTAGATGGTGTATCAACCCGGCACTTTGATCCACCCGCAAAGTCCAACAAGTTGAATAGTCTCACATTCAATCCGTCGGGGACACACTTGATTTTGGGATCCGACGATGGTCAGTTGCGGTCGCTCGAAATAGCGTCAGGGGTAACCAAATTGCTGGGCTCGAAGTCCGGATCCGTCATCGACATCGAGTACATTGACTTAGATGTATTCTGCAGGCTTGCAAGCGACGGGACCGTGGATCTATGGCATACCGATGGACAATGGATTGCTGAATTGCCTACGCCAAAAATGGCATCTACTGACATGGCGCTCGACTTAGGCCGCTCGTCGCTGTTCACGACCGGATCGGACGGGTCGGTTATGCGAGTCAATATGGCGAATGTCCAACAAATGCTCGCCAACCATGGCCTTGGTTGGTCGAATCGCCATTAGTGGTATAATCTTTCGGAACAAGCGGCAACGAAATCGCTTCAAGCAGTTCGCAGTTCCATCGTGCAAATGAAAGTCGAGCAAAAAAATGTGCTTAGCTGTCCCCGGTCGCATCGAGTCGATTTATGAGGATGGCGGAACGCGAATGGGTAAAGTCAGCTTCGGCGGTCTGATAAAAGAAGTCTGTTTAGCATACTTGCCTGAAGCGATGGTGGGAGATTACACCATTGTGCATGTCGGGTTCGCGATCAGCCGCATTGATGAAGCGTCCGCACAAGAAACGCTTCGCATATTTGCTTCTTTGGGGCTGTTGGAAGAAGAGCTGGAAGAGATGCGTGCTGGTGAAGAGTTAATTGAAACCGAAGACGTTCCTTCGACGGAAATGGTTCAGGGAGAATCGCAATCGTGAAATACCTGACCGAATTTCGTAACAGCGACCAAGCTAAGCGAATCGCGGTCGAGATCGCCCGCATCGTGACCCGTCCATGGGCCATCATGGAGGTTTGCGGTGGACAAACCCATTCGATCATTCGCAATGGTATCGATCAAATACTCCCTAGTGAGATCGAGTTGATACACGGTCCTGGTTGCCCTGTTTGTGTAACGCCCTTAAACATCATCGATCAAGCGTTAGCGATTGCATCGCGACCCGATGTTATCTTCTGCTCCTTCGGGGACATGTTGCGTGTGCCTGGTTCGAAAGAGGATCTACTTCAAGTTAAGGGGGCTGGTGGGGATGTGAGGATTGTTTATTCTCCCCTGGACGCGATCAAATTGGCCCATGCCAATCCGAATCGCCAGGTGGTTTTCTTTGCCATCGGATTTGAAACAACGGCGCCAGCCAACGCGATGGCGGTCAAACTTGCCAAGATTCAAGGGCTCAAGAATTTTTCGGCCTTGGTTTCGCATGTTTTGGTTCCTCCCGCGATTGAAGCCATCATGAGTTTGCCCTTAAACCGAGTGCAAGGTTTCCTTGCGGCCGGACATGTTTGCTGCGTGATGGGCTATCATCAGTATCACTCGCTAGCCAAGCGTTTCGATGTCCCCATAGTGGTTACCGGTTTCGAGCCCTTGGATTTGCTCGAAGGGATACGCCGCACAGTGCGACAGTTGGAACGGGGCGAAGCCTTCGTCGAAAATGCGTTTGAGCGAGTGGTTTCCGAACAAGGGAACGAGACGGCTCAAGCGACGATTGCCGAGGTTTTTGAAACGACGGACCGAGGTTGGCGCGGGATCGGGGTGATCCCAGGTAGCGGGTGGAAGCTCAGCAGTGCCTATGCTGATTTTGACGCTTCGTTGCGATTCTCGGTATCCCATGTGCAAACGGGCGAATCCACTGAGTGCCGTGCAGGGGAAGTGCTACAAGGTGTGATCAAGCCAAATCAATGCCCCGCGTTTGGAAAGACATGCACTCCCCGCTCCCCGCTAGGTTCGACGATGGTTTCGAGCGAAGGGGCATGTGCAGCCTACTATAACTATGGCCGTTTTGTTCAGTTGGAGCAAGTGTGATCAATAGCTTTGCCAATGACAAAAAAGACGTCGTGATGTCGATCGATTTTAGCCAAACGGTTTGTCCAGTGCCTCTGCGCGATTACCCCCATATCGTCATGGGGCATGGTGGCGGCGGTAGATTGTCGGCGGAACTCTTGGAGCATGTGTTTTTGCCTGCATTCAAGAACGAACAACTTGACGCACTCGGTGATTCAACTCCATTGCAATTGCCCAGTAATCGCATCGCCGTTTCGACAGATTCGTTTGTGGTTCAGCCATTGTTCTTTCCTGGCGGATGTATCGGCAACTTGGCCGTTCACGGCACTGTCAACGATTTGGCTATGAGCGGAGCCAAACCCTTGTATCTCACTGCGGGATTTATTCTCGAGGAGGGTTTGTCTGTCGAGCAACTCATGCGCATTGTTAACGAGATGGGACGCTCTGCGCGCGAAGCAGGCGTGACGATCATTGCAGGTGACACCAAAGTGGTCGAAAGGGGGCATGGCGATGGATGTTACATCAATACTACCGGCGTCGGTATTCTGCCCGTCCATCGAAATATTAGCATCGATCGAGCAAGGCCGGGTGATGTTGTTTTGGTTAGTGGAACGATGGGCGATCACGGTATGGCCGTGATGAGTGTTCGAGAGGGCTTGGAGTTTGATTCGCCGCTTTTGAGCGATTCCGCCTCGCTGACGGATTTGGTTCAGCGAATGTTGGAAACTTGCCCGGAGATTCGGGTGCTGCGTGATCCGACTCGCGGTGGCCTTGCAACTAGCTTGAACGAAATTGCAGCCGCGTCACGATGCGGAATCAAGATCGATGAAACGAGTGTACCGGTCAATCCAATCGTTCGTTCGGCTTGCGAGTTCTTCGGGCTGGATCCGATGTTAGTCGCGAATGAAGGCAAGCTGGTTGCGATCGTGCCGGCTGAGATGGCGGATCGATTGTTGGCCACGATGCGAGCTCATCCGCTTGGTGAACAGGCGGCAATCCTAGGACGGGTTGTGGAAGACTCACACCAGTTGGTGGTAGCTCGAACGGCTTTGGGCGCCAATCGGGTCGTTACGATGCCCATCGGCCAGCAACTGCCGAGAATTTGTTAGACACAGCCGACAAAAGTCAAAGTAGTAGGCACATTCCACGTGCCGTCCACCTAGAATCGTGGTAAATGCTGACGAGCGGACTCCACTTGCCGTTGCTGTTGCTCATCGTGCTGAGCATTGCAGCGATTGGGAAAGCGGTCGCCGTACGAAGGTATCGTAATTCGATCGTCTCGAAGCCTCGCATGGGATAAAGCAATCCAGAATTTTAGCTCACTTCGACGGGCCGATCATGATCTGAGTGGCTGCCAAGGCTTCAGACATGTAGGTGCGAACATTCTCAGCATCGAGCCTGAAGTGGGGTTTCATGATGAGAAGTGAATCGCCATCGACCTCCAAACGCATGGTCGGATGGGCCATAAAAGCCTTTTGACGTGACGCGTTCATGAACTGACGAACGGAGTCCTCGTCAGGGCCGAGCAACTGAAAAGCTGCCGCTCGCCTAAGAACGAACGCTCTATACTTAATAATCGGCGGGAACCGTCTACAATCATAGCAACGCGAACGTTGTCCTTGCATTCGAGATCCGAATTCACTTGCATCCAGACGCCCGATAATCGGATAGACGTTCGGTTCGTTTAAGTAGATTTCAAGAAAATGCTCTTTAGGAGAATGCAATGTCATCTTGTCAACAATCGGCTCGCGGATTTTCGCTCGCGTTGGTTTTTCTTCTGACGATAACGTTTGGCAGAACCGGCAGAGCTCAACCGTTCTTTATTGGTGGCTACGGCGAAGGAATCTACGCCAGCAAGCTCGAAAAAGATGGGGCGATGGCCGAACCAGTTTTGATTGCCATGCAATCCAACCCGTCATTTTTCTGCTTCCATCCGAAGCTTGAAGTACTGTACGTCGTGACCGAAGCCGCTCGCAATGATGCGACCGCTCCAGCTTCCGTGGTTGCATACAGTTATCAACGCAGTGCTTACTTCACGAACAAAACACCGCAACTGCAGGTTCTCAACAGTCAAAAAAACGACGGCGATGCACCTTGCCACGTGACGACAGATTCGGCTGGGAAGTGTCTCATCATTGCAAACTATTCCAGTGGATCGGTGATCGTGTTTCCGATTGCGGGTGACGGATCTATCCGACCTGAGTCGTGCAATATTGTTCACAAGGTTGAAGCGGGCAAGAAGCGTTCGAATGGGCATTGTAGTGCCGTTGCACCGGGAGATCGTTGGGTTCTAGTAGCGGATCTTGGAAACGATCGTATTTACATCTATGCGTTGGACGCGAGCAAGGGAACGCTTACTCCAGCCCCAATTCCTTCGTTTGAACTGCCTGTCGGTTCGGGGCCTCGTCACCTTTCGTTTCACCCCAGCAAGAAGTTCGCATACATTATCAACGAATCCAACATGACCATGACGGCTGCGAGTTGGGACAGCAATTCTGGCAAGCTTGAGACCATCAACCATACTAGCACCCTCCCTCCGAACACTGTTGCAGGAAATCTATCGACTGCAGAAGTACTTGTTCATCCAAATGGCCGATTCGTGTACGGTAGCAACCGAGGCCATGACACCATCGTAGCCATGGCCATTGATCTCAAGACAGGTGCTATCCATCGAATCGACAACTATTCAACCATGGGCAAGACATCAAGGAACTTTCGTCTCGAACCGTTGGGAACAAAACTTTTGGCAGAGAACCAAGGCAGTGACACGATCAACTCCTTTACCATCAACGGTGGAAGCGGAGCGTTAACAGCAACAGGGAAATCCATTTCCGTGAAGGCCCCAGCTTGTATTCGTTTCCTGAATGAGGAAATCTGGAAATAAACACGGAAAGGTGGATTGCATCTCACTCGGCGGCGTCGACTGTTTCATGTTATGCTTCCTTGGGTCGTTGCTCTGACGCCAGGATCACCGCTGGCCGTCGACTACGACCACACAGTTACCTCGTGTTGAAAGGAAGCTCAAGCGATTGTGCGGTTCCAATTGCTTATCTCCGTGTTTTACTGGATTAGTCAACAATTATTGGAAACTGACAACGAAGCTATGAGGCAAACCATGAAGTGGTAGGTTATTTTGAATCGCAGTAATGGCAAAACACCGCCCCAAGCGGATTGAAACATTTCCTAGTTAGGGAACGAGATATTTCCATGCCACTTGCCCAGCATTTCAAACAGCTCTGGAATTCCCCTACCTCACCCCCGGATGTGTTTGCGTTTTTGCGGCAGCAGGACATTAACGACTCGGATCAGATGCTGGCAGTGTTGTTGTCCGATCAGCAGCATCGGTGGCGGACGAACGACCCGTTGCAAGTCGAAGATTATCTGGCCGGGATTCCTGATTTGCCAGTTGGCGTGGACTGGAAACTGCAACTCGCAATTGGTGAAATGCAAGCACGGCGAGAAACCAATCGACCGCTGAATATTGATGAGATCAGCTCGCGCTTTCCAGATCTTAGTGATACGCTACGGGAACGGCTGAGTGAATTCATGTCCGACGAACGATCAACGTCGAAAGGAGATGACGCGAGGGGACTGGCGTCGACCGCGACAAACTTGCAGAACGAAGTCGCGTCGGTGAGTGTTAATCCAAAAAAGTCGTTGCTGCACGAATTGGAGGGCACGTTAGAGCACGAGCAAAAGGCCATATACAGCCCCGGTTCTAATGAAACATATATCAACAGTAGCGGGATTGGCGTAACGCAGAGGGGGCGTTATCGGCTGGACCGAGTCCTGGGCGAAGGAGCATTTGGTCGAGTCTACCTCGGCTTTGATGATGAGTTGCAGCGGCAGGTCGCAATCAAAGTGCCGACCAAAGCTCGATTTCAGAAACCGGAAGATGCCGAAGCCTATCTGGCTGAAGCTCGTACTGTAGCCAGCCTGGACCATCCGCATATCGTTTCCGTGTACGACATGGGACGCACTGACGATGGATCCATTTACGTCGTCTCCAAGTATATCAAAGGCTCGACGCTGGAACATCGGATCAAAGCAGGTCGACCGACAGAACGGGAATCCGCCAAATTACTCGCGATGGTCGCTTTTGCCCTGCAACACGCGCATATGAAAAGGTTAATTCATCGCGATATTAAACCTGCCAACATTCTACTTGAAGACAGTAGCAACACGCCGTATGTCGCTGACTTTGGTCTGGCTATTCGTGAAGAGGACTATTTGAAACAAAGTGGGATCGCGGGGACGCCTGCCTACATGAGCCCTGAACAGGCGCGAGGCGAAGGACATCGTTTGGATGGCCGCAGTGACATTTTTTCCATGGGTGTGATACTCTACGAAATGCTGACCATGAAGAGGCCGTTCCGCGGCAGTACAGTTATGGAAATACTGCATCAAGTGGTCTCAGTGAATCCAAAGCCGCCACGGGAATTAGTGGACTCAATCCCGTCGGAGCTGGAACGAGTGTGCCTGAAGGCTTTGTCCAAGCGAGCGTCTGACCGGTATGCCACGGCTGCTGAATTTGCGGAAGACCTGGAACAGTGGCTGAAGCCAATAACTGTAGTCGCTCATGCGAAAGCGGAAGTACATGTAGTGCCCAAAGGTTTGCGGTCTTTTGACGCAAGCGATGCTGAGTTTTTTCTGGATCTGCTTCCCGGTGTACGTAACCGAGACGGGCTTCCGGAGAGTATTGCGTTCTGGAAGCAGCGTATAGAACAAACGGATCCTGAACAGACGTTCAGCGTGGGGCTCATTTACGGCCCCAGCGGTTGTGGTAAATCTTCACTGGTGAAAGCCGGTCTGTTGCCGCACCTAAACAAAGATGTCGTGGCGGTTTACGTCGAAGCCACGCCAGAAGACACTGAGATCCGCATCTTACGGGGCCTGCGAAAACAGCTTCCAGAACTTTCGGAGCAACTTGGTCTGACAGACACTCTGGCTGCTCTGCGACGTGGCCACGGGCGTAAGGTCTTGATAATCATCGACCAGTTCGAGCAGTGGCTGCATGCCCACCGAGCGGCGCCAGAGGCTGAACTGGTGAAGGCCTTGCGGCAATGTGATGGCGGACAACTACAAGCCGTGATAATGGTTCGCGACGATTTTTCGGTAGCAGCCGCACGGCTGATGATGGCTTTGGATATTCCTATCCTGCAGGGGCAGAACTTTGCACTGGTCGACTTGTTCGATATTGATCACGCAGCGAAAGTCCTGATGACATTCGGGCAGGCATTCGGCAAGTTGCCAGCCAACTCCGGAAGCCTGTCCGCCGATGAACAGCAGTTTATCAATGATGTTTCCACTGGATTGGCCCAGGCGGATAAAGTTGTTTCGGTACGGTTGTCGCTTTTTGCGGAAATGATCAAAGGCAAACCGTGGACGTCCGCAACACTAAAGCAGGTTGGGGGAACACAGGGCATCGGTGTCAATTTCCTCGAGGAGACTTTTAGTTCCCTTCATTCCAATCCGAATCATCTTCGGCATGCATTTGCCGCACGTGGCGTTTTGAGTGCTTTACTGCCAGAACTGGGTACCGACATCAAGGGGCACATGCGATCGCAGGCGGAGCTGCTAGATGTGTCCGGCTACCAGGACAGACCACCTGATTTCAACGATCTGTTACGAATCCTGGACGGCGAATTGCGGCTAATCACGCCGACCGACCCGGAAGGACACGATTCACAATCCAAGAGCGGCTCGCAGACGCAATTCTATCAGCTCACGCACGATTATTTAGTGCCTTCGCTTCGCGAATGGCTAACTCGCAAACAGCGCGAGACGAAACGCGGTCGAGCTGAGTTAAAGCTTGCCGAGCGTGCTTCGACGTGGAATGCGAAACGCGAAAACAAACAGTTGCCAACTGCCCGTGAATGGCTCGGCATCCGCAGGCTCACGGAAAGAACCAAGTGGACAGATCCTCAGCGTGCGATGATGCAACGAGCCGGTTCGTTCCATCTGTCGCGGTTAGCAACCGCCGCCATTTTCATCGGGCTGATCACGGCCGGTGGGCTATGGACCTGGAATCGCGTCGACCAGAGCAGGCGTGATCTGCTAGCGCAAAAAGCCAAAGAGCAGGAAGCTACTAGAATCGAAGGCCTCGTTGGCCGCTTGGTCAGTGCCGATCCGAGCCAGTTGCCGGACATTGTCAAGGAACTGGGCCTGAATCCAGAGGTCGCGACAACGCATCTGGGACCGTTTCTATCCGCTAAAGGGACTACGGTTGCCGAAAATCGCTCGCAGTTGCATGCACGTCTCGTGATGGTCTCAAGCGATAAATCATTGGTCGAACCGCTACTGGAAGAGCTGCTCACCAACAAGGGCGCATACATCGGTCCGATTCGTCAGCAACTGCGCGCTTACGCTGGGGAACTGACAGAAAAATTGCGAGCCATTTTGCGAGACGGCAAAGCCGAGTCCAAACGCCGTTTCCGCGCGGCGGTGGCACTAGCGGATTATATCCCCAAATCGGAAGCGGCTTCGTGGACTGAGCAGGACCTGCATTTTGTGGCTGGTCAACTGGTCGTGGAGAATTCCGATTTCCAACCTTTGCTGCGTGAGAATCTGCGACCAATCAGCAAAAGGCTGCTTCCGGACCTCGAAAAGGTCTTCGGTGACACGAAGAGTACCGACGCTCAGCGACTAAGTGCCGCGAATGCCTTCGCTGATTACGGCGCCAGCGATATCCCGAAGTTGTCCCAGTTGCTGACGTTAGCGACTCCAGAACAATATGAAGTTCTCTATCCACTGGTCGCAGCCGCTCCTGCACCTTCGACTGTGGAGGATTTCGGCAAGATCGCCGCGACGTTGCCACCGTCGGAGCTGGGTTCGGTGGAACGCATTCCGTACGGCCAACGACGTGCTAACTCTGCGGTGACGCTGCTGCGATTAGGTGAGCGGGAAAAGGTGTTACCGGTGTTTGACATGACCGATGACCCGGAAGCTCTCACACAATTCATTTTCCGTTGCCGCGACCGTGGCGTGCGTATGGAAGACCTGCTGGACTGTCTGCGCATTGCGAGCCAATCGCCAGTTGATCGTCATCCCCGCAACACGCGGTATGCTCTACTTCTGGCACTTGGTGAATACACGCTCAGCGAGATACCCGAATCGCGGCGGGATGCTCTTCTGAAGCAGTTAGCTGAGGCTTACTCCAATGATCCTAGTTCGGGCGTGCATGGCGCCGCAGGCTGGTTACTACGTAAGTGGGGCCAAGCCGAAGTGGTGCGAGTGGTCGACCAAACCGCAGTTCCATATTCCACCGATCGCGAGTGGTTCACACTAGCCATCACTGTAACGCCGACCGCGCCACCTAAGCCCAAGGAAAAACCGGCTGAAGGAAAGGGAAACAAGGAATCTAAATCCGAACAACCTGTGGAGGGCGATGGAGCGAAAAAAGCAGAAGGGGAAGACGCTAAACCGGAGACGTTACCACAAATGACTTTTTACTATACTTTTGTCGTGTTTCCGTCTGGTGCGTCGGAGATTGGCTCCGTCAGCGATGAACCGGATCGAAGTAAAGAGGAGAATAACGAAGTTCGTCACAGTGTGACATTGACACGTCCGTTCGCGCTTTTGGATCGTGAGATAACGATGGAGGAGCTAATTGCATACGACTCGGATTACGAAGGCTTTATGAATCAATTTGCCGCAAAGCCATCGGATGGGGGCTTCGCTGCTGACTGGTACGATTCAGTTTCATTTTGTCGTTGGCTTGGTTTGCAATCAGGAATGTCGGAGAGCGATCAGTCGTACACCGATCCGGAATCACTGGCCAAGGAGGATTATCCGCGAGAGCCGAACCCCTCGGCGAACTGGGCCCCTCGGAATTGGCCTATGCGATTAAGTCAACCAGGCTTTCGGTTACCAACGGAGTCGGAGTGGGAAGTCGCTAGTCGAAGTGGAGTAAGGACCGCTTATGGTTTTGGCAGCGAGGTAGGCCTACTAGGTCGTTTTGGCTGGTTTCAAGGGAATAGTGGTAAGCAGGTTCATCCTCCACGAGAACTGCGACCGAGCGTTCGTGGTTTATTTGACATGCACGGCAACGTACTTGAGTGGACTCATGACTGGGATAGTGCCTATCCAGAAACGTCGGTTGTGGACCCTATGGTTTCCGCAAGGGGCACGCACCGCGTTCCCCGTGGCGGCGGTTGGAGCTTCGGCGCTGCGTATTGCCGGTCGGCGAACCGCCTCTCGGGCCCTCCGACAAATCGCGACGGCAACTGCGGCTTCCGCGTGGCTCTGAGTCCGTCTGTCAAGTCGCCGGAGGCGGAGAAGGAGAACAAGTAGCGCAGCCTTTAGGCGTACGCACGGAGCGAGCGTTGCGGAACAGCGAGAGGAGGAGCCGTAGCCTGATGGCTTAGCGCGAGATAATATACTGTGACACAGCCGACAAAAGTCAAAGTAGTAGGCACATTCCATGTGCCGTCCACCTAGAATCGCAGTAAATGCTGACGAGCGGACGGCACGACGGAGCGTGCCTGCTACTGTTACTCGAACTTTCGTCTGATGGAAACATTGGTCGCTTCGATTCCGATACCGATACCGATGCCAGATACAGGCATCCGTGTGGATATGGAAAAATAATTTGGCCCGCAGTTTTTTGCTCGCGTTTTGCCGGAACGAAACCTAAAATGACTTTCAGGTCTGCGAACTAAAGGCTTGAAAGACGTGATCATAATGTCGATGCCAATCCGCTAGAGGCCACTCAGGATCTCCGATTGTGACTCACACGTGCTGTTGTCACATCCGTGGTTGGTGGGCAGTGCTTGCAGTCTTTGGTGCCCAAAAACACAAGGGTCAGCATCCGGAGTCCCTGCAGGCCGCCGTCGGTCACCAATGACGGCACCCTTGCATCCATTTTCCTATCCTGGAGCGCGCAGGAAACTATGCCCTGTTTTGAGCAAGCTTCCAGATTGTCTCCATGAAATCGTGGTGACCGATGCGAGTGACACCGCGCGCGATCGCGCCCATTATTGTCCACCAGTCGCGTTGCTTGAATGCAGCGGTTGGAAGCCACAAACCGGGTAAGGCTGTGCTAATGATGGTTTCGTTGTCCGCAGTTTGGATCTCAGTGAACTTCTCATCCACCAAACGATTCCAAATCCAGGAAACAGGTTCCGTATCCAAGACGGCTACGTATTCAAGAACCTTGGCACGTTCAAATGCCGAGCGCCGAGTTTGATAATCCTGCAGGTCGTCGCCCGGAAAGACATCGAGCACAAAATTCGGTGGTCCGTGAAAGCAGTCGTACTCGGGGCCTGGATCGCATTGCTTGAGTTCACCGTGATTCACCATGACGATGATGCCGGGATGCAATCGAGTCACGTCATCAAGTTGGAGTGGGGCATGAACGCAACAATACAGTCCCGGCGAAAACAGCCGGTAATAGTTTATGCACATTGCGATGTCCGTCAGAAGTGCGGATTCACTGAGACCGATTTCGGGGATCATGTTCTTATCGAATCGGCCTAGGATGGATGACATGAAGCAAAAACATTCCGCTTGCCGCTAGAAACTTGGCCCAGCATACCAAAGAAGCAACGCCCAAACGATAACCGTACATGCGATAGAAAGGCCCCAGATCTTCTTCAGTGTTCGCCACTCGCGTCAATCCGATCGTGCAGGCGTAGTCGAATCGGCAAGCGCCAATCTCCACATTGATCTGAACCAACTTGTGGAAGACGCTGGAGGCTAACTCGGCTATTTCCACATGTGGATGGGAAGCTACCGGCGTAGGGAAGAGGCTTGGCTGCCAAATAGGCAATAAGCCATATATTGGCATAGGACACATCTTACCGTCGTCGGTTCCAATAATAGCCGCCACCCCCGCCGAACAGAAGTAACAAGACGATGATCAAAACGATTAGTTCGTTGGTGCTCATTTTCTTTCCTTTTTTTTGATTACCCGCCCCAGTCTATCCGATGTAGCCATCGCTCAGCAAGCAACCAACTCCAAATAGCTTCGAATCCTGCCGAACCTGGTGTCATGCGTGCCTGGTGTCATGCGTGCCTGGCACCTACTGCCCTGCACCTACTGCCCTTCGAAGTCGGAAACCGGAGCTTGGTGCGAGATTGGAAGATGCTGTATTCAATACTCGTTGAGGATTTCACCAGTTCCGCGACTGCCGAGCCCTTTCCAGACGGCTAGGTCAATGGAAGATGGGACGAATTGGACATGCCCATCACAAAACAAAGATTGGATCCCAGCATTGTGTTTGCTATGCGCAGCTACGTTATGTGTCAACCGACTCCACCAATAGACGTTGCGTTGGCTGTGCGGCAGACCACCACGGCAATCGATCTGTAGGTCGTTTGGTCCCCGGACGTGGTTGTACATCGTGTGTCCCGGAGCTCCGTAGAGAATTCGGTTGCCACGAGTTAGTTGCAATCGATTCCCTGCCACGCAGTCCTGAGGGTACTGCAACAGTTCCTGTCCATTATTGGTGTTATTGTTACCTGTTGTTAGGACGAACCCTGTGGAAGGTATTGCTCCATTCCAATTGCCAGCCGAGTTGCCCCTATCGTTTGGATCCGAGAGAACCTGTTCGCTGATACAAATAGTTTGACTCGTACCGTCTGTAATATCAGCGAAGCGGATTCGCGAGTTTTCAAAGAAGACACCAGTTACTGGTATTCCGCTTGGGTTTCGAGGAGATACAGGAAAGGTCGTACCGGTATTGAGCACATAATTAGTGACGCCTGCAAAACTGGTTCCTTGAGCCAGATTACGAACGCCGTTGTCTGATGGACAACGGAACACAGCCGGCTGAGTGATGCTCATCGAATCATTGGCGGCCGTGTCCGGACCGCTGTTGAAATTGATTTTTTCGTAAATTACGCCTTGATCCAAGTGCGGCAGCAGATACGCGAAAGCTGAGAAGCAACTTCCATTGCCTGTCGTCGCGTTTGCGTTCGCTGAAGCGGTTAAGTTATCCGAAGGGGAAACCGCGACCAGTCGTCCAGGCGGAAAAGACCTAACGGCTGAAGAGTAGTTGTGTAATGCTAAGCCGAATTGCATCAAATTATTGGTGCATTGAAGCCTCCGTGCAACTTCGCGAGCCGCCTGAACCGAAGGAAGGAGAAGACCCAATAAAACGCCGATTATTGCGATTACCACTAACAATTCGACAAGCGTAATGCCGCTTCGACGACCATGCAAGTTTACATGACGGCTTCGATCGATTGATGGCATTATTGAAAACGGCATGGTTGTAATTGGAATGTTGCCAGTTCAAGACGGTTATTGAAATCACATGTTGGCTAAGAAACGCTTTGCTAATGCCTCAGGCATCTTCTAGTCAGTTGCCTGCACCAGACTTTCCTGCATCGATATGGCCTCAGATTAATAAACGGCCAATCACTTTGCGGCCTTGCGTTTCTTACCGCCCTTGGCTTGGCTTCCTCCGGAGACCGCATTTTTGGCCTTCTTTTTTTTCACGATACCAGAGGAGTCGCCAGCCGGATGCGATTCGAGAACGGCTTGAAGTTTCTTCATTGCAGCGAGTGCATCTGCGTCCGTCGTATTGCGTGAGACCGGAGTTTCCTCGAAGGGCGAGTTTTTAAGATCGAAGAGCTCGCCTTGGTTCGTGAGCTTGTAGCGTGCATCGCGGACGTACGATTTCCCGCTGAGCTCGACGTAGACCCAGTCGCGAGGCGTTCCCTTTTCGCCTTTAATCTGCGGGGCGATACTGCGACTGTCGATCTTTACACCTTCGGGAAGCTTCGCGCCACCGAGTTCGGCAAACGTGCCAAAGAAATCGCTGAAGTCGGTCAGATCCTTGGAAACCTTTCCAGCGGGCGTAACGCCGGGCCAATTTATGATAAGCGGAACGTCGATGTTAGGGGTGTTGTAGTGGCCGCCCGTACAATGCACATTGCCTAGGCCGACATCGTCGGACAGAATGAAAATGATATTCGGTTTTTGAATCGCCGATTTGTCGTCGGCTGCGATCGTAGCCAAGTTTGTGCAGGCCAGTATCGCCAGCACAGAGTACAACAGTCTTTTGTTCATGGTCTCTTCTTTGACTTTCAACAGATGATTAGCTCGTTCACGTATGGATATACAGAAATTGAAACTACGGTCTACGCACCAAACTGTGGAAAGACCGAACCAACTGCCTCCTCCAATATGATTATACCGGGAGGGAGAGGCGGAGAGGCTCCTGCCGAACCAACGCCAAGCTCGGCAGGAGCCTCGCTCCACCATGGAAACCCTTGGCAGGTAGTTTTTAATCTGCCGCTCGCCTTAGGACGTTGGCACCTGAAACAAGAGCTCGCAAGCTGCTGGCGGATTGCGGTCCTCCATTTGTGGCGAATATCACGCAATGAGCTGAATTCGTTGACTCGCGTGTCCTGGAAGCCTATGCTAACAGGACCTTCCAATACCCCACGTAGTTCGATCCATTTAAGCCTATCCCACCGAGGCCTAATCGATGAAACAGATCGCTATCTTCTTGCTGGCTATTCTCATGCTTAATAATTCTGCGTTTTGCCAAGACGAACCGAAACTTATGCGATTAGGAATCGTAGGGCTAGATACGTCGCATGTTCCAGCATTTACGAATTTGTTTAACAATCCAAAAGCCGTCGGGGACCTCGCCGGGTTCAAAGTGGTTGCCGGTTATCCGGGAGGAACGGACATGCCCGCCAGTCGTGACCGCGTTGCAAAGTTCACGGAAACCATTCGCAACATGGGCGTTGAGATCGTCAATACGATTCCGGAGCTGCTTGATCGTGTCGATATGGTATTGCTTGAAAGCGTTGACGGTCGAATTCATCTACAAGAGGCTCGCGAAATCTTCAAGGCTGGCAAGCCAGTCTTTATTGACAAGCCGGTTGCAGGCACGCTGGCGGAAGCCATCGCAATTTTTGAATTGGCAAAGCGACACAATGTTCGCTGCTTCTCAAGTTCATCGTTGCGTTTTGGCGACAATATTCGAGAACTGGTTGGAAATCCCGCAGCGGGTGAAACGCTACGGAAGCAAGTCGATTCTTCAAAGTGAAAAGAA
>JANMHA010000323.1:0-8280 GCA_031374925.1 Pirellula sp. | reverse complement strand
AAGCAACAAATAGAAGCAACGGATACTCCGCAAAAAATGCTTGCGAAGAGCTGGGGGATAGCCTGCGCTGAGCAAATAGAAAACCAGAAATGGCTCAATCCAAACTGTTGATTCTGGCTCAATTCAATCCGTCGGTTACATTCTATCCCGAGTTCTTGACAAGCCCGTAATCGATTGCGTCCGTCGATGATCTTTCCACGCCACGCAATGATATCTTCTCGCTGACCCAACTCCTTGATGTCGGCTTTGAGTCCAGCGAATTCCGATTCGCTCATTAGAGGGAATAGTTCCGCTGCCGGATGGATTTCATACTTGATTGACTTGCTCATCCTTGCACCCCCACCAGCTCGACTGCATCGGATTGCACCGGCTCAGCGTCTTGCTTCTCGTGGTCGTCGTCGTGGGTTTGCGTGACCGGCTCAGCTTTGATCGGCGTGCCGGCGATTAATGCGGGGAAACCGTTCGCCCACATTTTTAAGATTTGCCATTCCTTGAGTCGCATGATATGATTTCCTTATGTGAATAGTTGATGATTCGCCTTGTTGCATTGGCGATTGGTAAAAGATTGAAACAAGCTCGTGGCCTTCCACCGCGGGCTTGTTTCGTTTAATGGCTCAGCCGAAAACCTTTGGAACACCAGCGTCGATACGCTGCTTGCGAGCTGGCTTGCTCGGCTTTGGCTCAGATGGTTGTTCGGAACCGTTCAGAAGTGCGTCCAGGCTCTCTGGCAGGATATTCCAGTAGGGACGCGTGCTCGTCGAAGTGTTGACGGCTTTGAGTTTCCCGAGTTCGATTAATCTTCGGATTTTAAAGAGTGACCAACCAGTTTTCTTTTGAATGTCCGTCGTTCGGAGTAGCTTAGTTTTCATGTGGACCTTTCGTTTGAATCGTGTTGCGTTGAATACGCGTGACAAACGAAAGATAGATCAAGACACCCCAGTGACAAACAGCTAGAAAAGCCAATGTCCGCAAGTGTCCGCAAGTCGCATATTTATTCTGGCAAGTCCGTTTTCAGAACCCGAACCAATGCTTTGTTCATTTCGATAGCAGTGATAATTCCCGAGTCGATGTGGCGCTTGAGTGTTTTCAACCCAACCCCCAGTTTCTCAGCTACGTCTCTCTTTTCCATTGGTCTGGTGAATAGACTGTCTTGGTCAAGCCATAGTTTCACGATCATTGCTAGATGGTTTCGTAGTTCGTTTTGATCGTTAAGCGATAGCTTATTCGACGATGGAAAGTTTGCCTCGTGAGCTATATCTACACCTGGAATCGATGTCTCTAAATGCCAATCGCCCCAGTGGTCATAGCTCAATGAAATGGTTGGTCCAGGATGGTTTCGATACAACTTAGATTGCAATGGTCCAGCGTCTTTTAAGAGCGGATATAACTCCGAGAGTTCAACGCCTGCCTTTAGTAAATGCAAAATCCGCTCAGCAAGGATCTTGAAGCTTCTCACTTCGCACCTCCAAACAACCAAGTTCGAACGTGATTGCAAACCGTTCTGATTCGATCGTCGGGGATTGCAACCGTATAGCGGCCAGACATGTCGCGTTCAGAAACCGTATGCCCCATTACGAATGAAACTGCCCGATACTCAAGAGTCTCCGCACCAACGGTCTGGAATGCCCTCCTCAGGTCGTAGAACGTGCCTTGATTGACGCCTACTGCTCTGCGCGTCATTAGGAAGGCTTTCGATATGGAATCCATACTGTCTCGAACCCAGGCGACACCATGCGAAGTCCAGAACAAACGATCTGCAATATCACTACAAGGGCTCGGACGATGAGCAATCCATTTCTTAATGGCTTCCTTTGTTTCTGGCCATAGGATGAATCGACGAGGCGCACCTGTCTTACCTCGATTTGTGTCGACCCATACCTCCTTTGCGTCCAGGTCTGGTAAGTCCTCCAAGAGAAAATTGGAGATGTCGGTCGACCCCATGCCTGCATTGACGCCCAACAAGATGATTGGCTTCAAGCCTACACTGGCGGAATCAATTACCTTTCGCAACTCATCCGGATTTAGCAACGATCGCCCAGACTTCGCTCTGGCGGCTCTGGCTTGTTTTGATGTGATGACACCAAACTCCTTTGACCAGCGACATGGCGCTATCAAATTGGAGTCCGAACACCAATTAAGAAACGCTCTCAGCCTGCGAACGTCATTCCCAACCGTAACGGGGGATCTGCGTTCCACGGATTTTCCCTTAATCCCTCCTCGAATCGCTGTGGTCCGCTCTACTGGTTCGAACAGTGCTTGTTTGATTTTGGCGAAGTCCAATGGATCCAAACTCTCTGGCTTGCATTTACCGCCAACGATCTCGATAAGGCGGTTTATTGTCTTTGCGGTATCGTCCAAACTTCTCTGGGTGATTTCACCAGCCGACACCCTGACGACACCCGCCGCATAGTACAGATTTCCAAGTTCCTCGATGGTGGGTTTGCCATCTTTTTTGGGAATCGGCATTCCCGCTAAAAGGTAATCCTTTTCGTCGACCCATCGGACTAAAGCAGCATTCAGTTCAGTGCCGAAATAATGCTGTTTTCCTTTGATTTTCTTGCACCATTGCCCGTTCCTATGAAGAAACAACGGACAATCTTTTGGCTTCTTTTGCATGACGTACTCCGGTTGATTAAAGGAATAGTTAGTTCCTCAATCTTACCGGGCGGGTGTCGTGTCGGGTGTCGTGAACATCGAAAAATAGTAGCGAAGACTGGACTTGAACCAGCGACCCACGGCTTATGAAGCCGTTGCTCTAACCAACTGAGCTACTTCGCCATCAATGAAAACACAGGGATTTGCATTGTTTTTTCGAAATGGGCGTCATTCCAAGACGCCCTATTTGACGCCCGGCGATAGCGGATATTCAATCGCAGACGTCAAGCAATTACCTAAACCCGTAAAGATCGAGGTAACCACAGCGTCCGATTCTATCGGCAACTCTATTCCTTGCAAGCCAGAGAAACCCAACAAGGTTTTCGCACTTTATCCTCATAACTCCATGAGATCGGCGAAAAAGTTCGACGGCAAGACATTTTGTTTCGAATCCTGGGATGATCCTGACGACGCACTGGCGAAATTCCAAGCCTACGATTTCATTGCTGGGTGAGCGAAAACAATGCCAATCGAGGCGATGGCAAAGCCACCAAGTCCACATTGGCCTCGTGAGCGACCGCAAAATTATTCCCTGCAAAAAATGGCTCGGTGTTGATTGCCAATCTTTGTACATAGAATCGTCATTCTTGCCGTGCTAGTCACATCGCTGGGTAAAATTCTTCGCAGGCCGTCCAAGTCCACTTCGAGGCCACGGCTCTTGAGCTCCCAGGTGCGCACTTTTGCGTTTCTCGCGTAGGTTCTGATTTGCTTCTTATCGAGTGGCAAGTTGTCCAAAACGCGAAACCATCGAACCATTGGGTGAACCAAGGCTCGGCTGGCCGTAATATATCCGCTATTCGAGTCTACCAATTGCCAGCCGTACCGCATTGCAAAACAAGCACTCAATTCGGCTGCACGAATAGACGGATCATAGTCCGCCACAAACTCGCTTAATGAATTCGTGACGTTTTGGTTGTCATACGCATGAACATCCTCCGTCAAAAAGGTCTCGTGGAACCAATTTGGCGACGTGGATGTTTGCCCTGCAGTGTTTCTTGGACACGTCATTTCAAACTGCGCCGCTCGGCGCGTCGAGGGTTCGTTCAAATGCATGCTTGCGGTGATCGAACCGACGGGCCATCTTTCAAGTCCCCAATACCAACGCTGCTGTCGTACTGAACCATCTTTGGAAAGAAACCGAATCGATTCCGGCGGGCGTTCGATTTGGTTGTGCAACCTTTGTAAATCGACTCGAGTCCCCGGCGCAAGTTTTAACGACATGCCTTGACACTGTTTCAGTAACTTCACAATCGTATGCCAAGCTGGAGACAGTCGATCCAGGCTACTTGAACGATTGCCGTCGGCTCGCCGGTCTGGATCGATATGAATGTAACTTCCCTGATCTATCACTGCCTCCTCTGCGGATCGGTCGAAAACCTCTATTTGGAGTCCGTGAGATAATGCATTGTGCCTTGTTAGTTCGCACGCGACCGAGCAGCGATCGATGGCAGTAACGTTTAGGTTGCGTTTTGACAGCGCAACCGTATCGGCCCCTGCACCGCAGCAGATATCCCAGACTTTACTTTCACTGGGGAAATCGAATGCCGTTTCGATAGCCGTTTCCTGGTCACTGGATTGTTCAAGCAGTTGCCTTGTCCAAAACCAATCGTGAGGGTTTATCACTTTCCTCTTGGCCAAGGAGAGCAACTCAACCTGTTCCAGCAAGATTGAGGCTTGGTTTGCGGGGAGCGAAGAGCGCAGTCGTTTGAGCAACAAATCCGGGTTGCACACGCGCTCAATGCAGAGTGCTTGCCAGTAATTCTGAGCGTTGGTTGAGGTGAGCCAGCGATAGTCGTCGACTTGGAACATCTTCTGCACGACACTTTGAGTCGCATAACTAGGTCAGTGGCTCTTCAGATGGATTTCCGGAGCAGTTTGGGGCGAAGTTGTACACTGTAAAATCCTTTTTGGGGAGGGGCAAAATTCGCGTTGATTTGCGTTATTAGCGGGCAAATTCATGGTATGTTGGTGCCCGTCAATCGCGCGAATAGCACGAAGGAGAATGGACTTGGGCTTCTGTTTCATTTCTTTTGCGAATCACCGTTGAGACCAGAGTGCCACATTCATTTCGCAGCCGGCTTTTTCATGTAAGTTCGGGTCACGAAGTCCGATTCCCTGGGGTCGAGCAATTTGTCTCTCTTTTCGTTCCGCTCAAACGCAGCGAGGATCTGTTCTCGGGTTGTCTCGTGGATTCTGGCTTGCTGAGACCATGAAGTCAATGACATGAGTGACGTTAAGCCCAGCACAACTAAGTGCCAGGCGATTTCATACAGCGTGTCCTTTGCTTCATTGCAGTGCTAATCGGTATGGAGGTTTGTCTGTTCGGAGCAGGAAGGACCGACGTCTCGGAGATACGTCGCTACGTAAAGTCGCTACGTAAAGTCGCTACGTGGAGGTCATTCGCTGCTTCCCAGCACGATCGGCACCTGTATGTTTTGTCCGTTGCGGATAACGTTCAATACAACTTGATCGCCCGATTTTTTGGTTTCAATGACCCTCAAGAAGTCATCGGATTGCCTCACTTTTTGACCGTCAATACCGACGATCAAGTCGGATTGGCTGTGATCGATCGCTTCGTGCTCAAAGACGAGTACACCCCGCCGGACCTTCTTTCTTTCCAGTTTTGAACCTTTTAGTCCAGCTTTCTCTGCAGGGCCATTTGGCGTCAAGTTGACTACCAGAAGCCCTTTTTCCGTTTCAAAAACCTGCATAATGCCAATTGTTGGTCGTTGCACTCGTCCCGTCGCAATGAGTTGCGGCACAACGCGACGAATGGTATTGATCGGTATCGCAAAACCTATACCGGCATTGTCGCCGCTGCGGGTCGCGATGGCCGTGTTCATGCCAATGAGCTCACCCCGTGAGTTGAGCAGTGGCCCTCCCGAATTGCCTTGATTGAGGGCAGCGTCGATCTGAATGATCGAACGAATGGCCCTTTTCGTCTTGGACGGGATCTGGCGGTTCAAGCTTGAGATGATGCCTGTGCTCATGGTCCTCTCCAGCCCAAACGGATTGCCGATAGTGATAATATGCTGACCGACTCGGAGGTTGGAGGAGTCACCCCAATTCACTGGAAATAATAGTGCCTCTGGAGCGTTGATTTTCAAAATTGCTATGTCGTTGTCCGGATCTTGCCCAACAAGCTCAGCCGGGAAGGAATCTGTGTTGAAAAGCATAACGCTGATCTGTTTCGCCCCATCGATCACATGATAGTTCGTCAAGATATGACCTTGCTGATCGATGACGCTGCCGCTGCCGTTCCCCTCGACTTCCGTCACGCTAAAGATGGATTCTAGGCGAATGGAATTCGTCGATATATTGACTACGCTTCGATTCGTTCGGTCGTAAACGGAAACATTAACGGCCTCTTCGCTTGTCATGGCGACGAACCCATCGGGGAAAAATAGTCCCTGCGGGATTGGAGTCGGACCTGGCGGTCCAGGGAGATTGAATGGCTGAGCCTGCTGGACTCCCACCACTTGTTGTCCCGGCTTGAACCCTGGATTGTTCTGAATCGGTCCGCCCGGCTGGAAACTGTCTCGTTGAGGCTCGGCAACTGCTGGCAGACCAATCCCGAACCCTTGAAAACCCCATCCCGCGCAAAGCCCGATCAGCAAAAGAGAAATCGCAGCTAGTGCTTTTCGTATCATGTATCTACCCTATTGACCAAAACTGACAGTTAAGTTCGTCCAACCTAACGCACGAAACACGTGACGAATTCGAGCCTCCATGTTACCTTGACGGCTGATTCGGTCCAACCTGACATTGTTTCCATTTCCAAGTCGATACCAGATGACGATTCGTACTCGCTTTGCTCCTAGCCCAACTGGATACCTTCATATTGGTGGTGTTCGAACTGCACTTTTCAACTACTTGCTAGCAAAGCAAGCCGGCGGCCAGTTCCTGTTGCGAATCGACGATACCGATCAGGGGCGCAACGTGGAAGCGGCATTGCAACCCATTTTGGACGGATTTAAGTGGCTTGGAATGAACTGGGACGAAGGGCCAGAGGTCGGAGGTCCGTTTGTCCCCTACTTTCAGTCTCAACGCTCAGCCAGTTATCAAGCGGCGGCAGCGAAGCTCTTGGAATCTGGGCATGCGTACATCGACTTTGCTAAGACCGAAGAATTGGACGAGCAAAAAGAGCTAGCAAAAAAAGAGGGCAAGGCGTATATCTACGATCGACGCTTCATGGCCGATACGCCCGAGAAGAAGGCCGCTTTCGAGGCAGAGGGACGCCAGGGGGTCGTGCGATTGAAGATGCCACGAACTGGCCGATGCCAATTTCACGACATCGTTCGCGGGGACTGTTCTTTTGAATGGTCGGACGAACAAGATCACGTAGTACAACGTGGCGACGGCACTTGCCTGTATCACTTGGCCAGCGTGGTGGACGACTTTGATTTCCAAATCACGCACGTCGTACGGGCCGTAGAGCATTTGCCAAACACGCCTCGCCAAATTTTCATTGCGCAAAGCCTTGGCTATCCGTTACCGATCTACGCGCATTTGCCATACGTGGCGGAGCCGGGTGGAACGGCCAAATTGAGCAAGAGAAAACTGGACAAGTACCTGAAGCAAAAAGACTTCGCGTCGCTCTGTCAAATGGGTGAGACGATCGCCGAACGCGCGCATTTAAAAGTGACCAAAGAAACGTTCAATCCCGTTGTGGTCGACTTCTATCGAGAAACCGGGTTTTTGCCTGGCGCGGTTCTAAACTACTTGCTTTTGCTTGGCTGGTCGCTCGATGATAGCACCGAACATTTTACCTTGGAGGACGCGATCAAGCACTTTACGTTGGAACGAGTCAACAAAGCACCCGCGTCGTTTGATCCGCAGAAACTGGTTGCCTTTCAGACCCGTTGGATGAATAACCTCGATCCGAAGAAAAAGGTGGCCATGGTTTTGCCTTATTTGCAAAAAGCCGGTTTGGTGGCGGAGCCACCGCCGTGCGACGTCGCCGAACGGTTGAGCAAGGTTGTTCATGCTGCCGGAGATCGTATCAAGGTGGCTGGCGATGTATTGCAATTCGACGAACTTTTTGTCACTGCGGAGAATTTGGTGACCGATCAAGAAGTGTTTCAAAAGAGATTGGCGAGCGATCCGATTGCGATTTCGGCTCTTCGAGATTTCAGAACGGTGATTTCGGACGCGGATTCCATGAGTCACGATGCTCTTGAGCCGCGGCTTAAGCAGTTCGTTGAGCAACGTGGTATCAAGCTGGGAGTTTGTATCAGCGCTTTGCGCATCGCGGTCACCGGCAAAGCAAATGGCCTTGGGATTTTCGATTACTTCGAAATCTTGGGCAAGCCAGAGACACTCAAACGGATTGATCTTTGCTTGACTCGTTTGGACGCAGTGCAAACATCGCAGCACGCCGCGCCGTGATTCATGAATTTATTCCTTTCGCTCCTAAGCTGTGAGTTTATTCGCAAGGCGCCCACCATCGTGTGGCACGTCCCTGAGTTTACGAAGGGCGTGGGAGTCGCTAGCTAGTGTCTGTCCGTAAATTCATTTGACCAATAAAAAGATTGGGTAAAACGCAAAAAAGCTCCTTGAAGAAAGAACCGTTTGACCGGCTCACGTGTTGAATATGTTGGGAAACAAAGGATTCAAACACAATCT
>JANMHA010000315.1:0-6410 GCA_031374925.1 Pirellula sp. | reverse complement strand
CTTCATCACCAAGAACCTCCCTGCAAATTGCGGCGAGACATGGGTCGTACTCGATCAACTCCGCTCGCGTGTTCACATGATTGTGATCGTGATCTGGCTCGCGATTGTTATTGAACCAAGACTGAATACCTTCAGCAAAATACTCCATGTGGTTGACAGAGGCATATTTGCCTTTCCACAAGCCTTCGTTCATCGCTTTTTCATAGCATTTTTCCAATCGGCTATCAAAAGTCGTGTCAACGCGAATTAATCCACGCAGATGCATGTTGTGTGCGAATTCATGAATTAAAAGGTTTTCACTGGAATAGGGATCACCGCGGAAGGCCAGCAAATTCTCTTCGCCACACGAGCAGATAGCGTCGGTTTTTGATCCACCCAATCCCCGTGCACGCGCATCCCAAAAATCCTTGGGGGTCATATTTCGCTGTTCCGGCAAATCGGTCGTAAATTCATTGTGAGCCATTACAATCAGCCGCGATCCGCTTTGAATCATGGCTTTACGTACATCCGGTCTCGCCCGCAACATCATATTGACGAGGTAAGCCGCTTCCTTGAGGGCCTAATCGTTGACCTTTTCCGATGCAACGATCGGATAGCGTGTCCCTGTGGAGACGGAAGACGCTGGACGAAGCCGGCTTACGTCGAAGCCTCCGAGACCTAGGGCTGAGTTGCATTTTCCTTCGGGTAATTGCCACGGCGGCGGGCGATCAGGATCGCACAACCCGTTCCGACTCCAATGCACCACATCGCTAGGGCGCCTAACACCGCGATCGGGATCGAGGTACCGTTGTACCACAACCCGATTCCGAAAGTGAAGGCGAAAGCCAAGCTGAAAACAATTCGAACGGTGAGTTGTTTCGGATACATAAGTCTTTTCTCGACAAACAAGTGTTCGTAACTACGACCCAATAATATGTGGCCGCTTCAGGGGCCCCAGAACACGGTCCCCGCGAGGACGACGGGCGGAACCATTGGTCCAAAGGTCCTGGCGGCCACGGAAGCCTGACGACCAAGGAACATCCTATACCGATCGAGCCGCCAATGGCAACGCTATGGGTAAGGGCGAGTCCTTTAGTTTTTTCGATAGGAGGTAAGTTTGTTTAAGCGAAGCTCACTTTGGAGGTTTGGTCATCTTAGGTTCGCTTTGAAACTGGAGGGGAAAAATAGAAAACGATGCCAACCATTGGGGATTAAGGTATCGTCGAGACCGTTGGTAATGGCCTCGACGTTAGGCTATTCCCGCAAGCCTGGGTTTTCAGACTATCATTCGATGGACCGGCGTCCAAAACGCTTGACTTGACTGCTATACCCAATCTAATCGATAATACGGTCTGCCGACTCAACCAAATTGGATAAGCAGACAAAGCCAATTGTTCGCAATTGTACCCTCCGAATGCACGAACTCGATTTTCCTTTGAAAATCAACGGTTAGCGTTCAAACATCCCACCTCCACAATCGATTGCACCAGCATTGATGAATAACCCACGCAACCGCGATCCATTGCGCGATCACCTATGGGAAAAGCTGCTAGATCAAGCAAACCGTCCGGATTTTGCAGAAAAGTACAACCGTTTGTTTTCTCGTAGAGCACTTCTTGCAAAAAGCTTCAACGGACTCGGAGCGTTGGGCCTGGCGGCTTCACTTGGTCAAGTCGTCGAAGGCGATGAGCCAGTGCAACCGCTTGAAAGTTCGAGCCGTAGTCCGTTAACGGCTAAGTCGCCGCACTTTCCCGCAACTGCAAAACGAGTCATTCATCTGTGGATGAATGGAGCCCCATCGCAGGTTGACACCTTCGATCCAAAACCGTCGTTACAAAAATACGCTGGCCAGCGACCCGAAAGTACCGTCAACTTGACCACGGAAAACGCAACTGGCGGTCTGATGCCATCACCGTTCAAATTTTCGAAGCACGGTAATTCTGGAATTGAAATAAGCGAACTCTTTCCGCATGTCGCTAGATTTGCAGATGAACTATGTGTGATTCGTTCGATGCAAACCGATGTTCCGGTCCATGAATCATCGAACTGGATGATGTTCACTGGCAGCATACAGCCCAACCGCCCATCGTATGGATCATGGATGCTGTATGGCCTCGGAAGCGAAAATGAAAACCTTCCTGGATTTGTTGTGCTTGGCGAGCAGGGGCAACCTGTCAACGGTCCCTCGAACTGGAGTAGTCGATTCCTGCCAGGCATCTATCAAGGCTGCCAAGTCGCGCTTCCTAAAGAATACAATCCACGCGAGGTCATCCCTTATCTCCAAAATGCACAGTTGTCTCCGGTTTCGCAGCGCCGCGAACTCGACTTGATTCAGCGTTTGAACGCGATGCATCTCGAACGCAGAGGCGCAGAGAATGCGATGAATGCTCGAATTCAGTCGCTCGAAATGGCTTTCAAAATGGGAAGTTCTGCGGCTGATGCCTTTGATACAACTCAAGAATCCGCCGCGACTATGGATGCTTATGGGTTGACTGGTCCCGAATCGGAATTGGTGGCAACCAGCGGCGATGGCGGCTTCAAGCGTGCTACCTTCGGTCGCAATTGCTTGCTCGCTCGTCGTCTTGTTGAGCGAGGAGTTCGCGTTGTGCAAATTTATTGTGGCAAGAGTCAGCCGTGGGATCATCACAGTGGCAACACTGAGTCGCATCGCAACCACGCCCAAGTTGTCGATCGTCCAATTGCTGCCTTGCTGGGCGATCTAAAGCAACGCGGCTTGCTCGAAGATACACTCGTTTTGTGGGGCGGTGAGTTCGGCCGTACTCCGACTTCCCAAGGGAACGATGGCCGAGATCATAACCATCACGGATTTACGGTGTGGCTCGCCGGTGGCGGTGTCAAAGGCGGAATGACTTACGGTGCGACCGACGAGTTCGGTTTTATGGCTGTTGAAAAACCTGTCCATGTTCATGATCTGCATGCGACCATGTTGCATCTCATGGGGCTGGACCATGAGAAGCTGACCTATCGATACAGCGGTCGCGACTTTAGACTTACTGACGTGCACGGAAATGTTGTACGTGACATCATCGCATGATTGTGAACCTGATGCCGAAAACAATACTGATTGCCGTACTCTGCACCACCATTTGTGTTTCAAAGCCAGCGGTTGCAGAAGATCTAGACGCGAGCAAAATCGAGTATTTTGAGTTCAAAGTACGTCCCCTTCTAGTGGCTCATTGTTACGAATGTCATAGCGAAGCTGCCGAAAAAGCGGAAAACCTTCAAGGCGGATTGCGGCTTGACAATAGGGCGGGTGTTCAGCAAGGGGGCAAATCTGGGCCGATCGTTGTGCCTGGAAAGCCAAACGAGAGTACGCTCATAAGTTCTGTTCGCTACACCGATAAGGCGTTGAAAATGCCTCCCAAAGAACCTCTGTCAGCGGACCAAGTTGCCGTTCTCGAGAAATGGGTCTCCTTGGGCGCGCCTGATCCTCGCGATGGAACAGCAACCGTTGCTCCAGCAAAACCTGGTATCGATTTCAACGAAGGACGCAAGCGTTGGGCGTTTCAGCGTCCAGAGAAACATGCGACTCCGAAAGTGACGAACGCAAGTTGGCCCAAGCAACCACTCGATCATTTCGTATTGGCTGCTCTCGAGCAACGATCGCTACAACCAGTCCGAACCGCCAGACGACAAGAGTTGATTCGTCGGGCAACCTTTGATCTCATCGGCCTGCCACCAACTCCGGAAGAGTGCGCTGAATTTGAAAACGATTCCGCGCCAGGAGCCTGGGAACGAGTGATTCATCGGTTACTCATGTCGCCACATTATGGTGAACGTTGGGGACGTTATTGGCTAGACGTCGCGCGCTACGCTGACGATCAAGGGAATTCATTTCTGACGCCGACACCGACTGCTTACTTGTATCGCGACTGGGTTGTGAAGGCGTTCAACGATGATTTGCCTTACGACGAGTTCGTGCGACTGCAGATCGCAGGTGATGAATTGCCCGGACCCGCATCCGACTATGTTACGCGTCTGGCGGGCCTAGGATTTCAATCGCTGGGGCCACAGTTCCGTAAGGGCGCTGCTGGTGAAGCAAAGGCCAAAGCGGATGAACTGGAAGATCGTGTCGACACTCTATCACGCGGTATCTTAGGGCTGACCGTTTCTTGTGCTCGTTGCCACGATCACAAGTTCGATCCGATTCCGACGCGCGATTACTATTCACTTGCTGCTTCCTACAATGGCGCCGACTGGCCCAATCGAATGCTCGCATCTCCCGAAGTCGTCGATGCGCACAACAAGTGGCGTGGGCAGGTTGATCAACAGACTGCAGCCCTAAAGAAATGGAAAGAAGATCAAGCAAAGGCTGTGGGACGCAAAGCACTTGAGCAAGTCGAAAGCTACGTGTTCACCACTTCTAGGATGTACATTCAACGAAAACTAGAACAGCCACTCGATGAAGCGTCCTTAGCCAACCAGGAGGGGCTTCAAGTCCACTTTTTGAATCGCTGGTTGAAAGTCATCGAGGAGTCCGGTGAAGAACCGATCTTCAAAAAGATTCGCGATGCAGCAAGCACGGCAAAGGACTCCGGTGCTGAGGTCGCCAATGGTTTGCTAAAGCAACATGCGGCTGAAGTGAAGGGCATCGTCCAAGTAGCTCTGGACGCGCTTCGAGCTAGCGAACAGCAACCTGCAACTGCTCCAGCCACACCGCCTCCACCCGTATCCGCAGAGAATGAAAAACTGCTTACGGTTCTATGGAAAGATGCGAAAGCGCCGTTCTTTGTTGCCGAGAACGATCTTGTCGGTTTGCTCGCCGAGCCAGAGAAAAAGCAGCTGACAGATATGCAGGCTCAACTTAATATGTTGGCCACTAACCCAGCACCATCTGGACCAATGATGCCGAGCATCAACGGCGGTGGACAAGCCATGCAGGTATTCGTTCGAGGGAATCCAGAGAAACTAGGTGAGCCTGCCCCCCCCGGCTTTTTGGAAATACTCAGTTCGCCGGACAAGCCACGAGACTTGAAGTCTTTCACTCGGCTCGAACTAGCAAACGAAATAGTCAGTCCCAACAATCCGTTGACGGCGCGTGTCTTTGTCAATCGAGTGTGGCACTATCATTTTGGGCGTGGCATCGTGCCCACGCTTAGCAACTTTGGAAAACTAGGCGGCCTACCAACACATCCGGAATTGCTGGATACACTGGCAGCGCGGTTCATCGAGTCTGGATGGTCGATCAAATCACTGCATCGAGAAATCATGCTTTCAGCGGCATATCAGCTGAGCACCGAACAACATGCCAACAACTTGGCAATTGATCCTGGCAATGAGTATCTATGGCGTATGACTCCGCGACGACTGGACATTGAAGCTTGGCGGGATGCACTGCTGAGTGTCTCCGGATTGCTCGATCCGCTGATTGGCGGGCCGTCAGTCGATCAAACAACACCCGGAGTAAAAGAAGTCGAGGGATTCAATTTCTTTAGCCGCCTCAATGGCTTCGAAGCGGACAATCCCGAAGGCCGTCGTCGCACGCTTTATACGGTCGTTAGCCGGTATGCCCCCAATACTACGATGACGCTTTTTGATTTTCCTGAGCCGAACGTAACCAGCGACCAGCGGAACGTTACGACAGTTCCGCAGCAGCAGTTGTTCGTCCTCAACGGTCCCTTTATGTTCAAAATGAGCCGTGAGTTCGCGAAGCGTCTCGATCGTGCAGCTTCCAACGATACCGATCGTATTCGACTTGGTTGGCAGCTAGCCTATTCGCGACAGCCAACTACTGAAGAAATGAAAGTCGCGGCGGATTTTTTACAGTCGACTGAAGCGACAACGACTGATCGGTTGAATCGCTGGGAACAACTCGCTCATGCAGTCCTTGCAAGTAATGAGTTTATGTTTCTTCCTTAGGTGGGTGTCTACTTCGACTTATTCATTTTACATGGAGTCCTGCCAGTAACGATGAGCGACTCAAAAACATCAACACAACGCAGGAAACTCCCTTGGCGTAAAATGCTAATTGCGGGAATCGCAAACGTCGGCCTACTCGTTTTGGCGAATTACTGGACTTTCCGCCCGACGCTAATCATGCATGATTTTGTTCGGCGAGTTTTGAGTGGTCGATTAACCGACGACTGACCCAGCTTTTATGACGACCTAGCATTTGAGCGACTTCGACTTGCTGAAGTCCGTCATCAATGACTAAGGCATAGATGATCCAAGCTTCTTCGAGCTCGACGGGACGTCCGGTGATGCGATTGAGATTGAAGATGGCGGCTTTGGCCGCCTGCTCATCAGCTTCGAGGAAGCGCCCCATGAGTTGGTGCGATCCCTTGAGCGTTCGAGCGGCGCGAAGACGCTTAAAGCCATCGACGAGTACCGTCTGTCCATCGAGTTGACAGACGACAACCGGTGATAACTGGCCATAGTCTCGAAGCGACTTGAGCATCTGCTGCTCAAGC
>JANMHA010000310.1:0-2006 GCA_031374925.1 Pirellula sp. | reverse complement strand
GTTCGCGTTCACCACGGCAGCGACCTTTTCCAACGGCCTCGTGGAGGCGAAGATTTTCCTGCACACCGCGTGCGAATCCGCCGGCCTGTTCTTCCGCGCCACGGCGAAGGACCACGAGGCGCACGGCTACGAAGTCGCGCTGGAACCGCGCGAGCAACGCATCGTCCTGCGCCGTCACGCCGGCGAACTGACGACGCTCACCCAAGCCCCGACGGAGATTCCCACCGCGCGCAGTCTGCCGCTGAAGATTCAGGCGACGGACGCGCGCATCCGCGTCTGGCTCGGCGACCACGCCACGCCCGTCATCGACTTCACTGATCCAAAGCCGCTGCTCGCGTCCGGCCAGGTCGGCGCGCGCGCCTGGGGTGCGGCATTGAGCATCGATGATCTGGTGCTGCGCCCGGATGGCGCGGCGTCCGTGGCGGTCCGCGACGAGGAACTCGCCCCCCCTGACCGCCGCGCGCGCGAAGCCTTCTGCCTGCTTCTGCTTAATTTGAACGAGGTCGTGTACGTGGACTGATTGGGCTGAAACAAGCCAACGCTCGCCATCTTCAATACCCAACAAGGCGCTCGATGCGCACCAGCGCGGCTTTACTCGTGCGGTGGGGAGACTCTTTCCACGTTCGACATTTTTGATGCTGCGCGAAACACTGCGTTCGTGCGTACCGTTTACTTCGACTACAACGCCACCACCTCGCTCGACCCGGCGGTGCGCGACGCCATGCTGCCGTATCTCGGCGAGGTCTTCGGCAATCCATCAAGCGTGCATCATGTCGGACGCCGCGCGCGTTCGCTCCTCGACGATGCGCGGGATCGCGTCGCGAAAGTGTGGGCGGCCAAGCCGAGCGAAGTCATCTTCACCAGCGGCGGAACCGAGAGCAGCAACCAGGCAATCTTCGGCGTGGCGCGGCTGCGGCGCGACAAGGGGCGGCACATAATTACCAGCAGTGTGGAACATCATGCCGTGCTCCATGCCTGTGAATATCTTGGGAAGAAGGAGGGTTTCGAGGTCACGTATCTGCCCGCCAGCGCGGACGGATTCGTGAGTGCGGACTCGCTCGCGGCGGCGATTCGGCCCGACACGATTCTCGTCTCCTTTATGGCGGCGAATAACGAGACGGGCTCCATTCAGCCGGTCGCCGAGATGGGCAAGGTTTGCCGTGAACGCGGCGTGCTCTTTCACACCGATGCCGTGCAGTGGTTCGGCAAGGAACCGTTCGAGAACATCCACCAGTTCCACGCGGATCTCGTCTCCGTCTGCGCCCACAAATTCCACGGGCCGAAGGGCGCGGGCGCGCTCTACATCCGTTCGCCGTTGCAACCGGACCCGATCATCGTCGGCGGCGGACACGAGAACGAGCGTCGCGCCGGCACGGAGAATCTCGCCGCCATCATCGGCTTCGCGGAAGCGACCGAACGCTTCATGAAGACGCCCGTCTTTCCGAAGGACCAGATGCTCGCGCTCACGCAACGGCTGATGGGGTTCATCGATCAGCTTGGACCGAAGATCGCCGTGCTCCGCAGTCCGCGCGAGCGACGCCTGTCGAACACGCTCGCCTTCACCGTGCCCGGCGCGGACAGCATCTCGCTGCTGGCGGGTCTGGATCTGGAAGGCATCTGTGCGTCGAGCGGCTCCGCGTGTTCGGCCGGTTCACTGGAGCCATCCCACGTCATGCTGGCGCTCGGCGTGCCGAAGGATGAGGCGAATGCGCTCGTGCGTTTCTCCCTCGGCCGCGAATCCACGCTCGCCGAAGTCGAGCACGTCGAACGCGTGCTACCAGAAGTCATCGCCCGCGTGACAGGCGTGCGCTGAGTCTTCTTTCGCGTCTTAAATTTTACCGCCGCTGCTTCAGCGGGGCGTCGTGCTTGGGCTGACGGGTGAGCAGCCAGGCCACGCGTGGAAGAACCTTTCGAGCCAGGTCTCTGCCGGCATCATTCAACCGCGCCCGACCGGTGTAGGCCAGGAACGCACACAGGATGTCGGTGCGTGAAGCGCCGAAGTTCCA
>JANMHA010000308.1:0-18265 GCA_031374925.1 Pirellula sp. | reverse complement strand
AAAATCGGTCACATCGCCATCAGACCACATCAGACCGAATGCAACCATGTCCGACGGGGGCTCTCGTTACAATGTACACCTGCACGCGAAGGAAGTCCTCGGGCTTGGCTGACCTTCGAGGCCACGCAGGATCGCTTTGTCGGTGAGTTCGCGGACGAGGCCAACCCGCTTCTTCAGCAAACTGATCGCCCGTCCTTCGTTCTTTCTACATTTTGCCCCATAGGATGACCGAAATAATGACCAAGACTGCAACCTGGACTTTGCTGACGATCGCTGCGTTGGCCGTGATTCTGACACCTGCTTTCGCGGAACTCCCCAGCCGAAGTACCAAGGACTTGCTGCCGCGAAAAGTGATCGTGGGCACCGTCCAGCAGGGCTTTTGGGGAACGTATCCTGGCCTTGAAAAGCGTCTGGAACAACTTGGAGCCATCGTTGACGAAATGGCCGTCGCAGCGAACAAGATGCATGGGCGAGGCCTTGATCTGGCCGTCTTGCCCGAGATGGCCGTCACGGATAGCTCGGTGGACGACCCTGTCGCACGCTCCGTTCCGTTGCGTCATTAAGTTCGATCCTTTAAGCCGACGATTCCCCACCGCCCATTTTTTATCGCAGTCGAAAGAAAGAAAATCGCCCCGGTCGCACCAACGTAATGCGCCCAATCTCTCCAAGTAATTATTGCTGTCAAAGCATGCCAGGTCTCGAACGATGCGATGATTACGATTCCAAGCGTTGCGAAGAACCGCACAGCGGTAGCAAACGCTCGTGATTGGATCTGGGGTGTTGAACTTTCAGTTGTCATGAGCAAATTTACGGAGTGGAGTAGCCCGAACTTAAGATCGATGCGTACTTAAACGCACGAACGTTTTTATCAAGGTTTGGGAATGTTATCTCTGAATTTTGGGTAGCTGTTCCTGATTTGTCAAATCTTTAATCCAACAGCTCCCCGGCCCTTTACGACTTCAGTCTATCCGACGCATCCGTCCTCCATCAAGCAGCCAGCGCCGACGTCCACAGTGGTTGGGCTAGTTGAAGAATTGGCGATTCGGCTTTGTCCACATTGGGAATGGACCAATCTTTGGAAGGCGACAAACGCAAGTCGGCTACATCCACATTTTGGATAGGAAGCTTAGGGTCTTTAGAGTCGTCAGACATTTGTTCTGACCGAAGAAGTTCACTCCGACTCGGCCCAGCAACGAATTTCGCCATCCTCTTCGATGCTGACCTTCACCACATTCGGATGGCAGCAAACCGGGCAATCTTCAACGTATTGCTGCTCTGATCCTGCCGACAAATCAATCGGGATAACAATGTCTTCCCCGCAGGAATCGCAAACGTAGCTGCTATCGTCGTACGACTTGGCCTCGTTGGCTTTTCGTTTCTTTCTCCTTTTTCGATTTGGCTCTCGCATATCATTTTGCACAAGGACGGTCTCCAGCCACTAGCTCGCTCCAGTCTATCCGATCTAGCAGTCGTCGAGCAAGCAACCAGCGCCAATGTCCACATTGTTGCAAGGATACAAACTGTGTAAACGTCAGTCGCTACGGCTACGTCTACATGTGGATGGGAAGCTTGCGGGCTTAGCGACCCGCCGCACGGGACGGATACAAAAGAACTAGATAGAGGCAAAGTTCCTTCCTCAGTAATCCCATCACTCCCTACGATTAATCCTGTTCAAGCTCGCTGGGGTGAACAGGAATCGAATAAGGTTTCTGCAAGTCGAGCACCTGAAAATCATCCTTCCCCATTCGACACGTGTAAGCCATTACTTTGAACACCTTGTAAAATTCCATGCACCAACAGGTCAAGAACTCATCATCCCGTTGGAACGCTACCCGAAAGGTAAAAGCGTCATCCCCAAAACAGAAACCGGGAACTTTCTCGATAAGCTCCTCATTGGAAATTAGTACGGCGGCTCTGTTTCCTACTCCAGGTTGATACGTCATGATTTCATAACCAGGGGGCATTCGCTTTTGCTTTAGTTTGAAGAACCAACCAAGAACAATCTTCTTCACGATGTTGGTTATTCGATCTCCCTCAAGCGATATGTTGATTCCACCGGGGAATCTAACTTCCTGCTCTGGAGTGAGCGGAGAAAGGGAATCGAGCACATTCTTACGGAGCCCTTTTGCTTCTTCTCGATCAATAGCCCGCATAAAACGCTCTTCAACGTCCTGAGCATCTTTACATGCCTCAGCACCGCAAAGCATTGCGAACCGTTGCATATACTCGTCATCTTTACTGGCTCCGCGATTGCACGCCACGCAGGCGGGGACCCATGGAGGATGTGGCATCCCTTTTGCGAAAATAGTCTTTGGCGGGACGTGATCTTCCTCGACTGCAGGATTCGGACAGTATGCACATTCGCCGAGTTCGATTTTCATTTTACTCATGGTATTCCCAATAGAGCGTTTCGCGGTTTACTTAGTTAAGAGGGACCATCGCCCCAATTCTCTCCATGACGAAAGATGTCGATGACTTTCTCGGGAAGCTCCAGTGAGGCGTCTTCGTTTATCCAAACGCGGTTGGAGTTGAAGTTTATCCCAGCGGAGGAAGTACTTGGCCCCCACTTTGATCGCACGACTAGTAAATTCATTCGGTGGTAATGTTCCATGAATTGCTCGCGGGACTCGAATTTTTTCCTTCGTAAGAAGTCGATGTCGTTATCACTCACGCGATTAACGATCGCATTAATGGCGTACCCAGCATCGTAGAATTCATGCACGGTGCTGTCGATCTTCACGTAAATAGCATTCGGAACAGCGGGTAAGAGTTGCGATATGGCCTTCATGATGTGGTCTGTGAACTTACGCGACTCTTCCTGGGTATAGTTGATTAGGTCGATGTCATCTTCTTCGTTGTATATGATCGGCTCCGGGACCTCTCGTATACGTTTGACCTCAACGCCACCATTCCCGAAGTGCTCGAAATCAACAAGGAAGTCAATCCCCTTCCCGTTGGGTGTAGGCAACTGATAGCGAATGGCTCCAGCCTTTCTTCGTTTATACCCAGTCTTTTCGTTGATCTGTCGCTTTTTCAGCGTAGCGAATTCGGCTCTCACCGACTCTCTCTACCTCATAACCTCTCGATCGCTCAAAAACCCGATTTCGACCGGAAAGCGCCGTTTCGGTCGAAAAGTCTCTAGGATCTCTGTTTGGACGACCCTGGGGTTATGAGCTTTTAGAGACTTTTGCTCATAACAAGAGGGTAGAGACTTGCCTATCTAAGGATGTTTTATCCGGTAGTGGTAGAAATCCACGCCATGAAGGGAAAAAAGCTCATAACCCAGAGACATGCAGTTCAAATCCGGAGCTAAAGGTTTGACGAGTGGTAGCGAACGAATTCCTGTGGGTTTTGGGAAAGTGAGATTAAGGAGCGCATTCGCGGCGTTAGTTGGCGAAATGCTTGGTGAACAATGATTGTGGAAGGAGCAAGGCTTATTACCTGGATGGGATAACTGTGTGGATATCTTTGGACAAGTGGCATGAGAATGTGTCCGGCAACGCGTAGTGAGCCTTGTGTGGTCGGCAGCTGCAGTTAGAGCGTTGCACGCTGCTTTGAATCTGAACCGAATTGTGAGGAGTCGCTGTCGCCAAAGAAACGTTGTGGGAACGCGGGGCTACTTTGCTTGGGCGTACGCCCAAGGGATCGACTAGAATCCAGAGCTTACAGACGGCTTTTGCAACCTATGTAAGACCGCTGAACTTGGATTCTTTCTGCCTTCAGTGTGAGAAAATAATGCCTGCTAAATGCCCAGACTGCCGGAGCCCCCTCGACCGCGAGGATCTTAACGGAAGCGTTGTTTTTCTCGACCGGCTCGCGAAAGGTCTCCTTTCTTACATGGCCCCGACCATCATGTGCCCTCACTGTTTGCTCAATTACGACCCAGGTTTAAAGAGAGGTAAGTGGATTCATTTGCAAGAAGATTTGACGCTCGGAGGTGCTGACTACTGCCTTGTCCATTTCAAGGACAAGTCGCAGAAACTGAGCATTCTCGGGAGAGACACAGAGCAACTAGGTCTGCTGTGGATACGAGATGGCGTTTCACTGAGTAACCGTTCGTCGATTCTGGACTTCTTAGGCTTTAACCCCATAGCCGGAGGTTCTCTTAGCTTCATCGAGGCCGATGTCGTTGCCAAAGGCGTACCACCGAGAGATCCGGTTCGTCGCGCCACGGATGCATCGTTGGCAACGGCGCAGATTAGGAAAGTTCTGGGGGATTTTTCCGATTCTCGCTTACATGTTGCCCCGAACATTCCATACGTGATGCTGAAGACGGCCGCCGACAAATACGCCCACGGAGTGACCTACCCTCAAGCGCTCGTTCTCCTAGACGACTGCATCATGTTCGGCGGTGACGAGGGAGTCTGCGTCACGGAAGATGCCGTATGGTGGAAGATTACCGGAACAGCAGGCATGATCCCCATCGGGCAGATTCGCCAAGTGCGATCAAAGGCAGGCGGCTGGATCCGACCGGCGAAAATCTTCCTAAACAACAACGCGATTAGCATTTTTATGGGAGACAAACATCGCTGCGCCGATGCCCTTTCCCGAATTATCTCGTACCTTGTCAGAGCCACCGACAAGATCCACTTTCAGTGCCCAAAATGCTCAAAGACCGTGAGCGTGCGAAAAGAATTCGCCGGAAAACGCGGTAAGTGTCCCGGCTGTGGCGATGCCATACCTATCCCGTCTGCCCCCGAAAGCTTGACGGAAATCGGGTAAGAGCGGCCATTGCCGACCGCTCTCCCCAAACAACTGCGGCATGCGGGTCCGCACCGGGCGGTTCAACGAAGCTGGTTTAACTCGGCCCAGAGTGTCTTTAATCTCAATACCCCTTGGGCTTGTAGCCAAGCGTTCGTCATGCCAACTCCACTGGCTAATGCCGACCTCTCGCAAGTCTCTAGCTCGCTACTTACAAGAAAATCACATTGTATTGCCGTCACGTTCCTCCGCTAACGCTACGGCCACTCGGGTCGCTGAACCGAACGCAGCGATGCCGATGCCGAGGTTGATCACTACCGCTAGGATGCCGAGCAAAGGCACTATCGCCGCAAAACTGAGAAGACAGTAAGCCAACATCAACCCAGTGCTTGCTGGCTTGATGTGGAGGTTTTGCTGGCTGGCGCAACGGTTAAGTTCTTCGGCGAGACCTTTGGTAACAACGAAAATCCAATAGAGATTAAAGAAGGGAATAAATAGGTAACCGAGCGCCTTCCCCGGAGTGGTCCTCGCCTTGCCGTCCTGCACTTGTTGCCACAATTTGAAGAGCAGTACTGCAAAGCTTATGGCCACGCACATCACCGCAATGCCACTAAGTCCGAGCCCACCAACAGCAACAAGCGATCCAAAGCGTTCTGTTGGATTGTTCGAGGCATCCTTGTAAAGCTCGAAAGCAACAATGCGCAATACGATTCCGGCAACGGTTAAGATGGCACAAAGCACTAATGCAATGATGGAAAACTTCCAGCAGCGAAAAGCAAATTGCACTTCTCGAGCACTATCAACTATCTGTGGCCTCGCTACCTTTGGTAAAGCCATTGATGGGTGAGTTTTGACATTCGGAAGGCCAAGAGAAAATGCAGCCGCGGGTGCAAAAGTCACAGCGGGCTTGGCGTTTGGTACTTTCTTTCCGATGCGCAAATCGTGGCCGCAGTTCAGACAGATGACCGAGTCGGGTTCTAAGGTTTTCTCGCAAGTTGGACAGGCCCGATGCGGAGAAGGAGAAGCCTTTACTTGCTCAAGCGTGGGCGCAAGAGTCGGGACAGAGAGAACTTGCCCACATGCCGCGCACTTGCCCCGCTTTCCAGCAAGTTCATCCTTAACTTTGAACTGTTTGCCGCACCCACAGGTAACGAGAATCGACATCTCAAATGCCTCCGACCAAGCCGATGAACGGTTTGAAACTAATCTTATTTGTAATGAAACGGAACGAGAGGATGCTCCGATCCGATGAGATTCCTTCTCAAACTTTGAATAGCAGTCTAACCAATCCTACAGCAGTACGCCACTTTCACGGAAGATAGTCCATTCGCATGGCTATAAAAGCAGCCTATCGGAAGGAATCGGACGCTTGCGCAAGTTGATGGGCATTACTGCGGCAATCCTGTCAATTGTTTGCTATCCACAGTTGAATCAGCTACAACGACACTTTCCAGACGTCAAACTTCTCCGAACCTTTTGCGCCCAAGCATCGAAAGATTTGAAATGAGAACTGTTTTGCTTTGCACATTGCTCTTTGCTGGATTGGCATCGTCAGTCTGCAGTCAGCAACCAAAGGAGATTTCCAACAGCATCGGGATGAAATTGATTTTGATTCCCGCAGGTAAGTTTACCATGGGTCAAGTAACGTTTACCAAGGAATCAAGTAAGTTTACCAAGGGATCAGGTAAGACTACCAAGGGATCGATTAAGCAAGATCCCACCGATACGCCTCACGAAGTGACGCTTACCAAACCATATTATCTTGGCGTGTTCGAGGTAACCCAGCGTGAGTATGAAAATGTAATGGGAAACAACCCTAGCAAATTCAAGGGAGCAAAGAACCCAGTTGAAACTGTGAGTTGGGACGACGCGGTTTCTTTTTGTAAGAAGCTGTCGGAAATGCCGGAGGAGAAAGCGGCTGGTCGGGAGTATCGATTACCAACAGAAGCGGAATGGGAGTACGCATGTCGAGCTGGTAGCACCACATTATATTGTTTTGGTAACTCCCCGGAATCGCTAAGGGAGTATGCTTGGTTTGGCGAAAGTATCAATACGGGTAATTACCATCCAGTGGGAGAGAAGAAGCCGAACAGTTGGGGCTTGTATGACATGCACGGAAACGTCTTTGAGTGGTGCCAAGATTGGTATGAACCCTACCCATCAGGTGCGGTAACCGATCCTCAGGGGCCTATTCATGGCTCGCGCCGCATGATCCGTGGGGGCGGTGTGATCCTCAACGCATGGGAGTGCCGGTCGGCGTACCGCCTCCACTTCGTCCCGACGGACCGTTCGCTCTGCGGCGGCTTCCGCGTGGCCCTGAGTCCGACGGATAACGAGAACAAGTAGCGAAGCCATGGGGCGTGGAAATATTAGCTGCTGGTTGCTGCTAGACCGATCCTGCAGGCGTAGTCATTTTCACAGTGGATGAGCTAGGTGTTGCATCCTGCCGAATTCGGGAATCTCGCTAACCTTGTGGGAATCGCAGAAGCATGTTGGAGGGAATCGGATACTTCTGGCTAAGCTGCAACACAAGATACTGAGCCTCTGTCTAAGAGCTACTCCGTCGTCAAAAACGTAACATGACGGTCCGGACGGTAAAGAGAGCAACGCAGTATCTCCAACCCAAATGATCTTCTGTCCGGAGCCGTCATCTACTCGGGCTAAACGCTTGGGGCGGAGGCATATCTTCTACAAAGCTATGAAACGTCGTTCCCGTTTTTGGAATCATTCGAGCACGTTGGCTACTTGCAAAATATCCCCACACGCTGGTTGCAATTACGATCAAGCCAAACGTGATGCAAAGTTCGATGATGGTCGATCGCTTCATCTACGTCCGCAAATTACGCCTTACGACCCGCGTAACTGGGCGGCAACGTTACGCCTTGAACGCAGTTGCCGCCGCATTCGACGCTCCGGTTCACGCAAATAGTAGGGCGTTTCCGTCAATCCTCTTTGAGTATCCCGTACTATGTCTGCGACGTCTGTACTCGAACCTGCTCGCGGAGACGATCAGCTTTTGCCAAGAGTCTGCGGCCGCCGAACCAGCCAATTAGCTCCACATTCAAATCCTGCCCATCGACCCATTCCTCTGGCAGTCGCGCGTTGCAGACACAGCACACGCGACCTGTCCAATTCCGATCATCACCAAGGATAACAGAGTAGTTCCAGGAGGACTTTTTTAGGAGCGCCCAATTCCGCGGAACTGGCGCGGCCATCTGATGAAAGGCGGAATAAAAGATTAAACTTTCTGTGGTGACAAGCACGAAATCACCTGTCTTTGCAAGCAACCGGAGAAAGAGCGGCGGCCAAAACAGCGTGTAAACGAAAAGCACAAAACAGAGGATTGTTACAAAGAGACCGGCGATCCAAAGCAACGGTAGTCCGACTGCACGAGACCAGATCGAAGATATGCCATACCAGTGAGCCAACGTACGTTGGAAAGAAGGAAACCAGCGACAGAGCCAATTGACGCCCCACAAAGGCAAAAGCACCAATACTGCGATGTATATGACGAGAATCCAAGATAGGAGGTTTAAAAGAAACCCACGCAACGATGGCATCTCGTAGAACCGGTAAGAGACTTGGAAGCGTTTCAACTCCAAACAATCTACGACTGGCGTGGTCAGGAAACCCGCCTCGGCCGCCAACTGGATCGCGGCCGCCGCGCTGGGCGGAATCTTTCGCGATCCTTGAATCAACGAAGGGTCCGTTTTGCCTGGCGATTGAGTACCGTAAAGGATGGACGCAAGAGAATCGTCCAAGAATATTCCCAGTTCCACCCATCCGAGCTTGTCAAAGACCAAACGTCGGAGCCAGGACCAGGGAAGCTGATGACGAGTGCCCAGGACGGACCAACTGCCGCCTGAGTCGAACAAGGTCCTCACGGCCACAAGTGATCCGGTTCGTGAGGCAATGCGCGGAATGGTCGGCTCGCACTGGATTACTGGCTGGCGCTTCTTGGAGGGGGCTGAGGGAAGCACAACCGTTGTCCCGGCGGGCACGGGTTGTCCCGGGACGAGTTGAACTTGGTTACATTTCACGCATTTGACCCGCTTGCCCGCGTGTTCGTCTTTGAGTCGTAACTGTTGTCCGCATGCGTGACATTTCATCGTGATAGGCATAGGAAGTACTCAATTATGGGCTATAGGCGTCGGCAATTTCCCGGTCGAACGACCTAGCTCATCCGCCGCGGCCTTCGCTGAGCTGAATGACTCGGATCCGCAACATGGGCCGTGGTCGGCTGGAGCGCCTGGTTCGGCGGCGTTACTCTGCTTTCACTACCCGCGTCGTATTGGTATTGTACACGGTACACGGTGGACGCTTGCAATGGCAATGTGTGCGGCGTCACGAACTGCCTTGGCGGGTAACACTCCTGCGTCCATGATCTCTGCCGTGAGGGATTCCGCATCAGGAGAAGCTGCCAGTATTTCCACTGGCCTGATAAGTTCAAGCCTCTTTTTGACTTCGGACTCGTCACCGACAGAGACCTCGTCGATCACGACCTGCGACACAACGCAACGGAAATGATTTACACGATGTTGCCATCAGTCCGTCAACTGCATCCCTTCGTTAGGCCCATTGATCTCGATTGTGCTGTTGGTCAGCTCGCTAGTGACTGCGCCGAGCGGTTAATAGTCAGCGGCCAAAATCCGTACCGCAACAATAACAGGGCTACGGAAATCGACTCCGACATCAAATCGTCCATACCGGTACCAGTACACCGGCTTGGCTTCGCGGCCCCCACCGTCAGTGGGGAACAGCATCATCTGATCTTGCTTCTCTTGATACCGGCCCAGTCTCTTCTCAATGTCGCCAAGCTCCTGAGTGTGTTTCAGAATTACCACGGCGGGTAAACATTTAGGTTCTTCAAGACAGGCTTTGATCTTCGCCTGCACATCACCTGGCCTTTCATTAAACTTCGCGTACACATTGTCGAGCGTCTGGTCCATGGATGCATTTGGGTCACGCAACACCAACGAGACCGGCAAGCCCCCCAACTGTTCGATCACACGCGCCTCGGACTTCGCCAGCCGATCGTCAACAACTCTCTTAGGAAGCCAATTTGTGCCGTCCCAAACCCACTGGTCTCCGCCCTTCAATTCTCCTTCCAATACGTTGAAAGTGTTCGTAATCTTGATCACCGCCCCTGGGCCGAAGGTTGCCTGCCGGCCCGGCCAGGTGTAGGTCTTATAGCCGGTCGTGTCGATGCTCTGGATGCCGTTCGCGTCGTACTTGAACTTCACTCGGAAGACACTGGATACTCTCTTGGACCCATCCGCCGTCTTAATTTCTACATCTACATTCTTCACGGGTTCCCACACGATGCGCTCCGCACGGAATGCCTCCTCAAACGGCTGGCTCGCGGCCGGCACCTGCTGTGCCATGAGGGGAGAAGCGCCGGACGCCTTGGGGGCCTCCGTGGTCTTCTGCCCGGCTGCGGCTGGGGTTCCGTGACTTTGCGCCGATGCCCCGGTGCCCTGCGCGGTGGGAAAAGCGTTCTTAGCTCCTGAGTTCGGCTGCGTTGCCAACGCTGACGTTTTCGATCCCCGACCCGGTGAGAATAGAGCGACAGTGACGACAACACCTGCCAGGCAAATTCCACCTGCAATCAGGGCAATCCAAAGCCGCGCCGAGGATGCCGGTTCATTCGCGGAAGGACTGGAGGTTACGGCGGGTGCAAAGGACACTGAGGACTTGGCGTTTGATAATTGCTTCCCGGTGCGCAAATCGTGGCCGCAGTTCAGACAGATGACCGAGTCGGGCTCTAAGGCTTTCTCGCATGTTGGACAGGCCCGAAGGGGAGAAGGAGAAGCCTTTACTTGCTCAAGCGAGGGCGCAAGAGTCGGGACAGAGAGAACTTGCCCACATGCCGCGCACTTGCCCCGCTTTCCAGCAAGTTCATCCTTAACTTTGAACTGTTTGCCGCACGCACAGGTAACGAGAATCGACATCTAAACTGCCTCCGACCATGCCTACATAGTGAATATCAATCTTTTCCGTCAGTTTCAAAGCAGCGGAAGAAAAGAATGCACAAGCTAAATGCACCAATTAATTGTGAACATCAGTCTAGTCGATCCGGTGAGCGTTGAGCTTCGAGCTACCTACAATCGGCAAGATTTCTTGGCCCCCTTATTAATCCCAACCGCTTTTCTTTTTCCACATGCATTACGCCAGTGTTTTTTGGTCCGCCGGTGATTCCAAAACAATTTTGCAATCCCGAAGATGCGGATACAGAAGGAATCCCGCCAATAGAACTTTGTCGCCAACCTTCTTGAAAAACCGCAATTCCCTCAACCCCGTGAGAAGTTTGTCTTCCGCTGTTGCCAAGAGAATTCGTTGCTTACGATCCTCGGCGACCGGCTCCGCGCCCCACTTGATTCGTGAATCCAAATCAGCCAGATAGTCGGCGTTATAGGGCACAAGGTCGCGCACTGTGCATACCCAATCGCTGTCGCCATCGGTGATACGCTTCCGTTGAATGTTTTCTACCACCGACTTCACTTGCCTGTTCAGCGGAGTGTCTTCGAGCTTCACGATGACGCGTCTGGCGTCAAACCCGCGGCAAGCTTCGTCGAGTAACAGGGCCTGATTGGGCGAAAGGTTCTGCGTGTCCGCGGCAAATCGTTGGCCGTTGGCCCAATCGGATTTTCGATAACTGAGCCTGAAGAAGTCGCTCGCCTCGTTAAGCAGTCGATAGAATTCCGGCTCATGTGGCTTCATTTCGGCACTCCAACTGTTGGGAAGCGTAGGCAGCGCATCGGCACCCTTTAGTTCTGCGATTTGTGCCAGCGCCTTGGCAGCGGCAAAGCGAATGCAAATGTGATCGTAATCGAGGGCGTCCATCAACGCATCGACCGCCCGCGAGTCACGCATGTCACCGAGTGTACATGCACCGTAAATCTGCAATTCCTCAAAATTAATCAGATTGTTGTGCAGCATCGCCACGAGCAGGGGGACCACCCCCCTCGGATAAAACGAGACCAAGGTTTGCAAGGCCCGTTTCATGGCCCGCTTGTCCGAGCGACAGTAAATGACGATGCCGACCAGACGCGGAATGATCGCCTTGGCCAGATCGTGATCGAGCTTTTCAAATTGTTCAGTCCAATCGCAGCGAGGGGAATTAGGTTTGAGCTCCGGCATGCCCAAGAGTCTCCGCACCGAACTTATAAATCCATCGGTCGCTGCGTCCCCGGTGTACGCGGCGCGTTTAGACCATAACAAGTCCAATTGCTGAGCCAAAAAGTCCATGGATTGCCGATCGCCGAAGTTGCCGATGGCACGCAGTGCCGCGCTGGCTAGATGGCTACTTTTGCCGAATTCTGGCATCGACCAATAGTCAATGACGATTGCGCACATAGCCTGAAACGAGGAAGGATTGCCGATCCCGCTGATGGCCGCAAATACTTCATCATCCACGCCGTAGGGAAGCTTCGGTTCCTTGGCAACGGCAATCAGCACTTCCAACGCTTGCGCGCTGCCGACCTGTTGCAATGTCAGCATTGCTGTTTGACGAATCTTTTTGTCCTGGTCCTGGGACTGCTGCATCAGCTGTTCAAAATCCGGCTCAAAATGCGGCGCCTTCCCCAGTTGTAACACGGGTGCATTCCTGGTGAGAAAGGAACTAGCAGGTTCCCCTATTATTGATGAGGATTGAACTTCTAAACCAGTTTGGTTTGGCACCTGGATCTTTCTATGGCACTTGGGACACGTTACAGTTAGACCAGCATACTCAGCCTTTACCGAACCGTGATGTCCGCATTCGCAGACAATTGACATTTTGCCCAGTGGATCCAGGTCTTTGGGCTTACCTGGTTTTGACGAGGTAACTTTTGCACTCGCTTCCACACGGGCTGATCGGTTCTCCCCTGGAGGAGGACTTTGATCTTGGTCGAGAGTAGCTTTTTCTCTCATTCTCTTATCCGTTTCGGTGATCATTGCGGAGGTCTCCGCGCTGCCCTTCTTGGCAGCAGACAAAATCGGTTGAATGGCAGGCACGTGTGGTGGCTCGTTTGAAGGCGGAAATAGAATCCGCTTGATTTCAGGATCCTGAAGGGCAATGAGTGTGCCTATTCCGATTGGCAGGCCGATGAGGCAACAGCCACCCGCTGGGATGGCTGTTGTTACCGCCAAGAGTGTTAACTGCCCATACGATTCGCGTTTTCGCATATTCAGGACTCCGAAAACAACGAAGCCCGACTTTAGTAGCCCGATGGCGCAGACAATAGGAATCAGTGCAGGATGTGGCGCACCTGGGTCGCCCCTCTCCCGCTGTTGGCTGAAGGAGCCAGCGATTCCAATCCCAATAACAAGCATAAACGCGGCGAGCGCGAACTCAAGGCAGCCAGCCGCCAGGAGCAGAGTCGTCAGACGCTTTAGCTTTTCGCCCCCCGACTTAGCGAAGTTTGTTGGATTCGGTTCTTTCAACCGAACCCCCAAATGCTCGCTTGAGGGCCTAGAACCTTTGGATCCTGCAGAGGTCTCGGCGATGAGTCCGTACCTGTCGATGATATTGGCGGTGGGATCTTCAAAGTGCTCCAACCCCTGTAACGCCACGACACCGCGCATGGCGATGTCTTTAACAATGTTCAACTGTTGCCCGTCAGGAACGAGATAAACTAATCGTGCATGAGCGACGAGCGTGCCGTGTGCAAAGTTGGGACTGAAATACAGGCCATGTCGCAGGAATTTCCTAGTGGCTTTGTCGTTTTCATCATCGGCGAAAATATGCACGCCATGAAAGAACTCTTCCGGTGGGAACTGGATTCCGGGTGCGCGCAACAGCGAGGGAGGTTTGCGTTCATAGAGAGGTGAACCCACAGGTACGGTCTGGAAGGCCATTAAGATCCTGAGCGGCGTCTGACCCACTGTGACGTTTACCCACGAATGAATTCGGACTCCGGTGACCAAAACTTTTACGATGTCCTGGTCTTGAATGTCGAAAGCATCGCAGCGTTCGCTGTTCCATAATGTGGTTGCCTGGCCATCGCGGTTTCGGTGCAGAATTTTAATCAACGGCCCAACTGGCCGGGCATCGAATTCTTGACTCAGCTTTGGAATCGGTTGCAAGGTTTCACATGACGTGTTGACAGATGAGCCAGCGGTCTTTGGCGCGTTTACATTTGGACTTTTTTCTGACATGGAGCGACATACAGCGAGACGTTCACGAGCATCAATATCGTTGGGCCAAATTTGTAAGAGGGTCTGCCACAACTCGATGGCTCGGGTTTTGTTGCGTAAGATTTGATGGGCTGTTGCCGCGTTGAACAAAATTCCCGCATGATGCGGACTAACAAGCATTGCCTTTTCGAGAACAGGAATTGCTTTTTCGGTCTGTCGACTGTTTAACAGGGCCATGCCAATGTCTCCTAAATCAGGAGCATAGACACAGCGAAAACCAAGATCGGGTCGCTTGGCGTCACCGGGTGCGTCCAGACGAGAGGCACAGCGGCACAATCCAGTTACCGTTGTGAAACTGCCGCCACGCACCGTTGAATGGCTAGGCATGAAAACAGGATTGGTTTGTTGCGAACCCGAAGAGCCAATAACAATAATCTCCATCCCACTTTCGTTGGCGGGCCTCTTTTGATCAACAAATCCAGGATAAGGGACCACCACATCAGCCGTCCACTCCAGGACACTTCCCACCATGCCCACACACCCATATGGACTGGCACCCTCTGGGAGCGAGTCTACGGGGACAGTTGTCGGCTCTTTGTCCTCGTCTTTGTTGACATGGCATTTGGCCGCGTCGAATTGATTGCCCCACGGCCAACTACGTCCGTCGATGCCACGTGCCGCCTTTTCCCACTCGGTTTCGTAAGGTAACCTTCCCCCGGCCCACTGGCAGTAGGCAAGGGCATCATGAATAGAAACCTCAACGACAGGATGATTTGCTAATTCAGCGGGATATGGTCGACCTTTCCAATACGGTGGTGTTGGGCGACCAGTCTTATCGCAGAATCGCGAATATTGTTCGCAAGTGACTGGGTATTTGTCGATTTCATATTCATCTAAGGTGACCGTGCGTTGTGGTGTTTCGCGATCGAACCAAGTCTGGCTAACATGATATTCTTGCGCAGTTTCCTTATAGAATGCCTCGGCGTGGGTTAGCGCACTTCCCATTAGAAATGGCCCGGCTGGAATCGAAACACGTATTGGTTCCACCACACCACCCGACTTCGAGTTCATATGCGACCGTGGAGTTGGATTGATATCGACTCGATTCTCCACGGGTTTGAGGGGAATGGGCTGTGCATACCAGCGGTCGATTGCCTGTTCGATTTGTTCCTTCGGCATGTTGACTGGTTCGATATCGCAATTCAAGATGAACCGAAGCTTGTCGAGCGTATCGCGGTTGGATGTGTCGGCCATCGCAATACGAATCTTGTTCCCAGACATCTGAATGGGAATTATCGTGTTCTCCCTGGCAACCGATTCGGGAACCATTTCCAGGACGTCCCGGGCGATATCGAAATACGTCAAACCGGAATCTCGCGACGTGGCTGCCGATTTAGTCGAAGCGGGAACGGTGCGTTTCGAGACCGGCAAGTGTGACGGAACAAGCAACGAGATTCCACACGTGGGGCATTTCGTTTTCCGGCCGGCGAATTCGGCCTTCACCTGGAAATTCTTACTGCATCCAGGACAGTCAAAAGTAATCATTGTCCGAAACAGCTCCCGAATGAAGTTCAAATTGTTTTGATCTCAGCTTGGGGAGCAAACCTTGGATTGTCAAATCATTTATCCCAGTTTCATACCCCGTAATGTTTTCAGGTAGTGGGCTTTCCTTGAGGAATTGCAGGACTACAGGACTAATCGTGGACGGCGAGCAGAAATGGCCGACCTTGCACGAATTCACGAAGTTCTTGCGATGGCCACGTTGCGCAATGGATGCAGACCGCCCCCGGTAGCAAGAAGCATGAAGTGTTACTTCATGTGATAAGATACTTTAAATCGCAGAAGAGAACTCAAACTGAAATACGCATGCCTCCAAAGTGATCGGGATACATTTATGACGCTTGCCCGGCGTTTCAAAAAACTCTGGAATTCCCCAGCTTTACCCCCGGATGTGTTTGCTTTTTTAGGGCAGCAGGACTTCAACGATTCGGATCAGATTCTGGCCGTTTTGTTGTCCGACCAGCAGTGTCGATGGCTCACGAACGCGCCATTGCACGTCGAAGATTATCTGGCCGGGCTTCCTGATTTACCAGGTGGCGTGGACTGGAAACTGCAACTCGCAATTGGCGAATTCCAGGCACGGAGAGAAACCGATCGACCGCTGAATATTGATGAGATCAGTTCACGCTTTCCCGATCTAAGCGATACGCTGCGGGATCGGCTCCAACAACTATTGCCGGGTGAGCCAGGACCGCCAAAGCTAGGCACCAAGACTGGTGGCATGATGCAAACCGAAATCAAAGCCCAGCATGGAGTGTCATCCACCGTCACTTACATCACCAGCAACGCAATCGGGGTCCAGCAGAAAGGTCGTTATCGACTGGATCGAGTCCTGGGTGAAGGTGCGTTTGGCCGAGTCTATCTAGGCTTTGATGAGGAATTGCTCAGGCAGGTCGCCATCAAGGTTCCAACGAAAGACCGTTTTCAGAAACCGGAAGATGCCGAAGCCTATCTGGCCGAAGCCCGCACCTTAGCCAGTCTCGACCATGCCCATATCGTGTCGGTATATGACATGGGACGCACCGAGGATGGCTCAATCTACGTCGTCTCCAAATTCATCGAAGGCTCCACACTGGAAGACCGCATTAAGGCCGGTAAGTCATCGGGAAAGGAATCTGCTCAACTGCTCTCGACCGTGGCTCGAGCTCTGCAACATGCTCATGACCGGCGGCTGATTCATCGCGATATTAAACCTGCCAACATCCTGCTGGAAGAAAAGTCCAACACGCCGTATGTGGCCGACTTTGGTCTGGCGATTCGAGAAGAAGATTATTTGAAGGAGATCGCCATCGCGGGTACTCCGGCATACATGAGTCCCGAACATGCGCGAGGCGAAGGCCATCGTCTGGACGGACGCAGCGACATTTTCTCCCTGGGAGTGATCCTGTACGAAATGCTGACGGGCAAGAAGCCATTTCGCGGCAGTTCCACCCTGGAGACTCTCCATCAAGTGGTCACAGTGGAACCCAAACCACCTCGGGATCTGCTGAATACCATCCCTGCCGAATTGGAACGCATCTGTCTGAAAGCACTCTCGAAGCGAGCCTCCGATCGGCACGCCACAGCGGCTGAGTTCGCCGACGATCTGGAACAGTGGCTGAAACCCGCGTCGACAGAGGTTCAGATCAAGGCAGCAGTCCAGGTGGTACCGAAGGGGCTGCGGTCGTTTGATGCCAACGATGCCGACTTCTTTTTGGACCTATTGCCGGGAGCTCGCAACCGAGACGGTCTGCCGGAAAGTATTGCGTTCTGGAAAAAGCAGATTGAACAGTCCGATCCCGAACAGACCTTTAACGTGGGACTCATTTACGGTCCCAGCGGCTGTGGGAAATCGTCGCTTGTCAAAGCGGGCTTACTGCCGCATTTGTCCGACAGCGTGATTGCGGTGTATGTAGAAGCCACGCCCGAGGACACCGAGACTCGTATCCTGCGAGGCCTGCGAAAACGCCTGCCGGAACTGTCTGAATCAATGGGACTCGTAGACACGCTGGCAACTCTGCGACGTGGCCAAGGCCTCAAAATTGTGATCATCATTGACCAGTTCGAACAGTGGCTGCATACGCATCGAGTAGAGACGGAGGCAGAACTTGTGAAGGCCTTGTGGCAATGCGATGGCGGCCGACTGCAAGGGATTGTCATGGCGCGGGATGATTTCTCAATGGCCGCCTCGCGATTTATGCGGGCTCTAGATACTCGAATCGTGGAAGGCCACAATTTTGCGACCGTGGACCTATTCGATATCGACCATGCCGACAAAGTCCTGACGAAGTTTGGTCAGGCATTCGGCAAGCTGCCGGTACAACTCAGCAAGCTGACCGAGCCCGAACGGGGGTTTGTCAATGCGGTGTCGGCTGGTTTAGCGGTAGACGGCAAAGTTGTCTCTGTCAGGTTGTCGTTGTTCGCTGAAATGATTCGGAGTAAGCCGTGGATTGCGGTGACGCTGGATGAGGTGGGCGGAACACAGGGCATCGGTGTGAATTTCCTAGAGGAAACATTCAGTAGTCGTGATGCCAATCCGGATCATCGATTGCATGCCTTGGCTGCACGAGCGATCCTGAAAGCCCTGTTACCGGAATTGGGCACCGACATCAAGGGTCACATGCGATCGCAGGCGGAGCTGCTAGATGTGTCCGGATACCAGGACCGAACTTCTGACTTTAAAGACTTGCTGCGAATCCTGGACGGCGAATTGCGGCTAATCACGCCGACCGATCCGGAAGGACACGATTCACAATCCAAGAGCGGATCGCAGACGCAATTCTATCAGCTCACCCACGATTATTTAGTGCCTTCGCTTCGCGAGTGGCTAACACGCAAGCAGAAGGAAACTCGCAAAGGCCGTGCGGAACTCAAACTGGCCGAGCGGTCAGCATTATGGAACGCGAAG
>JANMHA010000263.1:0-2727 GCA_031374925.1 Pirellula sp. | reverse complement strand
TTGATGCGGCAACAAACACGACGGTAGGCACTCCTTTGGATTAGTTAACTTTTGGAATAGTCAACTTTGAGCCCCCATTATCCGCGGGAACGGCAACCTGACAACCTCGCTTTCAAAACATGTCTTCGATTGATCCACTTCAAACATCTTTGAGTCGACTGGGCTCTCAAGCCAAAGCGTCTCCCATTTCGGAGAAGAAGTCTCCCCAGCCCTTGGAAGTTGGCACTTCGCTGCAGTTTATCCCGGGGATTGGGCCGCAACGCGTTGAACTGTTTCACAAACTGGGGGTCCGCAAGGCGATTGATTTACTTTTTTTGTTCCCTCGAAGCTATCAGGACATCGCTCCCTACCAGTCCATCACCGAGCTTGAACCGGGTGTTCGTGCCAGCGTCATCGGTCAAATTGTGGATATGGACCAACGGGTTAGCTTCGAAGGACGTAGCAGTGTAGGGATCTTGCTAGCGATTGATGGTGGCGGTTACGTCCGATGCGTTTGGTACAACCAGCCCTTTCGAAGGCAGCAGTTCTTGCACGGAATGCGGGTAATTGCAACGGGGATGGCCAAATCGACTGGAATTTCGTTCGAGATGCGTCACCCTGAAACAACGATCCTAGCCGTGGACCAGCCGTTGCCCGAAGCCAAGCCGATACCTGTTTATCCATTGACGGAGGGTCTGCAGCAGCGCCACGTCGCCACCGCAGTGGCGGCTGTTCTAGAACATCTCTCCGATTCTATCGAAGAAGCGCTTCCAGAATCCATTCGCCTGCTGGCCACCCAGTCGGTCCCTCTTGTCGGTGAAAAGGCTTCGGCCAGCAGCACGGAAACACAGTCTTCGCCGCTCCTTGGAATTGAACAAGCATTACGATCCATCCATCAACCCAATACGATCGTTGAAGCCAACGAAGCGCGACATCGATTCATTTTCCAAGAGCTGTTTGTGTACCAACTTGCCTTGGCCATGCGTCGCCACCGATTGCTACACGACAAGCCGGCACCGAAAATACTGGCAACTCCGATGATTCACGCTCGCATCCTAAAGCGATTTGGGTTTGAACTGACTCGCGACCAATTGCTAGCCATTGAAGATGTCCGCAATGACATGGCTCAGGATGTACCCATGAATCGATTGATCCAGGGTGATGTAGGGAGCGGTAAGACTGTTATAGCACAATACGCCATGCTCAACGCCGTTGCGAGCAAACAGCAAGCGGCACTTATGGCTCCGACCGAACTTCTGGCGAGACAACACTTCACGCGGCTTCGCAAGCAACTCGCTGGGAGTCAAGTCATGATTGAGTTGCTGGTCGGGTCCATCACTCAACGAGAGCGTACAGAGCTTCTGCAACGCATTGCAATTGGAACGGTCGATTTGGTTGTTGGTACTCAGTCGCTATTGAGTGAACAGGTTCAGTTTGAAGCGTTGGGGCTGGTTGTCATCGACGAGCAGCACAAATTTGGAGTGCAGCAGCGAGCCAATTTGCGAGAGTCTAGGTTAGTTCCGCATTACTTGGTTCTTTCGGCAACTCCCATTCCACGCACCATCGCCATGACCATTTTTGGCGATCTGGATGTTTCGGTTCTTCGAGACAAACCACCAGGCCGCGCCACAGTGCATACTTATCTGGGGAGCACGGCACAGCAAGGTAAATGGTGGGAGTTCGTCGTCAAACAGATCCAAAGCGGACGGCAAGCGTACGTTGTCACCCCTCGTGTCGAATCCGATCCAGAAGCGGAGATTGTCGGGGCGGAGCAAGTCTTTCGTGAATTGCAAGAAGGGCCACTGGCAGGACTTCGCGTTGATTTACTGCATGGCCGAATGGACGGTAGCGACAAGCAATCGAAACTGGATGCCTTTACCTCAGGGCATACACAGGTCCTCGTTGCGACCACGGTGGTGGAAGTTGGGATCGACGTACCGAACGCCACTGTCATGACCATCTTGGATGCGGATCGTATGGGCTTGGCCCAACTCCATCAATTGCGAGGGCGTATTTCGCGAGGGAGTTTTCCTGGCTATGTTTGCGTCTTTGCAAAACCAGGGGTTGCACCTGAGGAGAATGCTAGGCTTAGCGTGTTGGCGTCAACCGACGACGGCTTTCGATTGGCTGAGCAAGACTTGCAAATGAGAGGACCTGGCGACTTGCTCGGTACCAAGCAGATAGGGTTGCCGCCCCTGCGAATCGCCGACTTGGTCAGGGACTCGGAAGTTTTAGTGCATGCGAGGAGAATTGCTCAGTCAATCGTGGAAAAGGACCCGAATCTCGATTTGGCTGAGCATTCCAAACTAAAACGTCAAGTGACACAACGGCACGGGGCAGTGGTCGAACTGAGTGACGTGGGGTAACAAAATGTGGAGTGCTGGGATTCATCCCAGCTTTAGATCCACCTGCTTTGGCTTGTCAAGGCAGGTGTACGAGCGATGGCCTGGTTGGGCCGTGCGAAAAATAGCAGATTATGAAAAATGCGTTGATGCGAGTTTTTTTCCGTTCTGCGATCTGGCCTTATAGTTTGGTTGATCTGGCCTTTCAGGTTGGTAGATCTGGCCTCTCAGGTTGGTAGGGGGCTTGCCCCCCTCCAACCTTGTTTTGGCGTCCTAACGGCCGACGCTCGCGAATCGACCCGTTCCCCTCGGCTTTGCCCGCCCGAGGGGGGCCAAGCCCAGGGGGACCACCGGTGGGCGCCCCAATTTAGTAAGCCAAAAAGCCAACCTAGGGGACAACCCCCCG
>JANMHA010000027.1:0-11922 GCA_031374925.1 Pirellula sp. | reverse complement strand
CCCTCCGCACGCGCCTCGACCGCCGTTGGGGTTCGAGGCGCGAGCGGAGGGCGGCGGTTCGTTGGCTGTTACGTAGGACGCCAAAACAAGGTTGAGGGGAGGCAAGCTCCCGCTCAACCCAGGCTACTTGAAGGGAGGGTGACTTACTTGCTTTCGCTTTTAATTCGCATGCCGTAGAACGACTGCCAAATGAAGATGACAGCAATGCTGCAAAAACCAATGGCAAGCCACATCCCTAGGTTGGGCCCACCCTTGGTTTCCTTCAGTTTCACCGCCAGTTCGACCGCGAGCAATCCAAACAGAGTCGTAAATTTGATGACGGGATTTAAGGCCACACTAGAAGTGTCCTTGAACGGATCGCCAACCGTGTCTCCGACCACGCAAGCGTCATGCAATGGGGTCCCTTTCTGTTTGAGCTCGACCTCAACGATCTTCTTGGCGTTGTCCCAGGCACCGCCAGCATTGGCCATAAAAATGGCTTGGTAGAGTCCAAAGATGGCGATGGAGAATAAGTAGCCGACAAAGAAGAATGGTTCAATAAACGCAAGACCGAGCGTAATGAAAAAAACGGCCATGAAGATATTGAACATTCCCAACTGAGCGAACCGAGTGCAGATCGCAACGACTCGTTTGCTATCCTCAACCGATGCTTTGACGACCCCATCCAGTTTGATATTGGCTTTAATGAACTCGACAGCCCGATAGGCCCCCGACGTAACAGCTTGAATGGAAGCCCCGGTAAACCAGTAAATGATCGCTCCGCCGGAGATCAACCCGAGAACAAACGGAGCATAAAGCAAGGAAAGCTTCTCTTGATGCATCGTCAAGCCATGCGTCAAAGACATGATGATGGAGAAGATCATGGTAGTCGCACCGACGACCGCCGTGCCTATTAGAACAGGCTTGGCAGTGGCCTTGAAAGTATTGCCTGCCCCGTCGTTTTCTTCCAATAGATGTTTGGCTTCCTCAAAGTTGGCCGTGATTCCGTATTCGGACTTGAGTTGGGCGTGAATGTTGGGAACTTGTTCGATCAAAGAGAGTTCGAAAACGCTTTGGGCGTTGTCGGTCACTGGGCCGTACGAATCGACAGCGATAGTAACTGGACCCATTCCCAGGAATCCAAACGCAACCAAACCGAATGCAAAGACCGCTTCGGCCGCCATTAATTTCCCAAGTCCTTGGGTTGAAATCCCGTACGAGATGGCCATCAAGCCGACAATTCCCGCTCCTAGCCACACGCAAGAAAAATTACCCGCCACCAATCCCGAAAGGATATTGAGCGAGGCTCCCCCTTCGCGACTCGATGTGACGATTTCTTTGACGTGCTTCGACGAAGTCGAGGTAAAGACTTTAACCAACTCTGGAATCAAAGCACCTGCAAACGTTCCGCAAGAGATAATTGTTGAAAGCTGCCACCAAAGTTGCGTATTGCCTTCGAGGCTTGGTATCATCACATAGGATACAGCGTACGTAATGAGGATCGAGATGATGCTAGTGATCCATACAAGGCGAGTGAGGGGCATCTCGAAATCCATCTTTTGGGCGTTTTGGTATTTCGATTTCGTCCATTGTTCGTTGATGTAGTAGGAAACGAACGAAGCCACAATCATCATGACTCGCATTACGAACAGCCACACGAGCAATTGCACTTGAATGGTCTCGTATCCCTTGCCAGCGGAAGTAGGATTCACCGCCAGCAAGATAAAAGTGATCAACGCGACGCCGGTAACTCCGTACGTTTCGAATCCGTCGGCACTTGGCCCTACCGAGTCGCCAGCATTGTCCCCCGTGCAGTCGGCAATTACCCCTGGGTTGCGAGCATCGTCTTCCTTAATCTTGAATTCGATCTTCATCAAGTCGGAGCCGATGTCCGCGATCTTGGTGAAGATACCGCCGGCGATTCGAAGGGCGGCCGCACCAAGGCTTTCACCGATGGCAAACCCGATGAAACAAGCCCCAGCGTATTGCCTAGGAACAAACAGCAAAATGCAAAGCATGATCAGCAACTCGACGCTGATCAGCATCATTCCAATACTCATACCCGCTTTGATCGGAATGGCGTAGACTGGGTATGGTAGCCCTTTCAGACTTGCAAAAGCTGTTCGCGAATTGGCGAAAGTGTTGACGCGGATGCCGAACCACGCAACGCCGTAACTTCCAAGGATCCCAACGATACTAAAGCAAACAATGATTCCAACCACGCCGGCCGACAGTTCGGACAGCCATCCAAAGTACATGACGATGACGATTGCGATAAAGGCCCAAAGCACGGCCATGAACTTGCCTTGGTTGATGAGGTACGTCTTGCAAGTCTCGTATATGAGCTCAGACACCTCAAGCATGGATGCATGCACGGGCATGTTTTTGAGTTCGCGATAAATGAGCATTCCAAAGCCCAAGCCAGCAACGCAAACCAACAATCCTACGTAGAGCAGATACGTGCCAGGAACACCAAAGAAATTCGTTCCTCCCAGATCGGGCAGTACTAGGTTAACCTCCCCTCCAGGCACGTGAGCCGGTGCCTCTGGTGCTTGAGCCAACGCCATATGGGGATACAATATTCCACCCAGTAGGGTGATTGCCAGGGTGGCAACAAAGATTGCAATCGTTCCGCGTTTGTACATTCGGTGCTTTCCTAAGAAACGAGTGGGTCAAAACAATTAAGATGGTAGGCTAACCACTCTTTGTTCAACGTTCAACACGGCTACCATGTCTTTTGGGTGTTTTTTTCGCTTTTATAGTGCTTTTAAAGCAAAACGAATAACCGTAGGGTGTTACGCTCAAAAAAACCTTCTTCGATTATTGCGAGGGGCAGATGCAAGGTTCCCAACCCGAAGCGTATGCGAGGGACCATTTCGCAGGTCCCTCACTTACGTTTCGGGTTATGATTGGTGGATTCACATCGTGAAAGCACGTTCCATATGAAAAAGGTGACCCATCCCATGAATTCAGACCTTCCATGGAGGCATCCGTCCGTCACGCGGCGAACGGCTATTCAAGCTGGCTCCATCGGTATCCTCGGTCTTGGAATCAATCATTTGGCTGGCCTACGTCAGGCCCAAGCGGCACCTGCGGACTTGGCGTTTGGTAAAGCCAAATCATGCATCTTCATCTTCCTCTCAGGTGGCCTAGCGCAACACGAGAGTTTCGACATGAAGCCGAACGCACCTGAGAATGTGCGCGGCGAATTCAAGCCGATTTCGACTCGAACGCCAGGGTTGCAGATTTGTGAACACCTGCCCATGTTGGCGGAGCGAAGCGAACTGTGGGCGCTCTGTCGATCGTTGACGCATAGCTCGAATGACCACTCTGTCGCTCACCACATCATGCTGACAGGACACTCGCAAACGCCAACGGGATTCAATCCCAACGGTTCGAGCCGCACCGACCGACCGTCCATCGCTTCCGTAGCTGGCTATGCCACCAAGGTTCGAAACAACTTGCCGACAGCCGTGATGCTGCCTGAGCGACTGGTTCACTCAACTGGCAGAATCATACCAGGGCAACATGCAGGGGAAATGGGAGCGCAGCATGACCCTTGGATGGTGGAAGCATCTCCTTTCCATAATACCGCGTACGGAGCATTTCCGGAGTATGGCTTTGATCATCAGGATCGCGGCAAGCCTGACAATCGACTCTTTCAAGCCCCACAGCTCACGCTCCCTGATGGTTTGGGTATGAAAGAGATCCATGGAAGACTGCAATTGCTGGAGACCTTAAAACGACAACAGGCCGAGTTGGCAAGTTTTGCTGAGACACAATCCTTCGATCGGTTTCGGCAAAGCGCGATCTCGCTCCTAACCGAAAAGTCGATTCAAAGTGCATTGGATGTAACGCGAGCCGAAGATGCTTCATTGGATCGTTACGGGCGGAATTCTTTTGGCTGGTCGTTGTTGATGGCGCGTCGATTAGTCGCTGCCGGAGTCAACTTGGTTCAAGTCAATCTGGGCAACGATGAAACATGGGACACGCACGGCAATGCATTCCCGCATCTAAAGAACTCCCTGCTGCCTCCGACGGATCGAGCTTTAGCCGCCTTGCTGGACGACCTACATTCCTCCGGAGAACTAGACGAGACGTTAGTGGTAATGGCAGGTGAGTTTGGCCGAACGCCTCAGATCACGCTGCTTCCTCAGCATTACAAGCTGCCTGGTCGCGACCACTGGGGAGCGGTGCAGTCGGTCTTTTTTGCAGGCGGGGGTGTTCGAGGTGGCAGTGTCGTCGGCAAGTCGGATTCCCATGGTGCTTATCCTGCCGAACAACCGGTCAAGCCAGAGAATTTTGCGGCCACCATTTACCATGCGCTTGGTATTCCACCGACTGCCGTTTGGCATGATGCTCTGGACAGACCGCATCAAATCTACCACGGAGAACCGATCGGCGGTTTGGCGTAGCCAATATCATGGATCATTACCGTTTTTTTGCCTACCCAAAAGCAAAGACCATTCCGATGAAGAACACCCACCCACAGAGTTTCTTTTTCTTTGCGTCGCTCTGGCTAGTTGCAGCCTTTTTTGACCATTACTTCGATGGCAGAGTGTTTGGGGGAGAAATCTCAATCCAAACGACGAATCAATACCCAGTTTCCGGTTTTCCCGATCGGTTCCATCGAGTTCAGTCGACAGCGCGTTGGCAGCTCGCTGAAACGGCCCTCATCATTTGCGACGTCTGGGATTCGCACCATTGCGTCAATGCAGTTCGACGAGTCCAAGAACTAGCCCCACGAATTGACGCTATCGCAACCGCTATGCGATCCAATGGGGCCTTGATCATTCATGCCCCCAGCGATTGCATGCCGTTTTACGCATCCCATCCTGCTCGACAGCGAGCCCAGTCGGTTTCAGTAGCTGTGAATCTTCCCAAGGACATCGCATCGTGGTGCGACCGTATTCCAAGCGAGGAAGCTTTCGCTTATCCGATCGATCAGTCCGATGGCGGCGAAGACGACGACCTCATTGAGCATCAGCAATGGGCTGAAAAACTAACCAGCGAAGGTCGAAACCCAAGGGCGCCTTGGCGTCAACAAATCCCATGCATAAGCATCGATGCAAATCGCGATTATGTCAGCGATTCCGGCAACGAGATCTGGAGTATTCTCGAATCAAAGGGGATTAAACAGATTCTGATTTGCGGTGTCCACACAAACATGTGCGTGCTTGGCCGCCCCTTCGGGCTGCGACAACTTTCCAGCCACGGCAGGAATGTAGTCCTGCTCAGGGACCTGACGGACACCATGTACAATCCGCTCCGTTGGCCTTATGTCAACCATTTCTCTGCAACGGATCTCATTATTGACCATGTTGAGCGTCACGTCTGCCCAACGATTACAAGCGACCAAATATTTGGTTCTTTGAATTCGTCGGTACCCGCACAACAGATTCCTTTTCGATTTTCGAGAGACCGACGCCCTAAACTAACTATGCTCATCGCCGAGGATGAATACCAAACGGCCAATACCCTGCCGCAATTCGCCGCAATGCATTTGTTGCCCCAATTACGCGTTTCTACGATCTATGGCGATCCAAAGGACCGAACGACGATTCCTGGCATAGAAGCCCTGGTCGAAGCGGATGCTTTGCTGGTCAGCGTCCGCCGGCGGCCTCTAAAATCGAGTGACATGGAAATAATTCGAGCATTCGTCAACGCGGGACGGCCTATCATCGGCATACGCACAGCGAGTCACGCATTTTGCCTGCGCGACGGGAAACCTGTCGATGGGCTCGTTCAATGGCCAGAGTTTGATGCGTATGCCTTTGGGGGAAATTATACGAATCATTATGGGAATGAGCTTCAACCTAAACTAAGTCGTGTGGACGACGCTGGCGTCCTCTTTTCGAGCAAAGGTTCCCTTTACAAGGTCAGTCCATTGAAGCCTGGAACACGAGTCTTACTGAACGGTAAAATTGAGGGCCAGCCCGCGGAGCCGGTTGCTTGGACGTATGTGCGTGCGGATGGGGGAGCATCTTTCTATACTTCGCTTGGCCATCCCGATGATTTTTCGGAGCCTGCGTTTCAAGAGTTGCTCGCGAATGTTGCCCTGAATGCCTGCGGCGTGGCGAGTCAAAGTTCTTTTCAGATTGCAGAACAGAAACAGCGCTATTCGACAGGCAAAGGTAGGCAGAGAAAGTAGAATGTGCGAATCACACAACCTTACCAATTCATACGCCGAACGAAGAACACGGTCGGTAAAGCGCCTGCGATCACCAACGTTAAAGCCAAACCGGATTCTCGATTCTTGATACCGTAGTGCAACAAATCGAACATTCGCATGGCCACCGTTGTAACTTGAGGTGGTTGCACCAACAGGTAACTCGATAGATCGGCAAAGGACACAAAAAAGGCGACAGCCAACGCCACGGCAAGGGGATTCATCATAGCCTTCAGCAGTATCCAAGCGCGTGTCAGATGCGGTAGCCCCTTGTCCAATTGCAATAACCGGGCGTTGTTCCATTTGAACCGTTCCCTTGCGAGCCACAACACTCCGAACACAATTGGCAGGCACCTGCTTTGCAACGCCAGTATCGGTCCAAACAGAGTGCGATCGGCTAAGAAGCCGACCCACTCAGGTTCTCGTCGGTCCAAGAGGGCAATAACCAATAGATTGATGATTGGTCCAGGGAGTGCGAGTAAGAACGCCATCAGTCCGATGACGAGCCAATTCGACCATTTAGCCTTAACACATCCAACCAACATCCCCCCCAGCAATAACGCCAATGCCGATGCGTACAAACTGAGCTGAAAACTCCAACCGATCTCATTGATAAAGGTCCTCGATTGCACGACGGATTGAACCAACACGATCGGCGACCAAACGCGTCGAATCTCGTTATTGTCCATAGTCGCAACCCAGCCCGCTTTGACGATCAAGTTGGCAAATGGAATCAACGCAACCATCGCAACAATGGTCCACCCAAGCCCGGCCCCAAGCCACCGAACAGCTCCTCGCATTTCAATGGCTTGAAATCCTGATAGCGAGGTCGATTCCGTCTTCTCGCCCCCTATCCGTGACTGAAACAGCCAAGCTAGAACCAGCACCGCAATCCCTATGGCAATCGCAAACGAACATGCCAGCCCGATGGTGTTTTTATCCAATTCATTGAATTGAACTTGTTGGTACGCCGTCTCCGTAATGGTGGGAACTTGAAACAGATTGGTTACCACCATGTCGTTTCCTGTCATCGCGAGCGTCCAGATCGCGCTGGCTGCGAGCCAAGGCCAGAGCTTGGGAATCAGGACGAAGCACACGGCATGCCAAGGGCCAAAATCGAGTAGGGCTTGACGACAATTGGAGTCAAACGAACGGTTGATACCCAGCGAGCACAGCAGAAAACAAACGGAGGTCGCTGCCATCGCATGAATCCAAACAACCGAAGCAATGGCCGTGCTTGGCGAAAGAGCTGCCGACACCTGGCTCAATCGAAACCATCCCTGGACTCCAAATCCCGCACTCCATGCGGTTGCCTGAACATAAATCGGTATCAGGATTAGACTAAGTACGATGGTGGACATCCATCGATGCATTGGGACTCGAAAACAAACCGTAAGCAGGGCAAGAGACAATCCAAGCAATGTTGCAAGGGCTGAGGTCCCGAAACAAACCAAGAGAGTGTTTACAAACGGTGAGCTCAAGTCGCGGTTAGCCTCGCTGCGGTCATGACGGCTTGAATCATACCGGAGGATTCGGCTCGATTTTGCCAAGCGATGTCATGCGCCGTTCCGTGCGCCACGCTGGTTCGAACGATTGGCAGTCCAAGTGTTACATTGACTGCGTCGAACATGTCCAAAAGTTTCAAAGCAATGTGACCTTGGTCATGGTACATGGCAACCACGGCGTCGAATCCACCATCGACGGCTTTGGGCATTAACGTATCCACCGGCAGCGGCCCTACGACATCGATTTGACTCTCCCTCGCCTTTAGGACGGCTGGGGCAATGATGGTTTGCTCCTCCGAGCCAAAACGACCGCTCTCACCAGCGTGCGGATTGAGGCCAGCAACTGCGATCCGGGGCGCGCCAGCTAACCCCATCGACTTGCGAATGCGCTTGAATACATCGTTGGCTAGACCGATCTTTTCGCCGATGCTTTTGATCGTGAGGTGCTCAAAGACCTCCCGGAGAGCCATATGCAAGGTAACGTGCACAACTCCGAAGCCTGCCGCGCCACCATGTCGAGGCCTACCAGGTGGCAAGTACAACATCATCGCATGCTCCTCGACCCCGCAAAGATGGGCTAGGAGTTCGGTGTGTCCTGGCCAGTCATGTCCAGCGGCATGCAAGGCGACTTTATGCAATGGCGACGTTACGATCGCATCTACTTGACCTTCGATCGCCAACCTAGTCGCACCGACCAAACAATCGTAGGCAAGCTGCCCTCCACGCATGTCAACAATTGGCTGAACGGCGTTATCCGCTTCCGCGTTCCCAGTAACAAGGCACCAAAGGGACGGAACCGTCTGAGAATTTGGCTCACTGGACTTGGTCAGCCACTCGTTCACCGAATCCACTTCGACGATATTGATCTCAATGAAGGATGTTCGTGCTGCCTTTTTAAGGATAGCAGGGCGTCCCAAAACCAAAGGTCTGCAGTGCGAGTTTAATTGACCACTAGCAATCGACTTGACGATAATTTCAGGACCAACACCGGTTGGATCCCCTATGGTGATGGCGACGGTCGGCTTGGCTTGCTGGGTCATATTAGAGCTGGACTTTGTTAGCCAGTTTTGCCTTCTCAATCGCCTTGGCTAACGCATTTGGAGGCACCGCCGAACGCCATACATCGACCACCCTACCAGCTCCATCCACCACCAGCGTCGTCGGGTAGGAGAATCCCCCGGCGGTCATCAGTTGGCTTAGACGCTTGCGAGAGAATTCGACGGGATCGGAGTACGTTGGGAGATCATTCGCTCCCACGCGTTGAAGGAATTTATTGGTGTAAAACTTGAGAGAGTCCGGCGTTTCGTTGCCACTGTTGCTGCAAGCAATACTCGCAAAAAGTACTTCCGTATCTTGGCTGTACTTGCGTTGCGTTTTGACAAAATCCGGTAGTTCCTTGACACAATCGGGACACCAATAGCCCCAAAAATGAAGGACAACGACTTTGCCTTTCATATCCTTTTCTTCCATTGGCGATTCGGTGTTGAGAAGCGGTCGGATGTCCATCTCAGTGATGGTTTGGCCTATAATTCGAGCTTTTTCTCGGCCAATAATGAGCAGAACGCAAATCCCAACCACCATGAACACGCCTGCGAGCAAAAGGGGGACAATGGCTGGCTGGGACCGCATTCTCGATTCTGTTTTTGGTGCGACGGAGTCTTCAGTGTCTGACATGATAGCTATTGGATCTATGGGTGAATGGACGCACAAGGCGTCGAGATTTTCAATTATGGACCACCAATTGTAATTGTGAATGCAAATCCATGCGATCTCAAAACCGCTTGGAATGGCAGTCGGAAACACCAAAGAAAGAATAGATTGCGGATAACAAAGCGAGCGGTTAAGGCTAAATCGAAGGGCCGCGGGTTGAACATTTGCAAGCTCCCTGCGAAAATAGGTTGAGAGCTTTGACCAATCCATTCAGCGTTCCAGACAGCATATTTCATGCGATGCCCCTATTGTTACAGTGATAACGACGGAGTCCGAGACTCCAGAATCGTTGAGGATGGCAAAGCGATTCGAAGAAGGCGTTTTTGCAACCACTGCCGTCGACGGTTTACGACGTATGAACGGGTGGAGGGGTTGCTACAAGTTCGGAAGCGAGACCAGACACATCAAGACTTCAGCCGTGTCAAAATCGAACGTGGACTCCGAGCAGCATGCTGGAAAAGGAAGATCGACGCGGAGGAGATTCAAAAACTTGCCGGTGATATCGAATCCCATATCTTAGATAACTACGAAAAAGAGGTTTCGAGCGAGGAAATTGGAAACTTGTGTATGGAGTTTTTGAGGGAAGTGGATCAAGTTGCGTTCGTTCGGTTCGCAAGCGTCTATCGGAGCTTCAGCGACGCCCAGGATTTCGTCGATGAATTGACACCGATCCTCAAGATCAAGGCAAAAGCCAAGAAGAAGAAAACGTCCAAAGAGATGGAATCTTAACCGGTGCTTTGTCCATTCTCAAAAGTGGAGTAGGCAATACGCATTCGCAGGATTACTTTAGCACGTGACTGGCCGCAACCGGTTTTTCCTTTGAATCCAGCCAGCCGTCGGTCGACCTTCCATCGAACAGTAGAATCCAGCCAGCTGCCTTCTCAGCAGAAGTCAATTCATTTTCTGCGCCTTGGCCTTTAATAAAGGCTACGAATACGAACGCGAGGGCCATTGCGATTCGAAGTTCTTGTTGCCGTTTCATAGTGACCAGCCTTTGCGATACTCAGTGTGAATGGAGCAAAGTCGATTGTATCAGTTTACCCCATCTGTATCGTAAAGTGGGCCACCCTTGCTTTGGAATTGAAACCGGAGATCCACGTGGCGGATGCTGCCAGCATCCGATCCGACGCTGCCAGCATCCGATCCGACGCTGCCACCATCCGATCCGACGCTGCCACCATCCGTTCCGACGCTAGCTGCATCCGAACCGACGCTAGCAGCGTCGGCCACGACATGGGGGAGCTTGGGAAATTTTGGCTAACTGGCTTCGATCAGAAAATGGTCGCAAAGCTCTTGGATTCGTTCGGAAATTCGCAGGGTTTTTTCCGAATTACCCAGATCGATCGTTCCGCATTGGATCCACACCACCCACTGTGCAATAGCAAGCCCAACCGAGACAAGGTGCAGTAGTTTGCATTCCTCGAGAGACTCTATGGCATGGCTTGGATATTCAATCGTGTAAGCTGCAAAGGCATCCTTCCACAACTTGTGTTTGAGACTGTCCTTCACTTCAAGAGCATGCGTTGAAGCGTAGGATAGGCTTCCAAAGAGTCGAATGAAGTCCAATCCAGGCCAATCGATACGTGCGGCCCCAAGATCCACGATCGACGAAAACCGTTTCGAATCATCGATCAATATGTTCGCGCGCCAAAGGTCTCGCACGATCCAGTGGCAAGCACGCGTTTGACATCCGCCGATCGACAGGAATCGCTGCCAGTCCGGTCCTCTCTCGAACACAATCGCCATGCAATGCTTGAGTCTGTCCGAAAGATGGCTGGAAGAGAAAAAAGCGGATTGGTCAATCGCTGTAAACAGTCGGTGGTCGAGGGATTTCAAGGACTCCGAGCGCTCGCGAAGGGAATTGGACTGCATGAATTGCAGACCAAGTGGCCGTGCGTGCAATCGTCCAAGGACGGTCGCGAGATGAACGACCAATGCTTCGTCGACCTGCTTCGGAGCGATTGATCGACCCTGGACCCAGCTACATAGTGTCCAGAGTTGATCTTCGAAAGGAAGAAGTAGAGTGGCTGGAGTCCCATGCGGTTGCCACTTGGTCAATACTGGGAATGGGATATCGTTTGAAGCACCAACACGTTTCAAACTGTGTTCATTGTCGTCAAAGGTCTTATTCGTCGCGGCCCAGTATTCAATCTTGGAAGGAGTATCGAATCGATTCGGCCAGCTTCGAATCGAAAAGGAACCCAAGACACAGGTCAGTTGAAGGATGTCAGAATCACTAAAGCCGTTGGATCGCCATGCTCGGCATTCAAACGAAGCCACTTGGTCGGTAGAAATCGACCGCAATGCGATTTCCGCTAGAGTGTTGATGGATTTTGGGTTGAGCACTGTGATTCAATTCGCGCGCGGCGCATAACATTGTCGCCTTTTGCTCCGCAAAAGTGTGTTAATAACGAGGCCCACTTTCGCGGAGAAGCTATGTAGGGTTGAGTTTCAAAGAAAAATCCGGCACACTCGTTGGGAATATTCAAACACTTCATTCTCCAACGAGGGCCGAATTATGTCTAAGGTTATCATGGTTGGTTGCGATTTGCACGACCG
>JANMHA010000241.1:0-14368 GCA_031374925.1 Pirellula sp. | reverse complement strand
GCGTATTCCTTCGTATAAGTGACGACTGGTTCGGGCTGCAGCTTTCGCCAGCGGATGCCATCTCCCGAAAGGAACGCAACGAGCCCCGTCTTCACTGTTCCAGCCAGCGCTTTGAATCGTTCGTCGGGTGGCACATTCGGTCGGCGGTCGAGAAAAGGCGAGAAGTTATGGCAGTACGGCGCCTCGTGCAGTATGACATTGTTGTCTTTGCTGCCGTCAATCTCAAATAGCCCTAGCTTCGGCTTCGTCCAATGGATGCCATCGCGACTTTCGCAGTAACGAGTGACCTCCGGCGTATCGCCATCGAACTTGGCTCCCCTGCCTTCGCGCGTATAGAGCCGAAAAAGTTCGCCATCCTTGATCACAGTCCCGTATTCGAGGCTGTCGGCTGGTTCGGTCATGGCCGGAGCAAGTTGTGGTTCATGCAGATTGAGCGTTGCGTTGTCGAGTCGATCGATCAAGCGCCGATCAACAAACAGCTCGCGACGTGAGCTGATATCCTGCACATTCGCTCCGATTGGTTCATCAATCGGTGCGGCAATGGCCGTCAACGCCAATAAAACTGGCGCCAATGCGACTGCGTTGAATCCGGTAATTGTTCTTCTGTGCATATTCCAATTGTTTCATCCTGCCACCGAAACTCTTGGCGAGCTCCGCTACCTTAAAATCTAATGTGGACAGAGTACTAGCCTACCTGAGGCAGGCCAGGAATTCAACCAAGCCCCGCAAGTCAAGATGCGGCACGCGCCGTTTCGAGATCCAAGTCATTCGCTTGGGATCGTCCCGAAACAAATTCGCTGATAGCTGAACTGCGCGAGTCGTCCGGTCTCGATAAACCGGAGAGCACAGGAACAAACCTACGTCTATCTTGATTAGAATACTGGCAACGCGGCTTTCGATGCCTCCCCACCGCCACCCCACCAACTCCAATACTTTCATTATGAACCATCGCGTTTTAATCGTCGTTGCATTGACCCTTTGGCTAACCCACTTTTCAACGCCGGCATTTACTGAGACGGTAAGACCGGGTAAGTTGTCGTTCGGTTGGGCAACGGAACGCATTGTCCCCAATCGCCCGGTCGCCATCGGCGGACAATACCAAACTCGCATCAGCAGTCTGGTCAATGACCCGATTACAGTGACTGCCTTAGCACTCGAAACAAGCGATGCAGAGAAAGTTCTTGATCAAACGCCTTAACCAACGGGCACTCTCACCGCCGCTTCACCTCGTCCCAAACTCAAAACGAGGCTGGCCAAAACTCGTTATTATCGCGCGTTGGTCCCGACTTCGTTGTCAGTCGAGACTTTTCGGATTGCTTTGTCGATTTCGAGTCCCCTCAGTACCCAACGCATACAAGTTACCTGGTATTTTGGATTTGCAAACGTCGATTCAATTACGTCAACATGTTGTCGGCTTATCATCGACCGCAGCGTGTCAATTCGGATTTCACTAAAGTTATCGCGACCGACTTTTAGATCGCGAAGATGCTTGAATCTAAGTGACGCCATCGGAGTCGCGTTGAGGTACTGAATCTCGCTCAACAGGAACTCGTTTCTCCATTCCTCGTTGGCTTGTTTCTCAGCCTTCAATTCTGTTTGCTCGGCAGCCGTCATGATTTCGTCAGGCTGGTCACCGCCGAACGACTGAAGGCTTAACGCGATTACCTGCCGCTCGTCGTCATCGGCAGGGACAACCGAACGAAGTTGTGTTTCCGTCAAGCTATTATATCCTGTCGCTCCGAGTCGTTTTTTTATCCGCTTTCGTGCGTTCTTCCATCTTTGGTTTCCGGACATGACACTTACATTCCTATCAGGGTGGCGGCTACGAATGACGGTTCCTGAAAACGTTTCAAATCCACGCTCGCCCTCCAATACTAATTGGCCATTCGGGCTATCGAAATAACCACATTATCATCCCACTTCGTCGTGCACCTGTCAATTTGGTCGGGTAACACAACGATTCGTTCCGGCGTCATGAAGTCACCCGAAGAAGGCCATGTTGGTTCGTTCGAATGTCGGAACCAGCGAGGCCCGGTCCAAGTACTTATTTCCTCGACCACCCATTTTCGCGGAGTGGCTGTGCGAGTCGGCCCATTCGACGCATCGGCGTGTCAAACCGGACGATCCCTCAAGAACTTCGCCAAACAAAAGTGTGGATCGACTTAATTCGCGTCCAGGACACCGACGCTTTTCATCCATTCGGCGCAGCGCTGAAGCCAATCGCTTATCGGCTTGCCATCTTTACGCATGCTGCATCCATGTCCTCTCTTTGCGCAAATGTGGAGTCGGCGGAGAGGTCGCGCCTCTTCTATTCAAGTTACAACGTGGCCGCTTCGATCGGATTTGCACTGTCGTCGTGCGCGACCATCTTGAATACCGCTGGTGCATCAACCGGGATGATCAAGTTTACGGTCTCGCAGAAATCTCCTCGATTTGTCCATCTATCGTCGCACCCAAAGTGGGTTGCTCAAATCTGGTACGTCATGGCGCTCAACAGTGCTCGATGGCCGGCTTGGATGTCGAAGGGGGTATTTAACCGTGGTTGTTCGAGGGGATGTTGCTGCCGTGAATGCCGCCATCGAAGCAGCCAAGCCTCGTGTCGAGGAACTGAGGAGATTGATCGTCTGTCACGTCATCGCCAGACCATCGGATGCAGCGTTGAGGCTAAATGGAAGTGATCGATTGCTTGGAGTGTATTAACCCCAAGAAACGAACCAACGACTTGCTTTGGAAACCTAGATGATTTGTCTTTTCGCAATTACAATGACACCCGCCTATGAGCCACTTCACCTAGAGAAGAGATACTATGAAGAAGAACGTCAACAAATCCGAACTCGTTCGAGGCATGATTGCCAAGAATCCAACAGCGAAAGCTGCTGAAATCATTGCGCTTTTGAAAAAAGATGGCGTTGCTGTTACGCCGCCTCTTGTTTATCAACAGCTAAGAAGGAACGATTCGCCTAAGACTAAGACTAAGACTGCGGTTAAGCGTGGCAGGAATCCTAGTGCTGCTTCGGCTGCAATTCCTTCCGACACGAACGAGATTTTTGCTGCCATGCAAGCCTTCGTAAATGCTGCTGGTGGTTTAGACAAAGCAATTGCGATCCTAAGCGTGTTCAAGACGTGAAGATGGTGGCGTTTGCGGCGTCACCATCTTGGATGTTCAAGATAGAAGGCCTGCGGGCGAGGGCTGGTCATGCGCGTAAATTGGCTCCGGAGGCTCACTTCGATGATTTTTACGACGGGACGGCGCCGTGTAACTCAAGATGCTTGACAACGTGCGCTTTCAGGAGTTCAACGGTATCACCCCAAGAAGCTTCCCCGTCGCTAGCCGCTCCAGTCTAGCCGATCAAGCAGGCGTAGTCGAATCGGCCGGAGCCTAAGTCCACCTTGGGAATGAGCCAACTTGCGCAAGTGTCGGGATCCTGGCTCCGGCTATATCCACATTGTGGGTGGGAAGCTTGCGGCGAGGCAAAGCTCAAAAGGGGGAATTAATGACCGACATATCGGATAAGAAAGGCATCCGTCAATCCTAACGGACTTTGTCCCGGTAATGTCCCATTGACTGTGCCGCTAACAGCAAGATTTCCACGTCTATCAATGGCAATTCCCGGACTGCCATCGACCCCAGCGGCTGAGACGTGCTCACTAGCTCGCACTGCTCATCCAAACCGGAGCATCCAATTCGACTAAACACCGACGCTCCGGCGTGTCAAACCGGTGCGAGTTAAGGCTCTTCTTGAAACTGCCTCAGGACGGTTCGTCCTGTGTCATGAACGCCGACCACAGTCGGGCCTGGATTCAAATCATCTGCGAAGTCAAAATGATATCCGCGAACGACCCACCTTTGCTCGCAAACTGCTAAGTGCCTTCGGTGTTTCCGAAGTGTTAGAAAGTTCGCGCCAGTCGGCGCTCCGGCGTGCCATTCGCGTGTCAAACCGGCGCGAGTTCCCAGATCCCAACCGCCAAACCATGAACATGGCCACATCCGAATCAACATGCTGGACGATCATTAGAGCCGGAGCGGCTGGCAGCCCAGCGGATCGCGATGAACTGGGGCGTCGCTATATGGGCTTGGTGCAAGCGTATCTGTCTGCTCGCTGGCGTGGTTCGACACTGCGCAAGAACCTCGACGACGCCACGCAAGAAGTTTTCATCGAGTGCTTTCGACAAGGTGGTGTGCTCGAAACGGCAGGAGCTGGGCGCGTTCCGAACTTCCGTGCCTTCCTGTACGGAGTGATTCGCAACGTGGCTCGTCGCTTTGAATGCCAAACTAGTCGTGCTGTTGAACCCCTGCCGGACGTGGAAGCCAAAGAAGCGAGTTTATCGCAACTCTTTGAACGCAGTTGGGCGGAATCGATCATGGCTGAAGCTGCCAAAGTACAAAAATCGCGTGCTGCCGACGGTGGTGTCGAAGCCATACGACGCGTCGAACTGCTACGATTGCGATTCGAGGAGAACTTGCCGATTCGTGAAATTGCCCAGCGATGGAACATCGATCCGGCTCAACTGCACCGTGACTATGCTTTGGCTCGCCAAGAGTTTCGGGCTGCACTCCTTGAAGTGGTGGCTTTTCATCATCCTGGAAGCCCATCGGAAGTAGAAATCGAGGCCGCGGGGCTTCTAAAATCACTTTCCTGATTATTTTTCAATTTTTCCTGCGCGAAAACGCGTGTTGGTCTGATCCTGGGTTATCAGAGCACTCAAATCCGGAGCCGCAAGCCATGAATGAAGAGCACGAACTAGCGCAAACCGTTGACATTCCTTCTTCCCCGTCCGATTCGCTCGACGCGGGTCTAGCTGCTGGTTTTGGCAAACGCCTCGATGCACCGCGTTCCAGCCTCGGCGACTTGCGGCCAGTCTTGCTGCGAGAAGCCGAAGGGGAGAGTTCTCACGTGGTGAAGCCGAACTCGGATGCGATGCCACAAAAGACCCAGTCCGGTGACCGCTATCAACTCTCCGGCGAAATCGCTCGGGGTGGCATGGGAGCAGTGCTCCGTGGGAGAGATGTCGATCTGGGCCGCGACTTGGCTGTGAAAGTGCTCTTGGAAAAGTACGTGGATCGGCCTGAGGTGGCGCGTCGCTTTATCGAGGAAGCGCAGATCGGTGGTCAGTTGCAGCACCCGGGCATCGTTCCTGTGTACGACATTGGCCGATTCGGTGATCGCCCCTTCTTTACGATGAAGTTAGTCAAAGGACTTACTTTGGCGGCTCTACTTGGTGAGCGAACCGACCCAGCCGCCGATCGACCACGCTTGCTCGCCATCGCGATGCAGGTTGCGCAAACACTAGCCTACGCGCACGCCAAGGGTGTCATCCATCGCGACTTGAAGCCAGCCAACATCATGGTGGGCGCGTTCGGCGAAGTCCAAGTGATGGATTGGGGCTTAGCAAAGGTGTTAGCCGAAGGAGGCGTCGCCGATGAAGAGCGGGCCACGCGTGCGCAGGAACAACCGACCGACGTGACGACTATTCGAACTGCTCGTAGCGCGGGCACCACAGGCAGTTTCGGCACCGACACCGAAGCCGGGTCGCTGTTGGGGACACCAGCTTACATGCCACCGGAACAAGCCAATGGAGATGTAGCCTTGCTCGATCGACGTGCCGACGTGTTTGGCATAGGCGCGATTCTCTGTGAGATCTTGACTGGCAAGCCACCGTACGTGGGTCGATCGGGTGAAGAAGTCCGACGTAAGGCAGCCAATGGTGACTTGGCGGATGCGCATGCCAGTTTGGATGCCTGTGGAGCCGATACGGAATTGATTGACTTGACCAGAAGCTGTCTCGCTCCGGAAGCCAGTGATCGGCCGAAGGATGCAAAGGCTGTAGCCGAAGCGTTGACGGCATATCTCGATGGAGTGCAAGAACGCTTGCATAAAGCGGAGTTGGCGGAAGCGGAAGCACGGGCACGGGCCATCGAAGAAGCCAAACGTCGACGATTGACATTAGCATTGGCAGGCACGGTGCTTGCAGCGATGACGCTCGGCGGCGCTAGCTGGCTGTGGATCAAGGCCGATCGCGAGGCTCGCTTGGCACAGGTAACTCGGGATGTCAATGAAGCATTAAACAAGGCTGTTTCATTGCGTGAGCAAGCCAAGGTCGCGACCATCGGCAGCGCCGCGCTGTTCTCCCAAGCCCGCGAGCAAACGCAACGAGCGCTGGCATTGGTGCAAAGCGGCCCCGCAGAAATGGCTTTGGTACAACAGGTCGCCTCGCTCCAAACCGAACTCGACGAAGAGCAGAACGATCGCCAGTTGATCGCCGCGCTTGATGAAGCCCGACTGGCACAAGCAGAAATTGCAACTGACGGAAGCAGGTTGGCGTCTGAAAAAGCAGTGCCGTTGTTCCGCGACGCATTCCAGGCCTACGGTCTACCCGTGGGAATAGGCGATCCTGAGAAGGCGGCTGAGCAAATCCGTCGACGGCCCGCAGCGGTGCGCGAAACGATCTTGGCCGCTTTGGAAGATTGGGGCATTCTGATAGACGACCCGACATTAGGGGTTAAAGAACCGCACCGTGAGTGGATGCGGGCGGTGCTGGAGGCAGGGGAGCCGGAGAACACCTGGGGCCGACAGATGAGGACAGCAATCACAGAGAAAGATCTCGAAAAGCGAAGAGCGGTGCTGGAGAATTTGAGGGTGTCAGTCGACATTAGGAAAGTGCCAGCAGCCTCCTTAATGCGGTTCGCAAAGCAACTTACTCCCGTACAGAAGGTCGAGTTTCTGCGGCAGGCTCAAGCTCACTATCCGGCGGACTTTTGGATCAACTTCGACATGGGAACGTCGCTGATTGTTGGGACGCCACCGGAGTACACCGAGGGCGTGCGGTTCCTGACGGCTGCCATCGCCTTAAAACCGGACTGCTCAGGAGCCCATTCCAATCTAGGCACTGCACTGCGGGACAAGGGCAAGGTGGACGAGGCTATCGCCTGCTTTAGGAAGGCCATTGAACTCGACCCAAAGTTTGTTAAGGCCCACTCTAACCTGGGCAATGCCTTGAAGGACAAGGGGCAGATGGACGAGGCTATCGTAGAGTATAGGAAGGCCATTGAACTCGACCCAAAGTACGCCCCGGCCCACTCCAACCTGGGCTTTGCGCTGAAGGACAAGGGGCAGGTGGACGAGGCCATCGTCGAGTGTAAGAAGGCCATCGAACTTGACCCTAATTTCTTCGGAGCCCACAACAACCTGGGCATTGCACTGATGGACAAGGGCCGCTTGGACGAGGCTATCGCATTCTACAGGAAGGCCATTGAACTCGACCCAAAGGCCGCCATGGCCCACTCCAACCTGGGCATTGCGCTGAAGGACAAGGGCCAAGTGGACGGGGCTATCGCCTGCTTTAGGAAGGCCATTGAACTCGACCCGAAGGGCGCTGTGCAACACTTCAACCTGGGCGTTGCGCTGAAGGACAAGGAGCAGGTGGATGAGGCCATCGTCGAGGTTAAGAAGGCCATCGAACTCGACCCGAAGTTTGCCCCGGCCCACTCCAACCTGGGCTTTGCGCTGAAGGACAAGGGGCAAGTGGACGAGGCCATCGTCGAGTGTAAGAAGGCCATCGAACTTGACCCGAAGTTTGCCAATGCACACACCTGTTTGGGCAATGCACTGATGGACAAGTTCCAAGTGGACGAGGCCATCGTCTGCTACAGGAAGGCCATCGAACTCGATCCGAAGTCTGCTCAGAACCACTTCAACCTGGGCGTTGCGCTGAGGTCTAAGGGCAAGGTGGAGGAGGCCATCGAATGCTACAGGATGGCCGTTCAACTCGACCCAAAGAAAGACGAGGCTCACAACAACCTGGGCACGGCGCTGATGGACAAGGGGGAGTTGGACGAGGCCATCGTCGAGTGTAAGAAGGCCATTGAACTCGGCCCGAAGTACGCGGCTGCACACCATAACCTGGGCAATGCATTGCTGGGAAAGGGTCAATTGGACGAAGCCATCGAATGCTTCAAAAAAGCAATTGCCCTCGACCCAGAAATTAACCCCCCTCGCATCGGCCTCGCTGTCGCTCAGCGGCGGGTCGATGGCCGTGACAAGTTCCCCGGATACCTGAATGGTTCTTATGTTCCCGCTACTAGCGGTGAGCAACTTGTTCTAGCCGAGTGGTGCCAAGTCAAGAAATTTCACCAAACTGCTACCCGCCTGTTCTCCGAAGCCTTTGCCGCCGACCCCAAGCTAGTCGACGATCACCGTTACAACGCCTCTTGCGACGCCGCGCTGGCTGCCGCAGGTCAAGGCGAAGACGCTGCTAACCTCGACGAGCAAGAGCAAGTCCGTTTGCGAAACCAGGCACTTGACTGGCTGCGCGCGCATCTCGATGCGTATGCAAAACAATTAGAAGCAGCGAGCACGCCGCAAGTTCGTACGTTCGTACTCAAGAAAGTAGCGCACTGGCAACAAGACGGCGATCTAGCCAGCATCCGAGATGAAGCCGCGCTCGCCGCGTTACCCGTCAAAGAACGCGAAGCCTTTACCCAACTCTGGGTTGATGTAGCGGCACTGTTGCAGAAGGCGAGCGCCCCTCCGAGCCTCGACGTACTCCTGACGCAACTGCCCGACGCTCGCAAGGCGCTCCCCAGCGACAGCCCGCAACTGTCCGGCCTGCTCGCCCAGATCGGCCAGGGCCTGATGGCTCAGAAGAAATGGACCGAGGCCGAGCCGCATCTCCGCGAGTGCCTGGCCATTCGCGAGAAAACCCAGCCCGAGGAGTGGACCACCTTCAACACCCGCAGCACGCTCGGTGGCAGCCTGCTGGGCCAGCAGAAATACACTGAGGCCGAGCCGCTGTTGTTGTCCGGCTTCGAAGGGCTGAAGGCCCGCGAAGCGACGATCCCCGCGCAGGGTAAAGTTCGCCTGCCCGAAGCCCTCGACCGACTCATCGAACTCTACACCGCCACCGACAAACCCGACGAAGTGCAGAAGTGGCAAACCGAGTTGTGAAAATCGTCGAAGGGTTGCCCAAGTAATGTCGTCGCCGACCGACTCTTTTACATCGTCACGTAAAATTTACTGTACCGGCTGCCGCTCAAGGAAACTGTTCGCTGAGTCATATCCCAGCGGAGTCAGCCGAGATTGTTTTGCGCCGTTTGTGAAACCTGATTTTTTCGGAGGTGCGTCCAATGGGCTATTTTCCTCTGCCAATTTACCTTGGCAACTTAACCGCCACTGCCAGTCTGCTGTTGGTATTTTCTGCGTCTACGGCAGGCCAAGATTGGCCCCTGTTCGGCCGCAATGCAACTCGGAATGCTGTAGTCGCGGACGGTAAGGGTCCGACCGACTGGGACGTCGTGAGCGGCGTAACATCAATTGGAGAGTCAGCTTGGGTTCGGAGACGTACGCTGCTCCGGTTGTTGCAGGAGGGCAGGTCTACATCGGCACCAACAACGGAGCGGGGTACGTGAAACGTTTCCCCAGCTCAGTCGATCTAGGCTGTCTACTCTGTTTTCGCGAATCCGACGGTCAGTTTGTTTGGCAGTATTCCGCTGAAAAGCTGCCCATTGGTCGAGTTCACGACTGGCCAAATCAAGGATTGGTTTCTTCTCCGCTGGTTGAGGGAGACCGATTGTGGTTTGTTTCCAACCGGCATGCGGTGGTTTGTTTTGACGCTCAGGGATTTCGCGACGGGACGAATGACGGTCCCGTCTTTGACGAGCCTGTCAATGACTCACGAGAAGAGGACGTCGTGTGGCAGTTCGATATGATCAAGGAGCTCGGTGTCTTCCCGCACCCGCCTGGAATGGGCTCCAACACGCGCTGCTCCATCGCTGCCACCTTTGGGAATCAAATTTACGTCGTGACAGGCAATGGTACGGACGAAGGCTGGAGGCGCATACCGGCGCCGCAAGCGCCGAGTTTGATTTGCTTGGACAAGACGAACGGTAAAGCTATCTGGACTGACGCGTCACCGGGTGACAACATTCTGGATTGCCAAGCCTCGCACCCGTTGGTTACTGAATTCGACGGCCGAATCCAGGTTATTGTGGCCCAGGGAGACGGATGGATTCGTTCGTTCGACGGTCTGACTGGCGAGTTGAATTGGAAGTTTGATATTAATTTCAAAAAGTCATCGTGGACACTTGGAGGAGGCTCCGAACGCAATATTTGCCTGGGTACTCCTCGCGAATAGCACGCGCTACATCGCCACTCGCAACAAACTAATCGCCATCGCCATTCCACAGGAACCGGACAAAGGAACGACGAACTCTAGCAAACGCGATACATCCAGGATTGGCGAATCTGTGGAGCATCCAGTCGCGTGGCTTATCGATTGTTAGATGCCGAGCCTCTTATGCGGCGAGCGTTGGCAAATGCAATCATGTTCCAAAAACAGACAGGTTATGAGCACAAAAGCTACCAAGGCAGAAAAAGCAGATACGTCGATTTACTGAGGGCGATAAATCTGAGTGAAACGGAAATCGAAGAGAGGCTAAAATCAACGCATGACACATGTGCTTGATGCTTGTAACGGTGCCTTCGAGCACAATCGTAGTTCGCGACCGTCTCTCTAACTAATTCTCTGTTTTAGTTAACTGGCACTCAAAAAGTTCGAAAAGTGTTGCTACCGTTCGACCTACCGAAAGAGGCTCGAAATCGTCATCTCCAGTTTTTTCGTTGGCCGACTCTCGTTTCAAAAACTGAGAATGTTCCGAAAAGGGTTGCTTCCGGGGAGCCGCTTCAACCTCGGCATTGCGCTGCGGAGGGCGAGGCATAAACCAGCCCAGCGATGACAATCGCTTTCGAGTCTCGGCGACCCATGTCACGTTCGCAACACGGCTTACGGTCGTGTCGACAAGCCGAGATCGGGAAATGGTCATTGGGACTACCTTTGCATAAGGAATCGGACTAGACGCCAAATCTTGAAAAAACCATGAGCCTTGTCAATCGCTGTGCCGGTCCTTTATTTGTTCCCCCTTTATTTGTTTTCTTCGCCTCTGCGCTTGTTTTGCACACTTAGATCTACAGCGTTTCCCAATCCGATTCGCTTTTACGCAGACACTTGGTATATTGCGGTGTTGGCCTATGCTCCGTAAAGTTCAAGTTATCTCATAAGAATTTGGGCCAACGGCAGCTTGCTCCGCATCGCTCGAAGGGAATTCTAAAGTTGTCCAAATTTGATGAAGCCAGAAAAAATAGTGCAGCCGTTAATCCCAATCGTCCATCGGAACGCAGTTGGGAACCTTCGATGCAAACGGTCGAAGGTGTCATTACTGTTCTGGCTGGCACCAAGATGACGATGAAAAACCGAGACGAAAAATTGGTTTCGCTTACGCTTGTCGACGACGCTACTTACACTTGCGATGGTGTAGTCTGTCAAGCTTCGGATCTTGCGATCGGCAACCGCATTCGTTTGACGGTCGCCAAAGCAGATCGGACGATGGTTGTTGGGATCGAATCGCTGCGCGAGGATACGAACTTCAACAGCCCCAATGGATAAAAGATCCGCCGAACGATCTCTCTGGTGTCCGGTCGGTCAAGCCCGATCCGGACGGTTGGGGCGAGTCCGATCTGGGCGCGTCAATCTGGGCTGACCCATCCTTCTCGATACGTTTCATTCGAACAGTTACCTCAATGCTGCGGAAGATTAAACAATGAAGTCGTTTACGGCGTTTATCCTGATGTTCGGGTTTGTCTTCGCTTGGCTGACTACGCCTTTGCAGGCACAAATCCGCATTGAGACATTTCCTAAGCTGGATGCGCAGTCCGATTGGCCGTGGTGGCGCGGACCCAGCCGAGACGGTCACGCAGTGTCCCAAAAGGCGCCAACCTCCTTCTCCGAATCCAAAAATCTCGATTGGTCGACGCCGATCCCTGGTCGAGGGCATAGCTCTCCCATTGTCGTCGGCGACCGCATTTACTTGATCACGGCCGATGAAACGAAACAAGTGCACTCGGTCCTTGCCTTTGACCGCAACGACGGAGCACTCGTATGGAATCGCGAACTCAATCGAGGAGCGTTTCCGAAGAAGAATCATCCGAAGAATACGGAAGCGACCCCAACGCTGGCGTGCGATGGGCAGAATCTTTTTGTGTCACTATTTCATCATCAAGCCATTACAGCCATGGCATTGTCTTTGAATGGCGAGAAGGTCTGGGAAAAGAAGCTCGGAGCCTACAATCCCACTCGCTTCGAGTACGGTTATGCACCGTCGCCCATCTTGTACGGTGATAATGTGATTTTCGCATACGAGTATGACGGACCATCTGCCTTGGTTGCGCTCCGCCGACGAGATGGAAGTGAAGTATGGCGGACCGATCGCAAAGAATCGATTACGTCTTCGTCGCCCGTTGTCACCAATCATGCAGGCAAGGACTATCTCTTGATCAGCGGTGGGGATTCGGTTGCTGCATATGATCCCATGACTGGCAAACAACGTTGGCTGACACCGGGTACCACGATGGCCACTTGCGGGACCATGGTTTGGGACGACGGTATTGTCTTTGCTAGCGGTGGATACCCCAAATCCGAGACCATCGCTTTGGATATTGCGACCGGGAAGTCTCTTTGGAAGAACAATCAGAAAGCCTATGAGCAATCGAAGGTGGCAACAGGTGGTCATTTGTACTCCTTGACCGATAGTGGAGTGCTCTATTGTTGGGATGGCAAGTCGGGAAAAGAGAAATGGAAACAACGGCTGGCTGGGCCTGTGAGCGCTTCCGGGGTATTGCTTGACGGCAAGATCTATTGGGCGAATGAAGCGGGGCAGCTTTGGATTTTTGAAGCAAACCCATCCACGTATGAAGAGGTTTCCAAGAACAAAATTGGCGATGAAGCATTTGCTAGCCCGGCCATCTGCGGCGGCCAAGTCTTCCTGCGTGTCGCGAAAAATTCCAGCGACAAAAGGCAAGAGTTTCTGATGCGATTCAGTGACCGCAACTGATTTGCTGGCAGATCGCCAATTATGGATTACAAACTCCGCAACGCCTTTGCGGGGCGGTCTTGCGTCCTTCTCAACACGCACACTTCCCCATCATGGAGCATCACAGCACTGGGGGGACGGCAAATACTGTGAAGGCTGACACCGTAATTCTGCACAGCAGGGCTGATGAAGTAATCCCCTTCGCTGACAGTGAGGAGTTGGCTCGAACTTCAGGGGCGACACTGATCGAGGTTGGAAACGATCATCGTTTGGCTGACCCGGAGACGCTGGAGGCGATGTTGAGGGCGTGTGAGAAATGAACGAAAAGAATAACCGCTGGTGGCTGCTGGCGATTCCGGTCGGCCTGGTCGTGGCAATCTTGATTGCAGCAGTCGCCTTTCAAGTGCGGTCGGGAATTCGAGTCACTGTCGAGAACAGCGGGACGACCCCGCTGAAGTCAGTTGTTCTGCACGTCACCGGGGCATCTTACAATTTGAGTAACATCGCTTCTGGTGCGTCGGCAACAGCACGAGTTACACCGACCAGCGAGAGCCTCCTAGAAATCGAGATTACGGACGACGATGGGAAGTTTGTTACACTGTGGATGCAATTAGTGCTTTGATGCAATCAACTTCGGACTTCGCTCATCTTCATGCTCCCAGTTCAATCTATGGCAACACTTTCGGTCGCAGACGTTCGTACGTTTGCCAGACGCGGTCGAAGTATTCCTTTTCAGGGGTGATGCCCAATTCGCGGACCATTTGGCCGATGGTTTTGTGAGGGTCGTTCGACCAGAACATGCCACGGTCCTCGTCTTCGTAGTAACGGAAGCCGACCTTGTCGCCGAACCGTTTGCTGAATGCCTTGCCGTTCTCCAATTCGCTCGACCAAGGAAGAATAGCGTAGGAGAGATCCAACTCCTGGACGAGGATGTGCTCGGTGGGCCGAACCTGGGCAACAACCTTGCCTGTTGGTTCAAAGATCGAGGCGTTGTTCCGCCAAGTGCTCGAGACGATGTAGAAACCGTGCTTCCTAGCGCGAGCGGCGGAGCTCCCGTTTGCGGCGATTGGGTCGGCCATACGACGATGTCCGCCCCCTGTCGGGTCAGTTCGTCCCAGCCCGCCTCGAATTCCATGTCAAAACAGATCTGCATTCCAAGCCGACCGAAGTCACTTCGGCTTGGGTATTCCGCGAAGGCAGGTGGCAGAGTCGCGGCTAACGCAGCGATTGTTAGCAAAGTCCAGGTTGCTGTCTTGGTCATGATTTCGGTCATTCTATGAGGCAAATGTAGGAACAACGAAGGACGGGCGATCAGTTTGCTTAAGAAGCGGTTTGCCCTCGTCCGCGAACTCACCGACAAAGCGATCCTGCGTGGCCTCGAAGGTCAGCCAAGCCCGAGGACTTCCTTCGCGTGCAGGTGTACATTGTAACGAGAGCCCCCGTCGGACATGGTTGCATTCGGTTTCGTTCTTTCGAGGACTGCGTCGGGCGTGGCCTGAGTTGCTA
>JANMHA010000213.1:0-12424 GCA_031374925.1 Pirellula sp. | reverse complement strand
CCAATTCCGACCGATGGGATCATCGACTGGTTCGGGAATGAATTGGTGCAAACAATGCATGATGGCCGTATCGCCGTTGACATGGATTACTATGTCGCGATGTTCGGACTTGAACCGTTCTGGGAAGTAAGGCAAGCAGTTGGCCCAGACTTGACGAATGGACTCCTTTCCGACCGTTTTGTACGGCGGAATCGCATCGAACAAGACTGCATCGTCCGCATAGTCGGCGACGAGTCCGTCGAGGTCCTTCGCTTCCAAGGCTAGTGACCAAGCGGCAATCGTCCGGCGGATTGCCGCTTCATCCTCGGACATGTGGTGGATTCGTTCGGCCAGTGCATGCTCTTCCTCTCGCAATTGGCCCGTCGGATCGACTGGGGCAAAGTCGTCGATGCCGAAGCAAGGTCGAATCTCGATGTCCGAGTCAGAGTCCATCGGATTCGGGCACTTCTTGACCCACTCGATGGCTTCCTGCATCGACGCGACTTCCCACATCCAGAAGCCGGCGACCAGTTCGTTTGTTTCTGCAAATGGACCATCGGTGACGGTTCGATTCGTTCCACTGAAACGAACGCGGGCACCGAGCGAACTCGGCTTCAGTCCTTCTCCAGCCTTCATGATCCCCGCGTTGACGAGGGCTTCGTTGTACTTCCCCATGTCTGCGAGCAACTGCTCGCTGGGTAACGTTCCCGCCTCCGAACTCCGAGTGGCTTTCACAAAGACTGCGACCTTCATTTTCGACTCCTTAGCTTAAGTTTGCGTCCGATGTTCCGGCCGGGGCAATTCCCAACTTTCACACAATAGTCGAACGCGGTTAGGTGAAATCGACAAGCCAGTCTGATTTTTTTGGAAATCCGCAAAGTGTTGTTTGGCAACAACTTGCGAAAGACGGAGAACGGAGATCACCGGGCTGACGAAACCGATCTAAGGATCAACCTTGATATCGAAATAAAACACGTCTGCTCCGGTTCCAAGCTTTTCATGACTGCTGTCTTTGGGTTTCTTCTAATCGTCGACGCAGATAGCGGATCTCTGGTTCCTGGCGTGCGAGTCTCAATGCATCCTGGTAAGCTGTGATTGACTCGGCGAATCGGCCTGCTCGACGAAGCAAATCCGCTTTCGATGCATATGCCAAATGATATTCAGCCAACTCATCCGACGAGAGGAGATCATTCAGCAGAGCCAATCCCGCCTCCGGACCGTCTCGCATTGCTAATGCTACGGCTCGATTGAGTTCGATGACGGGTGAAGGGCAAACCGTGACCAGGACGTCGTAAAGCGCCGCTATTTGTCTCCAGTCCGTGGTGGAAGCGGTCGGTGCACGAGCGTGTTCTGCAGCAATCGCCGCCTGAAGCGAATAGACTCCAATTTGCCTTGAGCTCATCACTCGAAATACAAGCTGCAAGCCCTCTCTGATGTATGCCCGATTCCAACGAGTGCGATCTTGATCTTCCAGCAGCACAATGTCGCCGCTGGCATCGACTCGCGTGAGCCGTCGCGATTCTTGCAACAGCATCAACGCGAGCAAGCCAATCGCTTCGGGATCAGGCAAGAGTTCAACCAGCAGCCGCCCCAATCGAATCGCTTCGCTCGACAAATCGGCTCGCGTCACCAAGTCGCCCGATGATGCCGAGTACCCTTCGTTGAAGACGAGATAGATAACCGCCAACACCGCTTCCAATCGTTCCGGTAACTCCTCCGCCCCGGGCACAACAAACGGGATTCCCGCATCCCGAATCTTCACCTTGCCGCGCACGATCCGCTGAGCCATCGTCGCAGGTGCGGTGAGAAACGCACTAGCGACTTGTTCTGTCGTCAGTCCACAGACTTCGCGCAGAGTCAGTGGCAATTGCACCTTAGGATCAATCGCCGGATGGCAACAGGTGAAAATCAGCCGCAAACGGTCGTCTTCAATGTCATGATTTGCCCGAGCGGCATTAGCGTGAGCCACCTTTTCAAAGCGGTCTGCAATTTCCAGAGCTAGTTCATCAAACCGTCCCCGACGTCGTAAGGCGTCAATTGCCTTGAACCGCCCCGTAGACACCAACCAGGCGCTCGGATCGTCGGGAACTCCGGTTTCAGCCCATTTAATCGCAGCCAAGGCAAATGCCTCTTGCATCGCCTCTTCAGCCAAGTCAAAATCCCGCAACAACCGCACTAGCGTCGCAAACACTCGCCGAGATTCGGACCGATACGCCTTATCAACTGCCTGTCTAACCTTATTATCGAAACTATCGTGCATGAATGAAGAAATTCCTGGGCAGACGGCGACATCAATTGTATGGCTGCTGTAGGTGAAATTAGCAAGTGTTTAAAGGAACCTGCCACATTAGGCGACAAAGCGCTGGTTGTTGACCATGGCAATCGCCCGATCTGAGGTTTGCTCACTCAATTTGATGATCTAAATTCTTCGTTTCGATCGTCCATTTCACATCTCGCTTGAGCGCGCTGTCATCGCCAACAAACATTTTAGACGCCTCCCTTTTACCCTTTAGGTGCCAGTCGATCCAAGCTAGTGCGACCGGTGAGTATTCGCCTCCATAGCGACGACGATAGGTTCCACCATGCCCAACATCCAGGTTCGTCATCACAATAGGGACGTGATCAACACGAGCGAAGTCATCCATCGCATTCTTATAAGCAATGTCCGATGGTCCTCCCATGATGTAAAGAACCGGCCCGTGGAGCTTCTTAAGATCCTCTTTGTTCAAAGCAGGCATTGCAGGCATTGTTGACGGCGCGGGAAGGATCCCACTGTTGCATACAATCGTTGTCTTGATTCGAGGATCGAATGAGACTTCGATCGCCTGCAAACCACCGCACGACATGCCCATGGCGGCAACCATCGTCGTATTAACTTTTCCCAGATAGATACTGCCTTCCCGTTCGTTTTCCACGTTAATCCAGTCCAGAGCTGCTCCTAACTGAGAGGATTGAGTCCGCCTGCGTGAACTTTCATCACGGGCTTGAATTTGATCGAGCAATCCAATCCCGAGAATGATGTAACCATGGGATGCAATCTCGTTGAGAAAGTTCTTGTGCTCTTCCGTTGAATTTGCGCAGGCACCGTTGCCCCACAACAGGACCGGCAGTTTGTTTTCGTTTCCGAAAGGAGTTAAATCGCCAGGACGATAAATGGTCATGCCATCTAGCGAAGAATCTTCTGTGACGATCGCCTTGAAGGGCCCCTGTCCACCATCTTCAATCGTGATGGATTTGGTAGACTTCGACAAGTTCGTTCGAGGATCTAAGCTATCCGATTGAAACAAGAGAGGGGCAAACTCTTTCAAGGATCGACGCCAAGTTTGCCATTCATGAGCAGTTTCTGGTGAGAGATAGTAATGACTGTTTACACCAGCCTCCTTGAGAGCTTTTGCGATTGCTTCTGGATCACCACCGCGTCGAGGCTGCGTTCCGCCCCCAACTTCCTTGCTGCCATAGCTAACAAATACAAGTTTAATTTTGTCCTTGAAGCCGTCCGTTTTAGCCACGTCCTCCGTGCTTATCGTCGCTCCGCTAAACAGCCCGATATGCGAAAACTCATCGGTATGCTTTAACGTAATCAGCCGAGTTTCCATGCTCCCCATGGAAAGACCGGCCATTGCTCTATTGGGTTGGTCTCTAAGCGTTCGAAAGTTAGCATCGACGAAGGGTACAAGCTCGTCGACCAGTACTTTCTCAAAGTGGCTAATGTCGAAATTTGCGATCCCACCCATGCGAACATTGTTAGTCATCCCATACGTCATGACAATGATAAACGGTTTTGTCTTTCCTTCTGCGATCAAGTTATCCATGATTAAATTGGCATGTCCTTGAACGCCCCAGCCATATTCATTCTCCCCCCATCCGTGTTGTAAGTAGAGGACCGGGTATCGCACAGCTTGATCACTGTCGTATCCCGGCGGCGTGTAGATAAATGCTCTTCGAGTCGAATCAGTACTCGTTGAGTAAAACAGTACCTCACGAAGTTGCCCATGCGGAACATTCTTCACGGCATAAAAATCTTTGTCATTGGCGGGGACCTCCACTCCACTTCCCCAACGCATCGCGCCAAAGTAGTACTTGCTGTTAGGATCGGGAACTTCTGCCCCATCGATCTTGATTGTGTAGTAATGGAATCCCTCGTCGAGAGGACGCGTGAAGCCAGTCCAAACACCTTTGTCATCCTTTTGGAACTCGCTACTATTTCGAAAGCTACACGAAACGCTCTTGGCATCTGGAGCAACGACGCGAATTTTCACGCGGCCTTCGGAGTTGACTTGTGGAAAATCCTTGCCTTCTTGATTGGTGGAAGCTGCTTTCCAATCGTCGACCGGCACAACATCTTGAGAATAACACGTTTCAAAAAGTAAGATCAAAAAAACCGGAAGTAGGATACGAGCATTTGGCATAGCGTGACCCATGTGGTTAGGAGAGGAGTTTAGTTAAGGCAACTTCGCATTTAATCCAATTGGACAAGATAAATTTGCCTAACTGTTGGTTCGCCACCATTGTACACCATTAAAATTGAGAACGGCACTCGTGTCGTACCATACACGGAAGGACTCGTCGCATCAGATCGCACTTTCTATCCGCTCAATCCGACGGCACCCGACGTGGAAAGGGATACCGCTTTCGCTTCGATCACGGATCTACTGGTAGTACCTGAGTCTCTATCGATCGTCACGCCACCGAACGCCACACGCGAAGTTATCCAACAAGCGATCGCTGCTGGCGTCAAGAATATTTGGATGCAACCTGGAGTAGAAGATGATCACACAGGCCGGGCCGCTCGTGATGCTGGCCTCAACGTTATTGATGACGGAAGCTGTGTGCTGGTGCTATCGGCCATCGAAGCGAGAAAGCCACGAAGTTAACCATTCAATGGGGTATTGTCATACCGTTTTCAAGCGGATGAAATGCTGGCTTGGAGCGAGAATATTGGCTCTTTTATTCTCGGTAGTTGTAACGCACCGTAGCGATCGGCGCAGAATAGGGGAAAACGATCTCGGTTTCGCTCGCGGTGGGTGGCTAAAGCGACTTCGGGTGAATTGTTCTGCGCCGACAAGTGCCCCAGGCAAGCCCATTGCAGTTGATTTGCATCGCAAGTATCGAGAAGCTCGGCAGCATCATTGTTCGAAATGTGTCCGCGCTTTCCTGAAATTCGATCTTTCAAGTGTTGGGGGTAAGGCCCGAAACGCAGCATATCGTCATCGTAGTTGCTTTCGATCAGTACCGCGTCCAATGTGCCTATTACTTTTTGAAGCCCGCTAAAGACATGCCCCAAGTCCGTGAACAAACCGAATCGCTGACCGGATTCGACATGTTCGATGACGAAACATACGCCGTCGATAGCATCGTGAGGCGTTTTCAAGGTCTCGATTCGCAGCGAACCAATTTGAAACGGTTTCCCAGACACGAAATAATTTGGACTTCCAATGCAGCCGGTCGATGACCTCGCTCGAGTCGCGTCCCAAGTTCGTAAATTCGCGTAGACAGGCAAACCGAATTTACGGTGAAACACGCCGACGCCGCTGATGTGATCGGAGTGTTCATGTGAAAGAATCAGAGCATTGCAATCGCGAATGTCGCAGCCATAATCGGCCAGACGCGATTCAGCACTGCTTCCACTGATACCTGCGTCAAAAAGCAAACGCGTTTCGCCGCTTCGTACGAAAACACAGTTGCCGGCACTTCCTGATTGCAATGAGATGACTTCCATGGCAGAAGTGTAACGAGTCCAACGGTCGAGAGTAAGTAAGGTTAATAATTAGCGTCTGAGCACACTCTAACAAGCCACCAGTAATCCATCTTCAACAACAATCTTAACATTTTGAGCGTTCGCTTGCGGTTGGTTCAACTCACCCCGGAGAATCTTGACATTGGATGGAGCAACGATGCCGATCGAAATTCGGTTGCCTTGGATTTTCACGACTTCCACAGTGATGTTGCCGTCGATAACCAGCTTATCACCAACTTTGCGGCTTAGCACTAGCATGTTGATTCTTCCTTGAGTTCGATTGCTGCGGCAGTATGGGAATCGTTGGTCTGCCGCGTCCCAACACATTCAATATCAGCTGAGCTCGTGACACGTTAGGTCAATCCCGAAGTGAATTCAAAACTATTTGACGATTAAAGGACAAGTGACTCGGAAATGACGGAGGGTGCCAGTAAATCTGGAAATCCAAAAGTCTGCCCTATTTGAGCCAGATCGTTTAATTCTCGATACACGTCGTCGCCAGAAAGTGACTTTCCCACCCAGCGGACCGGTAAATAAAGAGCGTCCTGTGCTTGATCCACCAAAGGCGCTGCCGATTCATAAACTGCCCACTGTTGAAAAGCCGTCATGCAGCGAATGAATTCAGCTTCGTCGATCTTGTGATCCCATTGAGTTATCGCCTTCGTGGCCGCGACGATTTTTTCAGCCAACAATTGATCCGATATCGCTTTGATTTCCGCGCTCAAATCGTAATGCATGCGATCCAGTTGCCGCTGCGTCTGGTTGACGGATTGGCGAATGACAAAAAGGTCCCTTTTCATGTCCCTCGCGTCCTTACGAAGTTCATAAAACTCGTTGACCAGGACAACGTAAATTTGATCGAGCTTTTTATCGACAACGTCGAAGCGAAGGTGCATCTCCTTTCGAACCTCGGCTAAATCCTTCCGCAGTTCCACGATCTGTTCGTATATCTGTTCATCCAAGTTGGGGCCGAAAGAAAACAATCCCACGATCCCAAACAAGAAGTTGCTTCCCGCTGCAACCTGCATCAGGCCCCCTAGGAAGCCATCTGTCTTCCCCAACAGCCGAGCGGCATCCAACGCCTTGCTGAACTCGATAACTTGCGAACCGAATTGCGAAACGACGCGGCCGGCTTGTGGGTCTGCCAGCCCAATGAGATTTCCCATCGCCCGGACCGTCTCGCTCCAAGCCTCGTAGCGGAGTTTGGTGATCTCTGGATTCTCCTGCCCTTTGTCTGGCGCCATTTGAGCTTTGATGGCGGCTTTGGTCTGTTCGAGCGACTCGCTCAGAATCTCCTCCTTAAGCTGGGCAATTTCGTCATCGTTCAAGTTGACCATGCCACCGTTTTTCATTAGTTGAATCAACTTGCGGTCGATTCGCTCCTGTAGCGCCAAGATGCGTTTGGTTTGCAGGAGCGACTGCCGGGAGTTCTCATTCGCTTCCTGCGAGAGCTTCTGCGCGATTTCAGCTTGACGTTGGGCGCGCACTTCCTTATTTCTATCCAACATCTCTTGTGCTGATTCGCCGATTCGGGCGCGGGTATCCGTTTGCATCACGGGATTTAAGACGAAATCCCGAAGCAGATTATCTTTGGCTCCCTCGTCGTAGATTGTCGTGATAGCTTTTGAGTGGAGGTCGAGGTATTTTGCGGCTTCATCCTGTAGCCGCATCTGTTCGACGGGGCCTACAGTACTGTCAAGCACATCCTCAATTACAGTGGCCCCCAGGCTTATTCCCGTACCGATCTTATCCCCCCCGAAACCAGATGCAATACGTATGTACTCAAACGTCTTCGGCGCAGTGCGGAAATTCGCGGAATTCTCAAGCACATCCGACTGCGACCGATATTCGTTGAGGCGCCGCTGCAATTCCGCGCGCGCCAGCGCGGGATTCCTGGCCCATTCGTCGTAATACTTGTTAATCTTGGGGACAATTATCGAAGGTGATTTTGAGGGAAGTGACGATACCCCCGGACTAGCCGACCGAAGCACTGGGCCGGGATGAGGCTCGTTCTCCTTAAACTCCTTCCACTCCTTCACGAAGTTGAAGATGATCAGCGATTCGCCAGCGCGACGTGGTGTGTTATATGCTCGCGACGCAAGATCCTTCCAGACTTCTGCTGCTGAGCTGGTCCCCGAGGGCGCTGTTGCTGGTTTTGCAGGAGGCGTTTGAGCGGAGGTCAAAGGAAGCTTAGCAACAAGGACTAGGGCGAGCGCTCCCAATGCGATCTTTGACCCAAACGAGAATTCAATCTCGCGCCGTGCGAAGGTATTCATTTGTTGTGCCATTTGCTGTTCGGTTGATGGAGGTAAATGCCAGGATTTCTTCCGCTCGCCTCAAGGTGCGAACTTCGCCGGTACGTACCCGTGTCCATTAAGTCGCTTAATCACTAATACTGATAGGCATTTCAATCCGATCACCCGATCCAGATCAATCACCCTGATCCAGATCACCCCTGGGCAATCCGCAATCGCTATCGCCAATCAGCAATAAAAAGGACTGTTGTTTGTGCCTGATTACTCGTGAGAGTATCGCGCGCAGTGGTCGGCAGGTCAACAATTTTCCATCGGATGCGCGTGCGTTAACGAATTCGCGGGAACCGAGGCGCCCGCGAGCGGCTTGGGGGGGAGTCGATCATCGAACCGAACCCTTGGCAGAGTGCCGAGCCTTACGGTGGCGCGCTGTCACAACTGACCCGGGAATCTGTCGACGACGCCTTGACGGCGGAAGTACGTCACAGGAATTCGGGATCGAAAATCAACTGCCGTTCGCGCGGCGCAGCCGTTTGTTTATCGACATGTTTGGCCGGCTGCCCGCGGGGGATGGGAAGCGTCCGCAGCGGCCCCCCCACAGGCCGCAATGCCGCAGGATCTTCTCGATCACCTCGCACCGCCGGGACTCCCCGGAACCCCTCTCGAATCGTCTCCCAGGCCGAGGGTGTCAGTTGGCCCAGCAATTCCTGATCCTGCCGTAACAAGACGCGCAGCCGTTTGGGAATCGTCCACGCGAACTGGCGATGAGGAACCGGCTCGCAGATGCCGTGGGCCAGATGATCCGTAAGCACCAGCGCCCGCTTCTGGTGGCAGCTTGCGTACAGGCAGCGCTTGCGGTAGGAGAACGGCACGAACATCTCATGACCGCAGCCGGCGCCACAGCACCGGACCCGCGCGACGCCATAATGCAGGTCCCATCACCGCAGAAACCTGCGGACCGACTCGCCGATGATCGAACGCCAGGGGCGAAGGATTTCTCGAAACCTTTCGAATTCCCCGAAGTACCGTTCGATCAAGCGAGACAGCGGCGAATCGCGTGGCCGAAGCGGATGATAAACTGTCTTTGCGGATGCGCTGCCCACCCCACTGCCCCCTGGGACGATTCCACGATTCCCGCGACGAGCGGGGCACCTCGTCGCGGCTGGCGCTCTCACGTCTCTTACGTTAAGAGCATACACTCTTAATGGTGGTTCTTTAGTCGGGTGTACCACGTTCGGGCAGCCGAAGACACGCTGGCACCAATCAGGGCGGCAGCGGAGGAAATCGAATTCTTTCACACGCGATAGGACATCCATCTGAATTTGTAAGAAGGCTCTCGGATTCAACACCAGGAGTCCCAACCACGTTTAACGATCCAGGCGGATGCAAATGCGATGCTGTCGCTCGCACTGGGGCGGATTGTGTAGGCTCCCCAAGGAGCCGGCTGGCCCGGTTCGGCTTTGTCGTCGTGCCGCACATAGAGGCAAGTACCGACGATTGCGCCGCTGAGTGTGCTTGCAATGAATTGGGTCAATACTCGCGAGCCATCAGCAGAATATTCAACGATTATAGGAGTGCGATGCATTGCATACCAGCCTCGCGGCTGAACGAGGACGCGTATTGGAATCCCAAAGAAATGAAATAACGCTTCCTGGACGGTACAGGGTTTACCACTTGCGGCAAAAACGAACGAATTTCCCTCGGCATGGACTTCCTGTCGCGTCAGCCCCTGCAATTCTTTGCATAGTGAATCATTGAGGCTTCCCAAGCCATGGAAAGTGCCAAGCGTGTCTCCGGCCATGAATGCGACAACCTTTTTGGTTCCGCCTCGCACGACCTCGAAATACTTATTCTGAGACCGTTCGCATTCCAGTCCAATTCGCAAACCGGTCCTTTCCCCATCCCATAATAAACTCCTGTTCCGATTATCAACGATCTATGATCCATCAAACTCCGTTGCAAACGAAAAGCTTAGTGTACTCTTTTGTGCTATGGTAAGGCCTAGTCATGCCACGATTTCGAATTGGAAAAAACAAATATGAATTGCAATAGGCAAACTTGTTTCCTCGCTGCAGTCTTAACGTGCACTACTGCGTCGGCTCAAGTATCTGAGCAAGGTTCTTCGGATCCATCGTTTGTAGAGGTGAGTATCGTCAGCTCAATGGATGGGACTGAGCAACCCAACAGGGTTTACTTGCCAGATTCTTCCGGACGGAAACCGCTGCTGGTTTTTCTGCACAGCTGGTCTCATGGGCTCGAACAAGACAATACCCGCTGGCTGGAACTGGCGAAGCAGCGGGGATGGGCGTTTCTTCAACCCAACTTTCGCGGCAAGAACAATCGACCAGAAGCTTGTGGCTCGGAACTGGCTCGACAAGACATTCTGGATGCAATCAAGTATGTATTGGCAAAAACGGAAATTGACCGGTCGCGAATCTACTTGGCCGGGACAAGTGGTGGCGGTCACATGTCCATGCTGATGGCCAGCTACTATCCAGACAAGTTCTCTGCGGTTTCATCGTGGGTCGGCATTTCGGATTTGGAGAAGTGGCATGCGACAACGGTACTCAAGCCAGAAACCCTTCATTACGCAAGGGAACTTGAGAACTGCATCGGTGGCCTGCCAGGAACTAGCGATGCAGTCAAATACGAACTTAAGATGCGATCTCCCGTGCGGCACTTGGCAAAGGCAGCGGACGTGCCATTGGACATCAACACTGGAATTCACGATGGACATACTGGATCCGTACCTGTGAGCCAATCGATCGAAGCGTTTAATGTGATTCTGCGTGCCAAGCACAAGCCGGAGATTCAAACGGACGAAATACAAAAATGGAACGCCGCAGACGCGTGGGAGAAATCGCATCACTCCGTGGTTGACGACCATTCGTATTCACGCAAAGTCCTGTTTCGATCACAAGTCAACCACTCGCGGCTGACCATTTTCGAAGGCACGCATGAAGACCTACCGGCAGCTGGGGTTGCATTTCTAGAAGCCATCCAGCGAGTAACGCAATGGTAGCAACAAAGGATCAGAATCTACATGAACGGCAAAGCATTCTGCGTCGCTTGAATTTCAGTCAAGAACGCGGCGACTTCTTTGAATAGCTCTGTGGCGTGTCCAACAAAGACGTGGCCGCCCCTTGGGTAGATAATCAGTTTTGTGCCCGCCACCGATCGAGCAATGTGTCGAGCGGCGGCGGCAGTCTGGAAGCGGTCGTCCTCCAGCGAAATCGCCGAGTTCGGGACGCGAATCGATTCAAGTGCCATCGGCTTGTTCGCGGTCACCGATATGAAAGTCCCTGGGTTCGCGACCTTTTATATGGCCGCCGCCCACAGGAATGCAGACCACCCGAGAATGTGGCATAAATCGGGTAAGGATGCCCGTTTCCGGGCACCCTCCCCACACCACCGTACATGCGGGACCGCATACGGCGGTTCGACCGCAATCGTAATTGGCAGGTTGCAGAAATTCGATGAATCCGTTCCTGCTCACACCGTTTTCAGCACCAAGGCTTTTTATTCGTACCAACCTGGCTCCAACCAAAGACCGAGGTCTTCGTGGACGTCGTATTCTCGTAACCAGCTAACGATGTCGTTGCCATCGCGTAGCTCAACCTTTAATTCAGCAAGACGAGGCTTGGACTTAACGACATCACGTGTGAAAGTGCTAGTTGTTACAAGCATTGCCCGTTCGATGTCTTGAAAAATCTTCGCGCCGATAACGCTGTTTACAATCTCAACTCCTATTTTGTTGCCGTATCGCTTGCATTCCACCAGATATTTTGTTGGCCTCCCGGAGGTAGTATCAATCGCCAGGATATCTCCGTTGGCCCCACGTGATCTACCTGTTAGCGTGACCTGCATTCCATGACTGGCAAGTATTTCGCCCGTCATTCGTTCCAATGCTTCCCACGCAATGTTTGGCAGAGATTCGCTGTGCGTCTTGATCCAAATCATAAACTCTTCATTGACAGTCCTCACTGCCGATATCAGTTCTTCGGATAAGTTCTCCGTCCTACCTAGGAACGCATCGTATTGTTCAGTAAGTCGACGGTTCAACTGATTCTTTTTCTGATCTTTGGTTATGCGCTTAACAACTCTTTCAAAAGAGTCTTCTCCGAACTTCGGCACCAAGGCCTCAAAACCAACTGACATCTCTTGCTTGATCATGCTATCGAGCAAAGGCCCTGCAATGCCTTTTACAAGTCCGATTTGGGACCTTGGAATTGGTTGATTACTATCGGATTCGTACGACTTTAGAACGGCGACCAGTACGACATCCCTTAAATCCCTCGCGAAGTACTCACGTTTTGCTGTACGTGTTTACCGGGGGTAAACTGATATTTTAATTGACCGACGGTCTGGGTTATGTTGTAGCGATGGAAACAGACTCGCCACAACCGGATTGTACCCGCTGCAAGGAACTTGAGAAACAAGTCGCTGAACTTGCTGC